>JAKQKW010000363.1 GCA_029560455.1 Candidatus Rifleibacteriota bacterium
TTCAGTTTGAAAACAGCGGGGCAGATCATTTCGCACTGGCCACAGCCGATGCAGATATCATGGTCAACAAATGCTTTCATGTTTTTGCTCCAGAAAAAAGAATCAGGGCTCAAAGCTTTAATTAAAGATAAAGCGTTGAGCCCTGACAGGCAAGTCAATTAATCAGTCGAGAGTGTGAATTACCATGCCTGATCTGAGTTTGGGTTCGAACCAGGTTGATTTTGGGGGCATGACTTCGCCGCTGTCGGCAATCTTCATCAGCTGTTCGATCGAGGTCGGGAACATGGCAAAGGCGACGACGAATTTACCGCTGTCGACGATTCTTTCGAGCTCTTTAACGCCTCTGATGCCGCCGATAAAGTCGATACGCTTATCGGTGCGGGGGTCGCCGATGCCGAGAATCGGGTTGAGCAGGTTGTCCTGCATGATCGACACGTCGAGACTTTTGACCGGGTCTTTGGCGTCGAAAGAGCCGGGTTTAGCAGTCAGCTTGTACCAGGTGCCCTTAAGATACATACCGAAGGTGTTGGCTGCGGTCGGCTTTTTGTATTCCTGTTTTTCAATGGTGAACTTTTCGCCGACTTTCTTGAGGAAATCGGCTTCGCTCAGACCGTTGAGATCATGCACAGCACGGTTGTAATCCATGATCAGCAGGTGATTGTGCGGGAAAATGACTGACATGAAGAAATTGTATTCTTCGTTGCCGGTATGTTTCGGGTTCTTTTCGGCGCGCACTTTGGCGACGCGAGCAGCAGCCTGGGTGCGATGATGACCGTCGGCAACGTAAAGGGCCGGGATCTGAGCAAATTCAGCAGTTATTTTTTTGCCCCATTCTGCGTCTTTAACAACCCAGAGAACGTGCTGAATGCCGTCTTCTGAGGTAAAGTCGACTTCGGGTGCGTTTTTCGTGATCTGATCAACCATGGCATTGATTGAAGCGCGGGCGGGGTAGGTGAGAAAAACCGGGCCGGCGTTGCAGTTGGTCAGGTCGACGTGTTTCAGGCGATCTTCTTCTTTATCTTTGCGGGTGAATTCGTGGCGTTTGATTTTGCCATCCCAGTATTCCTGTGCGCTGCAGCAACACATCAGGCCGGTCTGGGCGCGGCCATTCATCACCTGGCGGTAAATATAAAAACATTCGCCTGCATCACGAACCAGCCAGCCCTTCTGCTGAAACATTTTGAAATTTTCGACCGCTTTGTCATAGACACGCTGGTCATAGAGATCAATTTTGGGGTCGAGGTCGATCTCTGGTTTGTTGATGTGCAGGAATGACTGGGGGTTGCCTTTTGCCAGTTCACGGGCTTCATCAGAGTTGATGACGTCGTAAGGGAAAGATGCCACTTTGGCGGCGATATCTTTCGGGGGGCGCAGACCTTTGAATGGGCGTACAATTGCCATTTTCCTTCTCCTTGAAGAGTGAATTCTGATGAGGGCATGCTAACAATACCCTGTTAAACTGTCAACTTTTGCTTAAGGGCCAAGGGCAATCGCACTGAAATGCCTTTTTTCTAATCAGTACGGGATTCCTGCCTGTATCCGTTCCGCTCAAAAAAGCAGACTGACGGATATGGATTACATTACTCCTGATGCAGACTCAGAATCTGAGTCGGAAGATATTTCAGCTCTGGCGCATATAGAGGTCTCGATAAATCCCGCAGCTGGCCATGAGCTGATTGTGAGTGCCCAGTTCGATGATGCTGCCGTTCTTAAGAACGCATATCTGATCTGCGTTCTTGATGGTTGTCAGTCTGTGCGCAATAATCAGCGAGGTTCTGCCGGTCAGCAGTTTTTGCAGGGCGTCTTGAATCAGGGTTTCGGTAAGGGTGTCGATGCTGGCTGTCGCTTCATCCATTATAAGAATGCGTGGGTCGGCGAGCACGGCCCTGGCGATGCTCAGCAGCTGCCTCTGACCGATCGAGAAGTTGACGCCGCCCTCAAGTATTTTTGTCGCATAGCCTTCCGGCAGAGAAACGATAAAATTATGGGCGTTGGCCATTTCTGCTGCCCTGATAATTTGATCGGCAGAAGCTTCTGGTCGCGAAAATCTGACGTTATCAGCCACCGAACCGCCAAATAAAAATGGTTCCTGCGGAACCAGCGCCATCTGGCGGCGCAGTGAAGACTGGGTAAACTGCCGCAGGTCATGGCCATCTATAAGAATGGCTCCTGCAGTTACATCGTAGAGGCGCATTATCAGGTTGGCCATCGTGGTTTTGCCGGCTCCGGTCGGCCCGACAATGGCCATTGTCTGACCCGGTTCAAGCGTCAGGTCGATGTTTTTGAGCACCGGAGACTCAGCAATATAAGAGAAATCTACCTGCCTGAACTCAATTTTTCCGGTAACTTCGCCAATGTCTCCCGCAGACTCGATATCCTGGATCGCCGGCACGGTATCGAGCAGCTCGAATACCCTTTCGCCGCCGGCCATGGCTGACTGCATAGTGGTGTAAAGCTGCGAGAGATCCTGGATCGGTTGAAAAAATCTGGTTACGTAGGCGATAAAGGCCACAACGACGCCGATGGTGATTTCACCGCGGGCAACCAGCAGGCCGCCATACAGAAGCACGATTGCGGTGGCAAGCACACCAAGAAAATCTACGGTTGGTAGAAATATGAATGACAGAGACATGGCCCTGATATTGGCGTCACGGTTTGCCTGGTTGACTTCGTTGAAGCGGTCGGCCGAAACGCCTTCGCGAGCAAAGGCCTGAATGACCCTGATTCCGGAAATATCTTCGGCCAGGCCCCCGACAACCGCCGCAATGCGCTGACGGGTCTGCCTGAAAGCAATTCTGGCATTTTTTGAAAACAGCCAGGTTGCGGCAAGCATGAGCGGCACCACGGTAAAGGCGGCAAGGGCGAGTGGAACATGAAAAGCCAGCATGACGCCGACAATCCCGGCCAGCAGAACCGTATCACCGATCAATGTGGCGACGCCTTCAGAAAGCAGGTCGTTGATAACGGAAACATCGCTGATTACCCGCGAAATTGTGACGCCGACAATGTGTTTGTGGTGCCATTCGAGTGGTAGAAGTTGTAGATGCCTGAACAGTCTGGATCTGAGGGCGGTTAAAATCCTGAGGCCGATTTTGGCCAGCAGATGCTGTTGCAGTGAAGCGGCCAGATAAATGCCGATAAAGGCGGCGGTCATCATGAATGCTGTCTGCAAAAGCCCGTCGACATTATGCGTGGCAATGTCATCATCAATGGCAACCTTTATCAGATAAGGAATGGTCAGGGCCAGGGCTGAATTTAACAACATCAGAATCAGGGCTGCCAGCATGCGTCTGCGGTGCGGCCGCAAAAGCTTCAGCAGCCGACGAAAAACGTGCGGGTTGAAGGCCTGGCCGGCATTTTCCCGGCCAAAACTGCTCATGGCAGTGCGCGGCCCCATTGCTGAACCCGAAGATCCGATTGAAAAACTCATAAGCGGCTCACCTGTGACTGCTGATTGTAAATGTCTGAGTAAAGACCGCAAGTGGAAAGCAGTTGCTCATGCGACCCGCGGGCAATTACCCGGCCGTGGTCGAGCACCAGAGTCATATCGGCCCGGCGCAGAGTACTGAGTCGCTGGGCGATTATGAAGCAGGTGCGGCCTGACATGAGTGTGTCGAGAGCCTTTTGAATCAGCTGTTCTGTTTCGGTATCGACGCTGGCGGTAGCATCGTCGAGAATGAGAATGCGCGGGTTGCGCAGCAGGGTGCGGGCAATCGCCAGCCTCTGTTTCTGGCCTCCAGAAAGGGTGACGCCCTTTTCACCCACCGGTGTATCGTAGCCAGATGGCATTTGAATGATGAATTGATGGGCCTGGGCGGCAATGGCTGCTTCGATCATTTCGTTTTCACTGGCGCCGGGTTTTCCGAAAAGCAGGTTTTCTCTAATTGTGGCCGCAAAAAGAGTGGTTTCCTGCAGCACGATACCTATCTGGTCGCGAAGTGAAGCCAGGGTGACGTCTCTGATGTCGTGCCCGTCGATGCTGATGCGCCCGGCAGTCGCTTCGTAAAATCTCGGCAGCAGATTGATGATAGTTGATTTTCCTGATCCGGTGCGGCCTACCAGGGCGGTAATCTGACCCGGTGCGGCTTCGAAAGAAACATCTTTGAGGATGTTGTGCCCGTGTGTGTAGGCAAAACAGACATTTTCGAAACTTACCGTGCCGCGAACTGCCGGCAGATGCACGGCTCCTGGGCGATCGTGCACTTCTGAGACCACGTCGAGAATTTCAAAAACCCGTTCACCGGATGCAACAGCCTGTGCCAGGGCCGAAACGATATTGCCGAGGCGCCGCACCGGCACGGCGAGCAGGCCGATGCAGGTGGTAAAGGCAACCAGATCGCCGGTTGTCAGGGTGCCGCGGGTTACAAGCCAGCCGCCGCCGGCAATCACGATAACCGTGCCCAGGTTGGCGATCAGGTCGATAAGCGGGGCGTTGAATGCCTGCAATCTGGCAGAGCGGCCAGACAGAGACAGCCAGCGGTTGTTCTCGCGGTTGAACTTTGTAATTTCGGCGTTTTCCTGGGTGAAGGCCTTGACAATGCGTATGCCGCGCAGATTCTGTTCGAGTCGCGTCGTCAGTCTTGTTAATTGTTTTTGAATCAGTAACGCCAGGGGTCTTTGCCGGCTGCCGAGATAGAGTGCCCGCCAGATGATCAATGGCATGGTCGAGAGTGCCAGCAGCCCGAGAACCGGGTCGATATGCATGAGAAAAAGCCCGGTTCCGGAGAGAAGAACAATTCCATCGGCGATTCTGACGAAGGCTCTGCCGGTAATGAAGCGGATCCTTTCGACATCCTGAACGGCTCTCGACAGCAGTTGCCCAGTCTCGGCGCGGTCGTGGTAAGAGAACGAGAGTCTGGCAAGCTGTGCGTGAATTTTCTGGCGCAGGTCGCAGGCGACATTCTGTGAAGCTGTTTCGGTCCAGCGTCCCTGAAGATAGGTGAGCAGACCACGCAGCATGGCGAGACACACGAGGCCGAGCACGGCATTGATGACCAGCTGGCGGTTTCCCTGGCTGATGCCATGATCGATTATCCAGCGGATAAACTGCGGAATAGCCAGAGTAAGGGCGTTGATCGCAATCAGCGCAAGATAGCCGCCGAGCGTCAGATGCCAGTAAGGTTTTAAGAAGCTGAAGCAGCGACTGAGAACCTTTATGGCGCTTTGGAATGATTGGGCATGGGCAGACTTTTTCATTTTGACCAGATGCGGTTTTGTTGAAATTTTCGCCAGTTTATCACAAAGAGCAAGCTTCAGAGGCTGTGATGTGCGAATTTTTGTTGTCTGCCGCCTGGCCCGCTGGTCGCAGGCCAGGCATTATTTTATCTGTTGATACGGGGTTAACCGAATCAGCGGCCCCGGTTAAACGGAGGGTGCCCGTTCAGGTCGCCCTCGTTGCGGTGGTCAGGCATGCGGTGACTGTTCAATTCCTTGTTGCTGGCTATTAACCAGCGTTGAAAAAACACGAGAATGCTGAGGTCCATCATAACACTCCTCCTTTCGTTAAGAATGCAAACCAGGTAACGCATTTTGTGTGCCAGTTTATAGAAACTGCATTTAAACCAGCACTGGATGAGTGTTGTGGCGATGCGCGAGGCAGGAGTCTGCTTAATAAGAGGGCATAATCTGGTGTGTAAAAAATGAGCAGCCAGTAAAGTTGACCGGCCGCGCCGGAATTAGTATAGTCTTTAGGTAAACCAAACAGGAAAGGGATTGATATGACTCCTCATCTGAAGCTTAAAGCCGGCCAGATTTCTCCTTACGTTCTTGTCTGCGGTGACCCGGCACGCGCAGAAAAAATTGCAAAACTTTGCGAGAGCTTTGAAGAGCTTGCCTATAATCGCGAATACCGCACTTTTGTCGGTGTTTTCAAGGGTGAACGCATTACTATCACCTCACACGGAGTTGGTTCAGCCGGTGCGTCGATCTGTTTTGAAGAGCTGATCAAAATTGGCGCAAAGGTAATTGTCAGAGTCGGCACCTGCGGCAGCCTGCAGGATTACCTCGGTCAGGGTGACCATATCATTGCTACCGGTGCGGTAAGAGAGGACGGCGTCACACCTTTGCTGGTGCCGCTTGGCTATCCGGCGATTGCTGACGCAGAAGTCTGCCAGGCAATTGAAAAGGTCTGCAAAGATATTCAGGCACCGTATCGCCGCGGTATCATGGTTACCAGCGATCTTTTCTACCCCGGGGTGTTGCCTTCTTCGCTTGAGCTTTACAGCAAAGCCGGCGTTCCTGGCGTCGAAATGGAAGTTTCGGCACTCTATGTAATCGCGTCTCTGCGCGGCGTCAGGGCCGGCGCCATCGCTACCGTCGACGGCAACCCACTTAAATGGGATGAGGGTAACTATGATCCGCATGGTGAAAAGGTTACAAGGGGCAAAGAAAGAATGCT
This sequence comes from Candidatus Rifleibacteriota bacterium, assembly GCA_029560455.1. The sequence continues at coordinate 6,398 of JAKQKW010000363.1, forward strand.
GACAATCGGCCTCGAAGCGATGGCAGCCATGAGTCGCGCCAAGCTTTAAAATCTGAATTCAAGCCCCTGTCGCCTCTGGCGGCGGGGGTTGTTTTATTTTATGCGGCCCGATATAATGGGCTTATATATGCTTTAAATACAAAATCGAAATGATCGAGAATTGAGAGTTTGAGTCATGCCAGAGAACTGGTTTGCAAGCCAGCTTGACTATATTTATTTCCTTTACGGCATTGCGTTTTTCATGCTGTCGATTGTGGCATGGCGTTTTTCAGTGTTGTCCGAAGAGGCGCAACTGCACTGGAAATCATTTTCACTTTTCGGTTTTCTGCATGGTATAAACGAATGGCTCGACCTCTGGGCAATTTTTGTTGCAGATGATTTCTGGCTGAATTTTGCCCGCAGCATGATGCTTGCCTCTTCTTTTCTGGCATTGCTGGAATTTGGCCGACGCAGCCTGACGACCCGGTGTGATTTACACCTGCCGCGCTGGTTTAGCCTCTTATTGCTGATGCTGGCCAGCCTTTGCGGATTTTATGGCCTTGATGCCCTTATTACCGGTTGCCGTTATTTTCTGGCATTACCGGGCTCATTGCTGGCGGCATGGGTTCTTATGTATGAGACGAGACACACTGGCAGCCGGCAACTTATGCTGTCTGTCATTTTTATGGTTTTTTATGGAATTTTTGCTGGCATTCTGGTTTCGCCCTCAGCTCTCTGGCCATCAAACAGCATTAACTCAGAGGTATTTGAAGCCGTCGCGGGTTTGCCGACAGTCGCTTTTAGAGCCCTTTGCGCCATTTTGATAATGACAGGCCTCTGGCTGCATTTTCGCCGCAAAATGCCAGAAAGTGAAGATTCAGCGTCTTTTCGCCGACTGTTACTGCCATCATTGATACTGATGCTTCTGGTTGTCGGTTGGTGGGTTACCGACTGGCGTGGCAAGGCATACGACCGTGAGTTTCGCCATGAAACTCTAAGAAATGCTGTTGCCATAGCTCAAACATTGAATCCTGACCATATTCGCGCCCTGACTTTCACTGCCGAAGACGAAAAAAATCCATCTTTTCTAAGGTTGAGAAGTCAGATGCAGGCTTATAGCCGCTCAAATTCTGGTCTGAACGGGATTTACACCATTGCAAAAAAAGATTCTGTGCTGGTTTTTGGCCCGGAGAACTACGCAGCTGATGACCCTCTTGCTTCTCCGGTCGGTACGGTGTATGAAAAGCCGGATCCCAGAATATGGAAGGTTTTTGACGATGGTAAGCCAGCGGTAATCGGTCCCTACACCGACGAGTACGGTACATTCATTTCGACATTGGTGCCGGTGCCTGATCAGAAAACCAATGAAGTTCTTATGCTTCTTTGCATTGACGTGCTGGCAGATGAATGGAAAAGTCTGGTGATGCAGATTCGTCTGCGGGTCATCAAGACAAACATGCTGCTTTCTTTTGTCGCCCTGCTGAGTTTTTTTCTGCTTCTCTGGCGCGAAACAATTCCACTGAAACAATCATTGTGGCTGCTGGCCCACGCAGAAACAATCATTTCTCTGGTTTTTGGTCTTCTGGCGACCCTTTTTATCACCAACCTCATTCAGGAAACTGAAGCCACAAGAAACCGGCAGGAGTTTCGCTGGATCGCCGACGCAAAGAATCAGCTGGTCAGCGCCTCCTTTAAACAGCTTCGCCGAGATCTTGAGCAGCTTGCCAACCTTCTGGGCCATGGTAAGATCAGAAAAACTTACGACGAATTTTCCTATTTTGTCAGGCCTCTGGCGAGGTCGCTGTCAGTACAGGCGTGGGCCTGGGTTCCGAAGCTGCCAGCTTCAGATGTTGCTGTGTTTACTGACGAGATTAAAAGTCAGGGCTTCGAGAACTTTTTCCTGTTTTCTCTCGACCAGAACAGAAAAAGAGTACCAGTCGCATCTTCCAATGTTTATTTCCCGATTGCTTTCGTTTTTCCTTTCGAGGCTAATCAGCGCTGGCAGGGGTATAATTTATATGGTGGCCCTGAGTTCAAAAAGCTTATCGACGAGGCCTCGAAGACGGGCCTGGTTTGTTCTGAATTTTTTGGCAGCCGTATCGATACGACAGAGGATGCTAAGCGCTTAATAGTCATTCAGCCGGTTTTTGATGAAAAAGCGCTGACAGGTTTTGTCTGTGTCGCTTTTTCAGTGCAGGATATCATCAACAGTATCATTCCCGGCAGCTATGTCGGTAACGAGGGGGTCTTTTTGACCGTTAACGACTGTAGTGCTGATTCATCCAGGGTCCTTGCGGCTTTTCCAGAAGAATCGAGTTTTGGCACGGACAGCGCTTTCGTTCACGACAAAAAGATGCATCTGCGTTATCCGATGTTCATTTTCGGTCGCTGTCTGATGCTGAATGTTCACCCGGGCCCAAGTTATCTTGCCAGTGGCAGGCTTGAGCGATCAGTCGGGGCTACGGCGGCTGTCGGAGTCGTGATTACCCTTTTATTGACGGTTTTTGTCGGGTTTCTCAGGAGTCGGCAGTTCGATCTTGAGCTTCTGGTGGCTGAGAGATCACGTGAATTGCGCGAAAGGGAAAATGATCTTTTCATCACACTTAATTCTATTGGTGATGCTGTTATCGCAACTGATCTCGAAGGCATAATTACCAGAATCAACCCGATTGCACTCAAACTGACCGGCTGGACACTGCATGAAGCCCTGGGAACACATCTCAACGATGTTTTTAAGGCTGTCAGTTATAAGTCAGGCAGTCCAGTAAGCTGCCCGGTGCATGAAGTTCTCGAAAAAGGCGAAATTATCGAGCTTGCCAGTGACACCACACTGATTTCAAGAGATGCGACAGCGAGGCAGATTGCCGACAGCGCAGCTCCAATTCGCGATGCCGATGGGGCAATCAAAGGGGTGGTTCTGGTTTTTCATGATGTGACTGACCAGTATAAAATCAGAGAAGAACTGCGCCGCAGTGAAGAACGGCTCAAAACCCTTGTGGCAAACCTTCCTGGCATTTCATACCGCTGTCTGAATGACCAGCTCTGGACCATGGAATTTGTCAGTGACGAAGTGCAGAGATTGACCGGTTACCCTGCCGAAGATTTCATCGGCAACGCTGTTCGCTCTTTTGTCAGCGTTATTCATGAGGATGACCTGCGCTCCAACGATCAGATTTTACGGAACTGCATTCATAATAGAAAACCCTATGAGATGCAATACCGTGTTCGGCGCAGTGATGGCAGGTTTATATGGGTTTTTGAACGCGGTCAGGGCGTCTACGATGAAAATGGGCATCTTCTCTGGCTCGATGGTGTCATAATCGATATAGACCGGCGTAAGCTTGCCGAAGAAAAAGTGACCGAAACTCTCTCTGAACTTGAAAAAGCGAACGCCGAACTTCAGGAAATCACAAGCAGAGCGCGCGAACTGGCCGCTCAGGCTGATCAGGCCAACCAGGCCAAAAGCGAATTTCTTGCCAATATGAGCCATGAGATAAGAACTCCGATGAATGGCATAATTGGCATGAGCAGTCTGCTTATTGATACAGAGCTTTCGCCAGATCAGAGACAGTATGCCGAGGTCGTGCGCTCCAGTGCTGAAAACCTGCTGGCGCTGATCAATGATATTCTCGATTTTTCCAAGATCGAGGCCGGAAAAATGAATCTCGAAGAAATCAACTTTGATTTGCGCACGACTGTCGAAGACGCAATTGAAATGCTCGCAATCAAGGCGCATGAAAAGAATCTTGAGCTTGCCTGCCTCATTACCCCCGAGGTGCCATCATTTCTGGTCGGTGATCCTGGCAGGCTGCGACAGATTATTATCAATCTTGTCGGTAACGCGGTCAAGTTTACCGAAAAGGGCGAAGTGGTCATAACTGTTGAGAATGAGCATGAGAGCGAGCATGAAGTTGTGCTCAGGTTTATCATCAAAGATACCGGAATCGGGATTCCAGAAGATAGTCTTGGGCGTCTTTTCAACCTGTTTACCCAGGTGGATGGTTCAACAACCCGCAAGTTCGGTGGAACCGGCCTTGGACTGGCCATTTCAAAACAGCTTGCCACTTTGCTGGGCGGCAAGATTGGTGTAGAGAGCCGGCTGCATGAAGGATCAAAATTCTGGTTTACTGCCTGTTTCCGTAAACAGGCTGAAAAAAATCACACAGAAGAACTGCCGGTTGCTGATATCAAGGGAATCCGCATTCTCGTTGTCGACGACCACGCGGTTAACCGCCTGCTGGTTACCAGTCTGCTGGCTAACTGGGGATGTCGCTACTCAGAGACAGAAGACGGCAGGTCTGCTCTGAGCATGCTCAAACAAGCCGTAGACAAAGGCGATCCATATCGGATTGCACTTCTTGACATGCTGATGCCGGAAATGGATGGCCGCGAACTGTCAATGCTGATCAAACAGGACTCAAAGGTCAGTTCGACCCGGCTGATTCTTCTCACTTCGCTCGGTCATCGTGGCGATGCCGCCTGGATCCAGAAGGCCGGTTTCTCTGGCTATCTGACCAAGCCAATCAGGCAATCGCAACTGCATGATTGTCTTGCAATGGTAGCCGGGCTCGACACCGGGGCCGTTTCTCAGACTCTTATTACCCGTCATCAGGTGGCTGAGGCCAATCGCCGCAACGTCAGAATTCTTCTTGTTGAAGATAATTACACTAATCAGGAAGTGGCTCTGGCAATTCTCAAAAAACTGGGTTATAAAGTTGATCTTGTAAATAATGGTGCGGAAGCGATTGCTGCTCTTGAACAGAAACCGTATCAGCTGGTATTGATGGACTGTCAGATGCCGATGATGGACGGCTTTGACGCGGCGAGAACGATTCGCAGCGGCGCCACTTCCGTGCTCAACCCTGCTGTTCCGATAATCGCAATGACGGCAAATGCAATGCAGGGCGACAAGGAAAGATGTATTCAGTCCGGAATGGATGATTATATTGCCAAGCCGGTACAGCCGAAAGATCTGGTAGAGAAACTGTCGCTGTGGCTTTCAAAAGAAAAAACGCAACCGGTTCAGGTCGCAGAAATAGTGGAGGAGAAAGGTATGGGATATTCAGAACTGGAAGTATTTGGAGAAAAGGAACTGCAGAGCCGGCTTATGAATGATATGGCTCTGGTAAGGCGCATAGTTAAAGCTTTTTTCAGTGATACCCCATTACACGTAAGCGAGTTGAAGTTGGCTATATCTCAGAAAGACTATGATGATGCAAGGCGACTTGCCCATAATATAAAGGGTTCTGCGGCAAATATTTCGGCAAAGGCACTCAACCAGGCTGCTCTTGAACTTGAAAATCTGATCAAGACCGGCAAGAATGAAGAACTGGATTCTGCGTTTCAGCGTCTCGAGACGCAGTTTGCGGTTTTAACTTCGGCACTGCGCGAAGCCGGCTATTTCTGATTCAACGGCTGCTGGCGAACCTGAAAAACTGGTCATCTAAAGCTCTTGCAAATGGCATTACATAGTGCGGCTTTTTTGTGCCCTGCATTTGTCTGATAATGTTGAATCCGGCGCCTGAAAATACCGAATTGGCCTTTTCAATGAGCCAGCCCGCCGGCCAAAGATTGAAGTGAATGGCTGTCGGTGGGCAGACGGCTGGTCTGTTGCCAGAAGATACCACGACAAAATGGGGTGCAGAACCCCTGATCTCACTGGTTTCTATCGCATAACGGCAGAGCTCTTCGACTTCGTTATCAGGGCCCGAATGTAGAATCAGTGAAAATTCTGCAGGCAATTGCCGGGCAATGTGCTCAACCATACGGGCAGGCGGGTCAATAAGCTCGACTTTACTGATTTTGCCGCATAATTGCCGATTGAAGTCCCGGTGTTCAGGCTTGAGCTTTTCGAGCTCAAAAATACTGCTTATCGTGGGCAACTTCAGCTGATCGGTCCGTTGCAGATATTTTTCGAGCTGTAGAATCCGGGCAAGGTAGACGCATTCGATCGCACCAAGTTCAGGCATCTCACAAAGCTCGCCGAATATCCCTCCGGGAAAAGCATCGATGATCAGTCGGTCAGGTCTTTGCTCAAGCAGTTGTTCTTTTAACCATGCGCGCAGACCATCTTTGTTAACAGCCGACTGTTCAGGCATCAGGCATGTAACACCAGCCGGAAGCAACCGGCTGTCGGTGGCGGCCGGGCAGTTGGTCAGCAGCACAGGCTTTTCGCCGGTAGTATGACACCAGGCGACAAAACGGGTGAAGTGCCCGAGGCCACCGCCAAAGCAGTAATACAGGGTTTTCATCTGCCCCGGCGAAGAATCTCTGAAATGATGATGGCGCGGTGAGCGAGGGGAATGTGCTTGAAAAGAATGACTCCGGGGGCGAGGGAAAACTGGCTGTCTTTGGTAACCAGTATTTCGGCGCCGGCAGCATCTTTTACTTTAAGCTTGCCATTGTCGCTGTAAAACCTGACATTGCCGATTTCGTTACCGGATTGGTCGCGAATCTCGCCCTTATCAGCCGATTTGATCTTGATTTCGCATGAATTGTTGCCGTCTTCGTTGTCACTGATCTTGATCTTGTCGTCGTTGAATTTGATTTTCCAGATCAGTGCTTCTTTTTCATCGACAAGTTTGACGCTGTCGGGTTTGATTTTTACCTCTGCCACCAGCTGCTTTTCGCCTGCTTCGCCGGCAACTTCCTTGTATTTTACCCGGTCGGCCACTTCGGTTCTGCCTTTAAAAACCGAGGTGGTTCCTTCAAAACTCAGTTCGATCTTGTCATGGTCTTTGTAACGCTTGATACTTAGGGCTTCTGAACCGTCGCCGGCCTTGAATTTAAAACGTGCCAGATAACTTTCGCCAGACTCGCCGGCCGGTCGGGCTGATTCCGGCTGACTGCCCGCAGCAGGTTGTACTGCCGGTGCCGGTGTGGCTGGTGCTTTTTGCTCGCCGCAACCGGCAACAAACAAAGAAATGCAGATGCTTAGCATCAGAGTGATGAGACCGGCGATTTTTCTGGTTGTCATAAATTCCTCTTTTATATTGAATTTATCAGCTGAAGATAAGCTGAAGTTTCTCTGGCAACGGTAAAGTCATTGTTTATTCTTGTCTGCAGCGCTTTGCCGGCCAGTTGTCGGTTGTCGGCAGACATGAAAACGGCGTTCTGCAGTGCCTGGCGGCAGCCTTCTGCGTCGCCCGGGTGGAAAGTCAAAGTCTGCGTTTCGGCAGGCAGTACTTCGCTGATACCGCCGGTTCTGGCGGCGATCACCGGCAGACCAAGGGCTCCGGCTTCAAGCAGAACATTTGGCATGCCGTCGTAATGAGATGGCAGAGCGATGAAATCACAGGCGAGATAGCGGCAGATCAGCTCGAATCTATCGGTGAACGGCATTACACTGGCTTTGAGAGCCTGCTGTTTTTCATTCAGCCAGCTTTGCATTGCCGGTTCCATGTCTCCGACAATGAGAAACTGCATGGCGTTTTCGAGCCCGGCGGCAATAACATTTTCGAGAAAGAAGAGGCCGCCTTTTTTGTTTTTGAACTGGCCGATCAGACCGACAACCAGTCTGGTGGCACTGCTGTTTTCTGCACGCCATTTTCTGGCGTTGTCGATGTCAAAAGCCTGCGGTTGCCACATATCGAGGTCGATACCATTCGTGATCATTCTGATATTGGCCTGTGGCCTGAGACTGGCAACGCGCTGCCGCATTTCACTGCTGAGAACACAGACGGCATCGGATGCCGCAATAGCGTCATAAAGTGCGAGTCGGCGCTGTGGCACAAAAACCCCGAGGTCGAAATCATTGCCGCGAAAGAGAGTTATGGCACGACAGCCAAGCCAGGCTTTGAAAATCGGCAGGGCAATAACCGGCAGATTGCCGCCAAAAGCGACGATGTGCGTGTAATCCTGCCGGTTGGCCGGGCTTGTAAGCAGGTTGTACAGGCAGTTAAGGTCATGGGCATGACTTTCACCCATCGCGGCCACGATCTCGCGGCCGTTTTGCCTCTCGATGACTCTTGTTTCGGTCGCCGCACACGAGAAAAATACCAGATCGACCAGCATTCCCGCTTTTCGCAGATTGTGTACAATGCGGTCGCAGGCCTGCGCCATGCCGCCCCGACGGGGCGGGTAATTCTCAGTGAGCCAGAGAATGCGCATCAACTGTCAAATCCGTCTGCTTCGGCATTCGGATCATCGTCAAAATCATCAGCTGATTCACTGTCGAAAACCCTGACTTCATGCCCGTCAAAACTGGTGTTTGCATTTGCCTGGCCGATATACCAGGGGCGATAATGCGAACCGGAGTAAAAACTGCGGCGGTAGCCATAAGACCAGCCCGGATCGAAAAGATCGTCTTCATAATCACTGCCACGGTTAGGCTTCTGCAGTTCTTTACCCAGGCAGTCGAGGCAGGCCGGTTCGTTTTTGCCGGGTCTGATGCGCAGATGTTCGTCACAGAAAGGTTTGCCGCAGAGCGTGCACTGGCGGCGCGCCGGGTGGTCACAGGGGCGCAGAAAGAAGAACCCTCTTTTCATGCTGCAGTTTTCCATCTCAGGCTCCTTTCGCTTTCGCCGGTGCGGCGTTCATAAGAATTTTACCAACCAGATTCAGGCATACCGCCGGTTCCATTAATGAGTCTTCGCTGGTTGAAATTTGATAAACCGTCATGCCAACCGCTTTGCGCCGGTTTTTATCTTTGACTTTCAGCCTGTCGCAGAGATTGGTGAGCGACCCGGTCTTTTCGAGGTCATAGGTTTTGTTTTTCATGGCCAGCGAGGCGCTTATCTTGCTTTTGATCTTGATTTTCGTCTTGAACTTGGTCTTGCCGGAGCGGCTCGAATAGGTTTTTTTGCGCTGCCGGATCTTGTCGTCGACAGTTATTTTAAGGGTCGAGCCATCGACAAGTGGGGCAATACAGCTGAACCAGTAGTCCTTGAAATTATAGGTGCTGAGTTTCGGGTATCTGAACCAGCCGGGATTGTCGTGTTTCTGGCTGATCATCTTGCTTTTGCAGGTCTTGCCGCGCAGATCAAGCTTGAAAATCATGTTTTTACCAGGCGCCATATCCTGCTGCAGGGTGTTGAGAAGGGGTACGACAAACATTCGCAGGTTGTTGTGCATGTCCATGCTGCCGAGCAGCCAGCGGGCGATAAATGAGCCGAGTCCGAGCGTCAAAACCATAAACATGGCAATACCAGCTGAAGATTCGGGTATCACTTCATTGCCAACCATTATGGCAACGACGAAAGACAGAATGAGGCCGCCACAACCAATTTTCATCAGCTGATCACGGCCTTTGTCGAGGTCAGAATCAAATGCTGCCAGAGGTTTAAGAAAATTGATGATTGCTGCCGGCGGCTGGTTGCAGGCCCAGATACCTTTCGAAATGAACTGCCGCTGAGCTGAAGTCAGGGCAAAATATTTGCGCAGGGCTGAAAACAATTTCATCGCGGTCTCCTCTCTACTGACCCTCGCAGTATAGCATACACCTATTTTCTGTTCACAATTTTTCGGAAACAATGCCGGCGCCAGTCAGCTGATTATAAAGGGCGCGCAGCTCTGTCGCCGCCTTCTGCCACGAAAAATCACGCAATGTCTTTTCGTGCGCGGCATTTTTGATTCTGTCGGCTTCTGCCTGGTTTGCCAGCAGGATGCGTACTGCCCTGGCCAGCTCAGAAGG
>JAKQKW010000366.1 GCA_029560455.1 Candidatus Rifleibacteriota bacterium
TTCAGGAACGCTGTAGATATCGGCGTAGAATTTAATATTTTCTTCGACCGTCAGATCGGGATACAGGGCAAAGCGCTGGCTCATGTAAGCAATGCGGTTTCTGACGGCAACCGGCTCCTTGACCGGGTCATACCCGCAAACGCTTATTGTTCCACTCTCAGAATCAAGAATTGAAGCAAGCATCCGCAGCAAAGTAGATTTGCCGGCACCGTCAGGCCCGACCAGACCAAAGATTTCGCCGGGTTTCACCGTTAAAGAAACGCCTGCCACGGCATTTTTTCCGGCGAAACTGCGATATACATCTTTTGCAATGACGACAGAGTCCATTTTACAGCTCCAGCAAAGCGTCGGCGGGCATTCCTGGTTTGAATCTACGATCGGGGTTATCGACGGCAATTTTTATGCGGTAGACGAGTTTGACGCGTTCTTCGTGTGTCTGCACGCTCTTTGGCGTGAATTCGGCCTCATCACTGATAAAAACGATGCGGCCGGAAAAGGTTTCACCGGGAAAACTGTCGGTCATCACTTTGACGGCCTGCCCGAGTTTTATCTGCCCGAGACGCTTTTCGTTAACATAAGCCCTGAGAAAAACCCGGTCGAGATTTCCCATGGTTACGACTGTCTGACCGGTGCGCATGTATTCACCCGGCTCAGCCGCCACGGTCAGAATCGTGCCATCGGCAGGAGCAAGCAGGCTGGTATACTGCATGGCCAGCTCAGCCTGTTTCAAAGCAGCCTCAGAAGCGGCGACCCTAGCTCTTTCGCGCAGGATTCTTTCAGATCGCGGGCCGGCCAGAACCAGGTCGGCGGCAGCACTTGCCACCTGAACCGAAGCCCGGGCTCTGGCAATTTCTTCATTTCTGGGGCCGGCATCAGTCAGACTGAGAGCCTGTCGCGCCGATTCGAGTCGTGCCTGCGTCTCACGCAATGCCGCTCTGGCTGAGTCAGCTCTGGTTCTTGCTGCCTGATAATCTTTTTCGCTGATCGCATTTTCAGCGAAAAGAGCAGAAAAGCGCTTTTCATCTCTGACACTTTCTTCGAGAAGCGCCTTCTGTTTCGCCAGTGCGGCTTCGGCCTGCCGCATTGCAGCCCGGGCAGAGTCTTTTTCCTGAGGTCTTGCGCCATTTTCAAGCTGTTGCAGCATCAAGCAGACCTGTTGCAGCTGTGCCAGCGCCTGAGCTTTTTCTTCGGCGCGTGAGCCATTTTCGAGTTCGGCAAGAGCGGCACGGTCTGATTCAAGAGTCGCCGCGGCACGGGCAACCGCCAGGCAAAATTCTTCAGAGTCGAGCCTGGCGATCAGAGTTCCTGAAGCCAGGGTCTGCCCTTCGTTAACAGGCCGTTCGACAATCTGCCCGGGCACTCTGAATGAGAGCATGATTTCATCTATTTCAAAATTACCCGACATCATGATGCTGCCGGGCCGGCCACCATCGCCTCTGACGCCCAGAAACGCGAGAATTCCGATAAATACAAGAACTGCCGCCGCTTTTACCCGCTTCATTTTCTTTCTCCTGTGACAGCCATTATTCCCCCAAGAGAAAACTCTTCAATATGGCTTACGCACTGTTCGATGTCAGTCAGTCGACCGGTTTCAAACCCAAGCAGCCCAAATATCCGCCGGCCAAAAATAAAATGAAAACATTGCCCGATTACCGAAATGCCGCTCAGCATCACTTCTGGCTTTGACACAGGCTGGCCGGTCAATTCAGAAATGATCTTGAGCAGATAGTCTTTCTGCCGGCTCTGCAGCTGTGAAAACATTCTGCGAAAGCATTCGGAAGGGTCCATTATCTCGCGCATGAGGAACATGCCTCTGATGCCGTTATCATTGCCACTGAAAATGCTGCCAAACCTGGCCAGATAGGTTCTGATGAAAATCCGCAGTTTTTCGCGGGCAGAAAGCCGGTCAGCATCAGGCGGTTCCGGCTCGTGGCGCAGAATTATCTCTTCCATCAGCTTCGAAGTAACCGCTTCATAGAGCCCGTCCTTGTCGCGGA
>JAKQKW010000382.1 GCA_029560455.1 Candidatus Rifleibacteriota bacterium
TGTGCTCACGGTCGCTGAAACCGAAAAGGTTCTCAATGCTGTAAGAGAACTGCGCTATCGGATTTTTCTATTTGCCCTTTACAGCATGGGCATGAGGCTCGGCGAGTGCCTTTCATTGAAGGTTTCAGATATTGACAGCGAGAAAATGCAGGTTCATATTCGCAACGCCAAAGGTCGCAAAGACAGGCTTGTTCCGCTGCCGCAGGCGACGTTGAAAGCACTGCGATTTTACTGGAAAACGCACCGGAACCCGGTAATGATTTTTCCGAATTTACGCGGTGCCAAAAAGACGATAAGAAACTCTGTTGGGCACATGCATTACGCCGGGCCGCAGCAGGCGCTCAAGGGTGCTTTAAAAGATTGCGGCATCAGCAAAAGAATCACGATTCATTCTCTCAGGCACAGTTTTGCGACCCACCTTGTTGAATCCGGAGTTCAGCTGAGGCTGATTCAGGAACTTCTTGGCCATGAAGATCCGAAAACCACACTGCTTTATACGAAAATCAGCGAGGTTTCAGCGCAGAACCGGGTGAAAGAAGTTAATAACCTTGTCAACCGGATTCGTCTGAGCTTCGCCGAAAAATGATCAAGCTTGCTGATCTTCTATTGCAATACAAACAGCCATTCGAGCAGGCATACGCGCACCGTCTTCTGCCTTCGCAGCGGCAGGCAATCAATGCAATACTTGCATGTCGAACGCCAGATGCTGGCGAAATGATTGTACAATGCCCAGACTGCGGGCGCTTTGAATGGCGCCCGAAATCCTGCGGAAACCGGAACTGCCCAGGTTGCCAGAATCACGAAACCTCTGTATGGCTCAACCGGCAACAGAACAAGCTGTTGCCGGTTCCCTACTTTCTGGTAACGTTCACGGTTCCTGCATCTCTGCGGAAACTGGCATGGCGCCATCAAAGAGTATTCTTCAGTTGTCTTTTTGATGCGTCGGCGTATGCTCTGCGAGCTTTGGCCGGAAATGAAAAGTTCCTCGGTGGCACTCCCGGCATGACTGGCGTTCTGCATACCAACAGTCGCCAGCTGGACTTCCACCCTCACATTCATTACATTGTGCCGGCAGGTGCAATTGATCCTGAAAAGCGATTATGGAAGCGCTCCAAAGACCATAAGTATCTGTTCCCGCAACACGCATTGTCCAGCGTTTTCAGAGCCAAACTCGTAATGCTTTTGCGAAGTCACGATCTTGTTGTATCTGAAGCCGCCTTCAGCAAAGACTGGATTATAGACTGCGAATATGCCGGTTCCGGTGCGCCGGCGTTGAAATACCTGGCCCGCTATCTGTATCGCGGGGTTATTGCTGAAAAGCGCATTATCAGCAATAAAAATGGTCTGGTGACCTTTGTCTGGCGCGAGAGTAAAACGAAAAAATTGCAGAGAAAAACAATGCCAGGTGCGCAGTTTTTGTGGCAGGTTCTGCAGCATACTTTGCCGGGCGGATTTCGCCGGGTGCGTGATTATGGCTTTCTGCATGGCAATTCCCGCAGGTTGCTGACGCTCATTCAGTTGCTGTTGCGCGCCAGGCCTGCTCAAGTCAAGCTTCCAGAGCGCCCGGCATTTAAATGCCCGGACTGCGGCAGCGCAATGGCGATGAAAGGATTTCGCAGCCCCGGCAGCTCAAGATCGCCACCGGCTGCGTCTTTGCATCTGCACAATTAAAGAATTCTGACTGGCAGCAACCGGATTTTATCTGTTGTTGCAGTTTTCTGACGGTTTCTAATGCTAAGGACTCATTTCAGAGTAGCAGCAACCGCAAAACTGACAGATTTCACCTGATTATGTGCTGCAAAAAAAGCCATTTTTCGACATCACCGGCAATTTTTTAACCCGGCCGGCAGCTTTTTCAAGGCAGACTTTTACCGATATATTTTCTTATAGCCGGATCCGCAATTTATCGCCCGGGCTGGTTCAACAACTGGATAAGATCGTGGCTACGCACGATCTATCCTTCTTCGTTATATTCGCGCATTAATTTTTTCATTTGTATTTAATTTTATCACAAACTTCGTTCATACCGATCAGTCTTTTGAGCTAGGTATTTTTATCGAAACAACTCGCCAGAAAGCGTTGGCGCGGGCTTTGCTTCTCCCGAAAATCAGAAAAGACCGTGACAGAAGCTTTCTGGCACCTGGTCGAAGCCGACCAGCCATAAATTCTTAATTTTATACTTTCGAGTGAAACGTTAATAATCAAATGCTCTCAATGTTTGTTTATAGCTTGCTAAGCGAATATAACGCCAGTCGTGACCGGAAAAACGAGACGGGCGCGGGTGTTGCGCAAGCAAGACCCGTGATCCGGCCGGTTTTTCCGCGTCGACGCGATTGTTAACGCTCTTCATTTATTACTGGAGCCAGGATTGGCCTGGCTTTTTTCTTTCTTCATTTCTTATTCTTGGTCTTCAATTGTCTTAATTCTTAAATCTGTTGACTGAGAAAATCATAGTTTGAACTGATTAACATTGTCAAAAGGATCATTTATTTGCGTTAACGCCAGTCGTGACCGGAAAAACGAGACGGGCGCGGGTGTTGCGCAAGCAAGACCCGTGATCCGGCCGCTTTTTCCGCGTCTACGCGATTGTTCGGCCTTCTCATTCATTTTACAGTAGACCTTGCTTGCTAAAAATTTCTTCTATAATTGCTCGTGCATCTTTTCCCATTTTGCCCTTAACTGCACAGGCAAAGGCAAATGTTTCTCCATGAGACTCGACAAAGCCAACAAACCATCCCAAAATATAATTACCAGAATTATCTGCAGCAGAACCAGTTTTTCCATAAAGAATGCCATGCTGGGTCTCTTTTTCCTTCATGATTTCCTTGAGCAATTCTACAGATTGCTCTGAAAATGGAAGTTGCTTATTAACTAATCTGGCAACTAGCTTGGCCTGTTCAAGTGGTGTGATTTTTATCTCATTTCCATCTTCCTGAGGAAG
>JAKQKW010000372.1 GCA_029560455.1 Candidatus Rifleibacteriota bacterium
TCGTTACCCATACATGAGTCAATCCCAGATGGTTCTAACGAAACCGCAGCTTGAAATTTTGCAGTCCTTACTTACCAGAGGGGCTTTTAGCGCAAGACTGGTTGCGACAATCAGCCTGTCGGCAGGGTCGCCGTGAAATTCCCCCGGGAGTCGCGATGACAAAACTGCTATTTCCGGGGTCAGTGGGACAATCTGAACTCTGTTTTTCTGGAGTGCAAGATCGATCCATACCTGTACATCCATACTCAGGCCAATGCGTTTTTTGGCCGCAAGCATAGCGATTTCCCAACAGCATATAGCCGGTATGCCAATCCTGGAAGCATTTTTAATCGCTTTTGATGCCTTTTCGGAAAGATTTGAAGAGTCAGTTGTCCACCAGATCCAGGCGTGTGTGTCTAAAATTATCACTGATCAGCATCCCACGCTTCGTCAACAGGTGAAATCAGGTCGTTTTCAAATAAAACGCTGTTTTTCAAAGGGTTGCCTTTGAAAGGAAATTCTGGCCGGCTGGCGGCAGCTGAGTCGGATTTCAAAGCCATAATTATCCGATGTAAAGTTTCGAGATAGTCGTCGCTGATCTCGTCAATTTCCTTTTTTATCTGCTCTCGTCGGGTCATTCATGCTTCTCCTGATCGGATAAACAATAGGCTACACGTAAATATAACTATTTGCAGCGGTTTTGCCAAGTGCAAAAACTCTGCTGCCGTGCTGCCTGATAAAAGAACCGGGTATGCCGTCGATTGACAGGCATACCCGGGTTTTCTTTAGAGATCAGGCGAGGGCGAGAGAATCGATGCGGGCGATGGCTTCTTTGATTTTGGCTTCGCGGCCGTCTTCGGTGTTGGCGTCCATTGGCTGGCCGCTGATGAAGGTCGGGTCGGTGATGCCGGCCCAGCCGAGAACGGTTTTAAGGTAGGGCGTGACCTGGTCGTATGGTTCGGCCGGGGTGCCCGGGCTGTAGTCGCCGCCGCGGGTCGAGACGACGAAGACCTTGCGGCCGGCGGCGAGCCCGACGGGGCCGTTTTCGGTGTATTTGAACATGAAGCTGGGCTGCCAGACCACGTCGATGTAGTGTTTCAGCCGGTAGGGAATACCGAAGTTCCACATCGGGGTTGAGATGACGATGATGTCAGCTGCGAGAAAACGGGCAATATGGGCTTTGATTTCTTCCCAGGCGGCGACGGCGTCACCGCTGAGTTCCTGACCGCTCATCAGCATGTATTTGCCTTTGACGCGGGTAATGTTCATTTCAGGCAGTTTTTCGGCAAAAACGTCGAGCGTGTCGATTGCCGCACTGGGAAACTGCTTTCTGATTTTCTTTATCAAAGCGTCTGCTATACGCAGAGTTCGAGACGATGCACCTCTTGGGCTGGCAACAATGTGAAGTACCTTTTTCATTTTTCTTTCTCCTGGTTATTGGCGGCGGTGCCCAGTTTGCGGCAGAGCAGCGCCAGTTGCTTCTGTTCTTCTGAATTAAGTGCCGCAAATCTCTCAGTAATTATTCTAACATGTTCCGGGAAAATTCGGCTGATAAGCTCTTTGCCGCGGCCACTGAGACTGATCCAGTAACAGCGGCGGTCATCGCTGCGTTTTTCTTTGACAACCAGCCCGTGCTTGAGCAGGTTATCGATGACCAGCGTGATATTGCCGCCGCTTTTGAGAATCTTGCCGGCCAGCTGGTTCTGATTGAGAGTGCCGAGGTGCAGCAGGGCTTCAAGAACCCCGAACTGGCTTTCGGTCAGACCATTGGCCTGAATCTGCCTCACCGCAGCGGCATTGACCGATTCAGAGGCGCGCAGCAGCTTGATAAAGCAGTCGAGAGCGCTGACCTCTTCCTTCGTGCCTTTGTAGTGAGTACTCATTTCTAAGTTCAACTCCATTCATATTAAATGCTTTAATATTAAAGTATTTAATATGAATCTAAAAGTCAAGCTAAAAAGTCGCAACTCTTTGGCTAAATACAGAAATCCTCACTTACAAAATTACGAGGCGAGAAGGCACGGCCGTGCCAATCC
>JAKQKW010000421.1 GCA_029560455.1 Candidatus Rifleibacteriota bacterium
CTTGTTTTTGGTATTCTTTGGTAGTATTTAATATTACTATTGAGTACTGCATAATAAAAGTCGGCTTGTCTGTTGTTTTCTGTCGTGTGCGTGTTTGATAAAGGATTTTATTAAACCTCGGTCTTGCTTAATTTTGTTCAAACTCTCTTTTGCGCGTTCGCGGAGTTCTTCAGCATTTTTTACAACCAGATTGGCTAATTGATGGTATTTTGCGTGGCCCCAGCATCCTTCAACCGGATTCGTATCAGGCGCATATGCTGGTAACCTGAACGTTTCAATTCGAGTTTGTTCCGACAAAAACCTGGTAACAACCTTTGCTCTGTGAATGGGAGCTCCATCCCATATCAGCTTAATCGGTCCAGCAACGTGGTATCGAAGAAAGCGAAGAAATTCAACAATCAAATTGCCATTGAAGTTTAGATCAGCAGGTAGCATTTGAAATAGAAATCCCTTCTTTCCTGTTTTGGGACTGATTGTAATTGCTCCGATTACTGAAATTTTTCCACGCTTGTCCCATGCCATCAATTTTGGAGTCTCTCCGCGCGGGGCAAGCGTGCGCCGTCTCGTTGGCATCAGCTGAAAACAGGCTTCATCAGAAAATATCAAGGTGGCCCCTTCATTTTCGGCTTTTTTTTATAGTAGGAAGCTCTTCTGTCAGCCATTGCTGAACTCGACTTTCGTCTCGCTCTCTCGCTACCTTCTCAGGCCGCTGGAAAGACCAGTTTAATTTTTGGGTAACAATACGAAAAACGTGGTCTGGATGGAAGGAAACTCCAAACAGCTTACGAATAAGCTCTGCAACTCGTGGGCATGTCCAGATTTCTGTATTCCAGCCATGAAATACAGCACCTTTCTGCAATTGCTCAACCAATTCCTTCAGTTGTTCGTTTGTCAGTCGAGGGGTTCGCCCGGGATGCCGTTTGGGCCGAAGGGATTCAGGATCTGCTCGATACCGAGTTACCCATTTGGAGAGAGTATCTGGGTGAATGTCCATAATTTTAGCAACATCAACCTGCTTATATCCTGCATCAACAGCATCAACAGCCTTCATGCGTGTTCGTTCCAGCTCTTCAGGTGTTCCTTTTGGTCGCATAATCAACCTCCGATAACACCACTTTACCTGATCAGAAGAAAATGTACAACAAAAACCGGCTTTTAATTTACATGACTCAATAATATAACTTTTTATCCGGCCGGGTCAAGCTGACCGCGAAACCGGCTTAAAATCGATCATATAACAGAGTCGAGTCGGGAGAGTAAAAAATGAAACTGCACGAACGGTTGATTGAGATTGCGACACCCTGGTCAGAAGGCAGAACCGTTAAAGATCTTCGTTTTGGTCTCGGTTACAGCTGCGCTGAACTCGATGACGGGCGCAGCGGCATTGCCTGTACACTGCTCTTCGAAAATTCCGGGAGCTGTACGCATGTGGCCGCTGCCGGTCAGATCGCCGGCAGCCCGGCATCAGAGATTCTTGGCTGGTTGAAACATGACAACGACCTCGAAAGGGCCGCCGGACTT
The DNA here is from genome assembly GCA_029560455.1 of Candidatus Rifleibacteriota bacterium. The sequence goes on from JAKQKW010000421.1 coordinate 1,522, forward strand.
GCTGTTTTTAACGCGCTGAACGCCAGTCACAGCCGCAACTTTATCGAGGGCGAAGCGATTTCGCTGCTCAAAATCGACAAAAACGACCATGTTGTTATGGTTGGCTTCTTTGGCCCGGTCATACCCGATATAAAGGCTACCGGCTGCCGTTTCGAAATCGTCGAACTGAACGCTGACAAGCCGGGAGTCATAACTCCCGAACAGGGCTTCAAAGCTCTCGCCGAGTGCGACGTGGCGATTATCACCTCGACCAGCATTATCAACGGCACCTGCGACGGTCTGTTGCAGGCCCTCAAGCGCAATCGCGCCGCGGTAATGCTTGGGCCATCGACGCCAATGAGCCCCGAAGCTTTCGCCGGCACACGCATTACCCAGCTTAGCGGTTCTTACGTGCTCGATAAAGCGCGAATTCAGACAATTGTTTCTGAAGGCGGCGGCACCAGACTTCTGAAGAAGCACCTGCGCTTCAGTAACGTCATGGTGTAAAATATTCGCAATTCATAATCGGGGAAAAAGCATGCTGGCCAGTGAAATGTCTCTGACTCTCAGTCCTGAACGGGCTATGGGCATCGTTCTCGATGCCATTCAGGAAATTATTCCGTTCGAACTGGCTGTCATCTTAAGCCTTGAAAAGAACAATACCCTGCAGGTTCGTTACTGCAGCGGAGTTCTCTGCTGCGAGAAGCTGGCAAATCAGACGCTGACCATCGATGACCGGCCAGATATAAAAATGGCCCTGCGGCGCGGCGAGGTTACTCTCGTTAAAGAAACAGCAGATCCTCATCACAAAGATACCTACGATGGTCTCGTCGATATTCCGGCCGGGCACTCATGTATGCTCACTCCTCTCAAAGCTGGCGGCGAAGTAATCGGCCTGATGACCCTCGATCATCGTCAGTGCGGCCTGTTTACGCCCGAAAGGGTTAAATTCGCCGGTATTCTTTCTCAATTGCTGGCAATCGCTTTGGCGCAGTCTCTGCAGACCGAAAGCCTGCTGAGCGAAAAGACCGCCCTGCTTTATGAAAGAAATTCTTTTGTTGCCGATCTTGCAAGGGTAGCAGGCGGCCTTGTCGGCAATTCACCAGCCTGGAAGCAGGTTCTCGAAAAAATCAGGCTGGTAGCTCCGACCGATTCGCATGTGATGATTCTTGGCGAGACCGGCACCGGCAAAGAGCAGGTTGCCAAGGCGGTGCATGCTCTTTCGGGCCGCTCGAAGCAACCGTTTATAACCCTGAACTGTTCGGCCCTGAATCACAATCTTGCCGAAAGTGAGTTGTTCGGCCACGAAAAGGGCGCGTTTACCGGTGCGGTTGCGGCACGCAAAGGCCGCTTCGAGCTCGCAGCCGGCGGCACGCTTTTCCTCGATGAGCTTGGCGATCTGCCGCTCGAAACTCAGCCAAAGCTGCTGCGCGCCATTCAACAGGGCACTTTTGAACGACTCGGCGGCGAAAAAACATTGCAGGCCGACGTTCGCATCATCAGCGCTACCAATGTCAGGCTCGAAGAAAAGGTCAGGCAGGGCAAATTCAGAGAAGACCTCTATTACCGGCTCAATGTTTTTCCGATCGTGGTGCCGCCGCTGCGCGAGCGCCAGAGCGATGTCGTTCTGTTGGCGCATCATTTTGTCGAGAAAATGCGGTCGCGTTTCGGTTACGACCGGGTTATGCTTTCGGGACTGGCGATCAGAAAGCTGCTCGAAAACGGTTGGCCAGGCAATGTCAGAGAACTCCAGAATACCATTGAAAGGGCTTTGATCAATTGTCGTGGCGGCCAGATAGAGGCTGAGCACATATTTTTCGAATCGCAGGCAAAGTCGCCAAAGCTGGAAAAACCCGTATCGTCTGCGTCAGATTCCGGCGTTTCAGACTTCGAAACCGAAGTGGGGCGTATCATCGCCCGGGCTTTGCAGCAGTGTGGCGGCCGCATCTACGGCAAGGACGGCGCAGCGGCCCTGCTGAATCTCAAGCCAACCACCCTGCAAAGTAAAATTAAAAAACTCGGTCTTGATAAGAAGCCTGATTGATTGGGCGATAATGTTCTTGATGAGTCGCTGTCGTTGCTTTTACGACCGTTGTAATCTTAAAACATGTTTCTGGTAGTCATATTTGGTTTCCTTATGAGTAATGTAAAAGGTGGTCTGGCCTGCTGGCAGAATAGCGCACCGGATTTTTGCAGACTCAACTGAAATCGATTTCATAAAGACTTCAAGCGCCACCGAAATCTGGTTGATACCGAAATATCGGTGTGAAAAACAACGATATTTCGGTGTAAACGTCCGGTAAAAACCGTTTAAACTCGCTTTTGAGGCTGATTGTAGTAACATGGCATGGCAGTTGCGATTGCTTCGGCGTTGATAAATTAAACCCCGGAGGAATTAAAAATGGAAAACGTTCAAAATTGCAGTATGCCTCTTCTTGGCGACAGAATGCCCGAATTCACCGTTCTGACCACGCACGGAATGAAAAGCTTTCCGAATGATTATGCCGGAAAATGGATTGTTCTGTTCAGCCACCCTGGCGATTTTACCCCGGTCTGCACCACTGAATTCGTCGCTTTTGCAAAACGCGAAGCCGAATTTAAAAAACTGAATGCCGAACTGGTTGGCCTGTCGATTGACCAGGTGTTTTCTCACATCAAATGGGTCGAATGGATCGAAGAAAAACTGCAGGTCAAGATTCCTTTCCCGATCATCGCTGATGATATGGGCAATGTCGCTAAAAAGCTTGGCATGCTCCACCCTGGCAAAGGGTCAAATACTGTCAGAGCCGTATTTCTTATCGATCCAAACGGCGTTACCCGCCTGATGATCTACTACCCCCAGGAAATCGGCCGTCAGGTCGACGAAGTCCTGCGTGCTCTCAAAGCCCTGCAGGTCGCTGACGCTCACAAGGTCGCTCTTCCCGAAAACTGGCCGAACAATGAGCTTCTCAAAGACAAGGTAATTGTGCCGCCGGCCAAAGACGTTGAAACCGCCGCCAAACGCAAAGGCGAAAAGAACAGCTACGACTGGTGGTTTGTTTACAAAGACCTCAAATAATTGTGTCAGCCGTAGCTGATATCTGATAAGTCCTTAGTCTCCGCTTCTGTCTGCAAAACCGGCAGAGGCGGAGATTTCTTTTCAGTAGCAGTCTGTCTGGGAGAGAGACTTTTGAAGCCGAATCTGTCGCAGTTGCGCAATGACGTTTTTCTGACTATGATTTATATCTGTCATAAAGCTTTAAAATTCAGTCGGTAAGGATGGATCTGAAATAATGAAACCCTGTTTTAAAAAAATGTTCTGTGCCGCTTTCGGTCTTGGTATGCTTGTGGTGCCGGCATTCGCTCAGAATGCAGAAACTGCCGATGCGATTGTCGGGCCGATTCTCGATAACGTCGGTAAACTAACCGAAATGACTGCCGGTTCAAGCGATCTTGATCTCAAGAAAGCCATCGATGGTATGAAGCTCAATCTCGACGGCATCATGGGTAAATCTCTCGGAGCCAACGATGAAAAGGTTAAAGCGACGATCGAAGGTATCAATACTCAGGTCGAGGGCCTGTTACAGAAATCACTCGGTGAAAATGGCGAGATGATTGGCAAGTTGCTTGAAGCCATCAATGGTCAGGTAGACACCTTTCTGCAGCAGACAAATGAATTCACCAACAAAGTTGTCGAGCAGAGTCTTAAAACTGCCAACGAAGCTACTGCCCAGGGCCTCGAAATGGGCCGGCAGTTGACCGAACAGGCACTGCAGGACGCCAATCAGACGATGAATCAGGCTCTCGAAGAAGGTCTGCAGAGCGGCCAGGATCTCAGCAACCAGATCATCAACGAAACGATGCAGGATCTGCAGAACCAGTCATACGGCACCTCCGATTAACGGCCACGGATGAACCCGATCAAAAAAACGGCCACGGATGAACACAGATAAACACTGATTGCGCCGGAGTCAGCAGGCAGGGTATCTGTCCTGCTGGCTCGGGCGCAATTTTTTGTTATTTATAGAATACTTCAAAGCGAAAATAGAACCGGGCCGCCGAACCGGTTAACCAGATTTTAATTTTACAGGAATCAATAAAATGGGCTTTGCAAACCATGAAAGCGACAACCTGCTGAACAGGCTGCGCCTGTTCAGATTCTGGGCTGAAAAAGAGTTTGAGGTCGTTATCGATGGAGAACGAAGAAAAATTCGCTGCCGGGCCGGTTCGAACGAATCGAAGCGTGCGGCTGAAGAACTTTGTCGGCAAAAAGCCGAAAGGGTGCAGCTTATCGTTGATAAAAAGGTTCAGCGCCAGAGCTCATACGAAAAGCCCACGCGTGAGCATATTATCAAAGAGATCGACTCTGAAAACATCATTACCCGCAATTACTATGGAGCCCTGATTCTCAATACCTCTTCAGTAAATATTTTTGATATAGATACCTACCAGAAAACCTTCTGGGAAAGGCTGACCTTCAAAAAAATCGATAACAAGCAGGGCATTATCGGCCTTTTGCGCCGGTTGCATGCCGAGCAGATAATTCCCGGCACCACCTGGCGAATCTACGAAACCTGCAAAGGCATCAGAGTGATGGTGCTCGGCAGATTCATCGAACCCGGCTCTGACCTGTTCAAGACTTTCTGCGAAAAATCGAACGCTGATGGCCTGTATTCATGGCTTTGTGTGCAGCAGCGCTGTTACCGCGCCAGGCTGACGCCGAAACCATATCGCATGCACATTGACTGCATAAAGTATCGCTGCCCGGTTCCAGAAGGCCAGGAACAGGCTTATAAAAACTGGGAACATGAATATGACAACGCTGCACGCGGCTTCGCCGTCTGCCGGTATGTCGAAACTCTTGGTAACGGGGTTGTAGACAGCCGCATCATCGACCTGCACGACCGCTATTGTCTGAACGACCAGGCCGAAAAGCTCGCTTGAAACCGTGAAGGTAAACCAATGAAAAATACTGAGAGACTCGATCTGACTTTTCTCGTCGATAACAACGCCGGGCCCGGTTGTGGTGCTGAACATGGCCTGTCGATAATTGTTGAAACTGACGATACCCGAATTCTTTTCGACTCAGGCCAGGGTTCTCTTTTTAAAAGCAATGCCATGAGCCTCGGAATCGATCTCGATCGCATCGAGCTCGCAGTCTTGAGCCATGGGCACTACGATCATGGCAATGGCTTTGAATACTTTGCCGGCCGGCGGCTGGTATGCCACCCGGAAATCTTCATACGCCGCTATCGTGAAAAGAATGGCACTTATATCGGTTTGAGCTATGATAAACAGCAGGCAGAAAACTGGTTTAACCTGCAGACCAGCGTAGAACCGGTTAAAATCTCAGAATCAATAACTTTTCTCGGGCAGATTGCCCGTCTGAACGATTTTGAGGCAAAGCAGACGCTGTTTTATGATGAAGCCGGGCAACCTGACTTTGTGCCCGACGATTCGGCCATAGCCGTTGAAACTACTAAGGGGCTGGTTATAATTGCAGGCTGTTCTCATTCCGGTATATGCAATATTATCGCTTATGCCTGTGCTGTAACCGGGCGCAGCGATATTGCCGCCGTGATTGGCGGGTTTCACCTTAAAGAGGGCAGTTCGGCGATTGAACCGACCATGTCTTACCTGAAGAGCAGAAACATCAGACTTCTTATGCCATGCCACTGCGTCGATGCCTCTGTCATTCAGCTTCTACATGCAGAAATGCCCTGTGAGCCCGTTTTTTCGGGTCGCCGGGTCACTTTTACCAGATAATTCAGTTTTTCAATTTGAACTGCTTGAGCATCTGCTGCAGTTCAACCGCCTGCCGATTGAGCTCCTCGGCGGTGGCGGCCAACTCTTCCGAGCCGGCTGAATTTTTGTGAGTTACGCTTTCAATCTGATTCAGCCCGGTGCTGACCTGCGAAACGCCAGAAGCTTGATCATTACTGGCAGTGGCAATCTGGCCGACAAGTTTAGCCAGACTTGTAGCCGTTGTTACAATCTCACTGAGAGCTTTTGCCGTATGTTCGGCAAGCTCAGAACCGCGCGAGATTTTCTGAACCGAGGCTTCAATCAGCAGAGCGGTTTCGTTGGCTGCTTTGGCACTGCGCACCGCAAGATTGCGAACTTCATCGGCGACTACCGAGAACCCTTTGCCATGACGACCAGCTCTGGCAGCTTCAACTGCTGCGTTCAAAGACAGCAGATTCGTCTGAAATGCAATATCGTCGATTACTTTGAGGATTTTGGTGATTTCGTGGCTTGATGACTTGATTTCGTGCATGGCAGCCGACATTTCTGACATTCTTTCTGAGCCCCGGCTGGCGGCGGAACTGGCTTCGGTTGCCAGTTGATTCGCCTTGCTGGCATCGGCTGCGTTGGCGCGTGCCTGCTGGTCTATTTCTGAAAGCGAGGCGCTGATTTCTTCGAGACATGCGGCTGATTCGGTAGTGCCCTGGGCAAGCGACTGCGAAACGTCAGATATCTGCTCCGAGTTGGCGCCAACCTGTATGGCGGCGCTGTTGACACTTACCAGCATATTGTTCATGCTTGCCATCATTTTTTTCAGGGTAATACTGAAGTTGTCTTCATCCGAGCGAACCGGAACATCAAGACTCCAGTCGCCAGCCGCAACCTGTTCGACAATTGCCGTCTGTGCCCGTTGTGAATCGATAAGGCCCTGAACCGATTTTGCCAGCTGACCGATTTCGTCGGTGCGTGATAAATACTCGTCAGGCGCGTTGCGGCTGATGATGCCTTTCATGGCCACCACTTCGAGCAGATCGACCCCGGCTTTGACCGGGAGGGTAATGCCCCTGGCAATGATTACCGCTATCAGAGCAGTGATCAGCAGCACAATAATCGCCGGGAAAATCAGAGTCGCGAGCTTGCCGTAAATCTGGTTCTCGTAAATATTGACCATTATTGCCCAGGGAGTCTGGGTTGTGCCGATCCTGACCGGCGCAAATTCTTTGAGAATATTGGCCTGTCTTTCTTTATCGAACTCGGTTTCGCGGTAGACTTCGCCGGCTTCGATTGCTTTCAGAGCTTTCATCCTCAATTCCTTGTTACCATACTGCGTAAAGCTGGTGCCAACACGCTCCGGGCTCTTAAGAGAATTGGTAATAATGCCGCCATTCGACAGCATGACCGACCGCCGGGCATTGTATGGCTTTATCTTTTCGAGAATCTCGTTGAATGCCCGCAGGTCAAGCTCGATGCCGATCACGCCGGCGGTATTTCCATCTTTGATTACAGGCATCATTACCAGAGCGGTAGTATGCTTCTGCCCACCTGATTCATGCAGAACCGGCTCCAGTATTTTTTCGGCTTTAATCTCAGAAACCTTCACAGTGAAGCAGTTTTCTGATTTTTCGGCGTTCTGCGGCGTCAACTCGTCGATAGACTTATCGTTTCGTTTCCAGCCTGCGGCAAACTGGCTGCCCGGTTCTTTCCCGTCAAAGGCTCCAGGTAACCAGCTCATCCAGATACTTGCAAGATTCTGATTGTCTTCAAGCGCCTTATAAAGAATCTCCCCGGCCATTTTTCGGGAAATGGGCTGCTGCGGCCCGGCGGCATTGCCAAGGCTGGCAGCGATGATTCTGCCTGTGGTGATCGCCCGGTCAAAAAACTGTTCGAGATGATGCGCGTTGCGAAACGCCATTTCATCGATCTTTTCGGCCGTTTCATCACCGATTATCGTTCTGGTAATGAAAATTTGCGCCATTACCAGGGTGAGGCAGGCAAAATGACTATCGCTATCATTATTGCCGGGAGTTTAAAGGTCAGCTTCATGTTTCTGAACATTTTATACCTCGATACGGCAGAGGATTCATGGACTAGAACAGATTTGAAAAGATCTTTTTAGAGTATTAAAAAGTAATACTAATTCGGTGGCAAATAATTTAAAAAAATGCCCTGGCTTAATCATAAAGCCAGGGCATTTTCAAAACTTTTATTTTTCGCGTGGGAAAGGCCAGGCCATGATGCCGCCTTCCATTACTTTGACGTTGGTGTAGCCATGCTGCACAAGCAATCTGGCTGCTTCGTAGCCACGCAGCGAAATTTTACAGTAGCAGACGATCGGGGCATTTTTGTCCTGCGGCAGTTCGTTAAGGCGTTTGCGCACCGCACCGAGCGGAATCAGGTGTTCGCCGATACCCAGGCGCATCATTTCGTATTCATCGGGGCCACGCGTATCGAGAATGAATGGGCTGTTACCCGAATCGACGAGCTGCTTCAATTCGGTGGTCGAAATGCCCTGCATAAGGCCATCGAGCTTGTTCTGCATCAGATGGGCCGTAGCGATGCCGTGATCGATTGCGAGTGAAAATGGTGGCGCATAGGGCAGATCGGCATTAACCATGTCGTCGACGGTGAGGCCGCCCTGAATGGCCATAGCCCACTGGGCAATCTGTTTTGCAACATCGCCCGGCCCGACACACTGGGCGCCGAGAATCTTGCGGGTCTTGCGATCGGCAACAAGCTTGGTAACCAGCAGCTGGCCTTTCATGAAACCAGGTTTATCAGGGCTGGCATTGATTACGGTCTCAAAATCGAAACCATTCGCCTTGGCAGTTCTTTCTGAGAGCCCGGTCGAGCCGGCAGCAAAATCAAAAACCTTGCAGATCCCGGTCTGAATCGTTCCGGGGAACTCTTTAACATTGCCGGTTATCGCGTTTTCTCCAGCTACCCTGCCCTGCAGATTGGCCAGGTCGCCATAGGGTGCCAAAACCTTTTTGCCAGTCAGGCGCTGGTAAGTTTCGACGCAATCGCCGACCGCATAAATATCAGGGTCTGAGGTCTGCATGTGCTTATCAACTACAATGCCGTCGGTCGGTCCGACTTCGAGGCCGATGCGGCCAGCCAGATCGCTGTTCGGTATTACACCGATCGCGATGATTGCAAGCTGACATTCAAGTTCGGCGCCATTCTGCAGTTTGATGCCGGTCAGTTTGCCATCTTTACCCAGGAAAGCTTCAAGACCGTTGTTCGACATGACGTTGGCGCCTTTGCTGCGCACGTGATTCTCGACGAGTTTCGCGATTTCCATGTCGAGAAACGACAGCAGCTGCGGCAGCATTTCGACAACGGTGATTTCAATCCCGGCCAGATGCAGTGCTTCACAGGTTTCAATGCCGATCAGGCCGCCACCGATAACGACGGCTTTTTTGATTTTCTTTTCGTCGGCAATTTTGCGCAGAAAGTCGGCATCCTGCATTGACTGAAGAGTTGTGATCCCTTCGAGCTCGATACCGGGCACTTTGGGCATGCGTGGCCGGGCACCGGTGGCAAGAATGACCTTGTCGTAAGGCAATTCTTCGGTTTTTCGACTATTGAGATCTTCAACTACGACGACTTTCTTTTTGCGATCGATGGAAATGGCTTCGGTAGCAGTTCTGGCAATGATATTCTTGGCGGCCATGAAGAATTTCGGGTCACGGACAACCCCTGCAGGAGTGCAGAGAAGCTGGTTGCGGTCATCGAAAAAGCCACCGACATAGTATGGGTAGCCGCATGAAGCCATTGAAAGTTCAGGGGACTTCTGAATAATGGTGACTTCTGCATGCTCATCGAGGCGCCTGGCTCTGGCTGCTGCTTTTGGGCCTGCTGCCGACCCACCGATTACGATAATCTTTTTCATTCTGGTTCCTTTCTCTGCTGACAAAAACGTTCTGATTCAATACGAGTTTGCAGTTCAACTGCTTCTGGACTCAGGCTAACAACCCGGCATCGCTTAAACACGATTGTTATAAAGGTAATATAAAATAACTCCTTGTTAATGGCAAACGTATTTTGCGATTTTGCTGTCACCCGTTATTGGCTTATGCTAAAAATAAATTGTAATTCGGACTATTAATATTTTATAATACAGACCTGAATCCTGCTTAAAGCAGAAATTTTATTCGGAGGGAAGCCATGCCACGCGGTGATGGAAAAGGCCCATGCGGGATTGGTCCCGGCAGTGGCCGGAGAAATGGTGTGTGTGTCGATTCTGGTTACACAGATCTGTCGATAGTCATCGTCAGACTGGTAATAGCACACTGGCGGCTCATTGCCGGGGTTCTTCTGGCGTTTGCGGCTCCGGTACTGAAAAACCGGATTGTCTCCCTGCTCAAAGACCAGGATGAACTGCCGGTAATAACGGTTGTAAAAGAAAGCAGCAAAAGGCTCATTGATGCCGGCAAAAAATAAATACCTGTTCGGGCCGGTGCCATCCAGGCGCCTCGGTCGGTCTCTCGGGATCGACCTGACCCCTTTCAAAACCTGCAGCTTCGATTGTATTTTCTGCCAGCTTGGCAGAACGACCTGTCTGATGGCTGATCGGGCAGAGTATGTGCCGGTCGCAGCTGTTGTTGACGAACTTGATGTCTGGCTGAAAAACGGCGGTCAGGCCGATATCATAACTTTTGCCGGTTCAGGTGAGCCAACCCTGCATTCAGGTATTGGCGAGATAATTGCGCACCTGAAAAAGCAGACGCAGATTCCGGTCGCTGTTCTCACTAATGGTTCTTTACTGCATCTGCCCGAAATTCGCAAAAGCATAGCTCTGGCAGATATCGTGAAAGTGTCTTTGAGTGCCTGGAACGATGCGTCTCTGCAGACCATCAATCGCCCGGCGTCGGGTCTTAATTTTTCGAGTCTGGTCGCTGGCGAACGCCAGTTCAGGCAGGAATTTTCCGG
>JAKQKW010000379.1 GCA_029560455.1 Candidatus Rifleibacteriota bacterium
GTGAGCAGCGAATCGCTGATCATGGCCAGATCGTAGCGAGGAGCTTTTGCTGAAGGATTGCCGCCGTAAACATAATATTCGCCGGGCTCATTGGCAAGAAACAGCAGAGTGCGGCTGCTATATAGTCCTTTGACCGAAGCAACCTGTATCGGGCTGTTATCGCCATGAGGTATAGACAGACGCAGCTCGGTCTCGCCTTCAGGCAGGCCTCTCAGATTGATCCGGTGCGTTCCGGCGCTGTCATTGGCATTTTTCCAGGTGCTGGTCGCGAAGGTTTTCCAGCCAAGTTTGCCGGGCTTTCTGATTTCAAGGTTCAGGTTGCGACTGAAAACACCGCCGGCAGTGAATTCAATATCGTTCCATTGCTTTGAAGCTGCCGGTAATTCGATATTGATGACTGTCGTATTACTTTCACGACTGTATTCCGAGGTAAATTTCAGATCGATAGAGGAAGCAGAAGTCTGACCCGGAAAATAAGGCACCTGCAGCCCGTTGCGCACCAGTCTGATGCCATCGGGGTTACTGTCAAGAGCTGCCTTAAGATTGAGTGCCAGCTGGTAAAACCCGGCAGCAGGAGCCGAAAAGGTTGCTACCCAGCTGTAACCGCCATCACTGAAAGGAGCACCCTGTTCGACAACAGGCTCAGCAGAAGCGGCAGCAGTTCCGGAAGCAATGAACTCGATACTTTCAAGTTTTATTTTTTCAGGGGCCAGCTCACTGAGCTTTCGTTCGATCATTGCCAGATCATAAACCGGTGCAACAGCAGCGGCGTTACCACCAACAAGTCGATATTCACCAGCTTCACCCGCGACGAAGAAAAGGTCGAATGCGGGGTAAAGACCTTTAAACGCGGTAATTTCAAGTTTCTGATTGCTGCCGTGCTCGACAGTCAGCCGTATTTCCTTCTGATCTTCGGGGAAATCGGCAAGACTCAGCTGAAATTCGCTCTCCGAATCGCTTTTATTAGCCCAGCCTGCTTCACGCCAGTATTGCCAGCTTATCTGCCCGAACTCATGTTTTTCGAATTTAAGTTTTCGGGTAAAAATGCCACGGGCTTTGAATTTGAGAGCAGCCGGCTTCTTCAGTTTTTCAGGCAACCTGATGATAAAAATTGTGCGGTTGTTAGCCTGATCATATTCTTCATCGGCCTTGATTTCGAGCTCGCGCAATTCTGTACCGCCAAAAAAATAAGGAATCTGAAATCCGTCTTTAACAATTCTCAACGCGGCCGGGGTCTGATCGAGGCTGATTTTTTCATTAGTCACCAGCTGAAAAAAGCCGGCAGCCGGAACTTTAAAACCGGCCTGCCACCTGTAGCCATCAGCATTGAACGGAGCCCCTTTCGGGGTAAAGGTTTTAAGTATACTTTCGGCCTGCAGACTTATATTTTCTTCAGGCTTTTCGAAAACAATCATTTCACTGACAGCCGATTTGTCTTCTACCGGCTCACCAAGAACGCGATTTTCTCTTTTGTGGCCGGTTTCGAGAGCATACTGGCCGGGCTGATCGGCAACGAACTGAAGGCTCGGCAACATGACCTTGACCCTGACCTGCTCGATCCGACCAAAATACGAATCAGACCTCATACGCAACAGCAGAGCCCGGTTGCCCCAGACATGCGGATAACTGATCGAAAGAGTTTTCTCTTCCCCGGCGATTGCCTGGTTGCTTCCCCTGCCGATCTGAACAAACTCACGGCGGCCAAGCTTGATTTCCTCACGACCGATCTGCCATTCACCCTTGAATTGTGCTGAAGTCTGCACTTCTACAGACTCGATGCGCAGGCCTGAACCGGGCAGAAATACGCGGGTTTCAACGCCCTGCTCGATTTCGCTCTGTTCAAATTCGGGGGTCAAAACTCTATATTCAAAATCGCTTCCGGACTTGCGGCAGGTCACACTGACTGACTGCACAAAAACCGGTGTCTGCTTGAAGTATTCGTCAAAGCCGGTAAAGTAACATCTGACTCTGGCAAATTTTGCTTCAGGAAATCTGATCTCGGCGGCTGTTTCACCATCCTGCGTCATGAGAGCGGTTCCGGTCGCGAGCACCTGCCAGGCTTCGCCGGCCAGGGCTTCAAAATCAGCTTTGCCGGTAAAATTCATGCCGTTAAGAACGACTCTGATTGAACTGTAGAGCAAATCAGGTTTCAGGGCGCCTTCCCATAATATGCGGCGGTCTTCGAGAAGCGTGACCTTTTCTGCGGTAACCTCCATCGAATCAGACCGGCCGGCGGTGCGCATAAACAGATCGTAAGCGCGAAATTTACCATCGGGCCCGACAACCGCAAGGTCGAGATTGCTCAAAGTGCCGACATCGACGGGTGCTCGATGCAGTTCTGGTGGTAAAACCGCTTTCTTATAACCCGGGTTGACGATCTGAACCGACGCCCTGGTCAGCCAGCCCTGAGCTGAAGAAATGGTGGCAATGGCCATCATCGCAACAACAAGCACAATAATATTTTTATTACTTTTCATTGGCATTACTCCCCGATTTGGCAAGAAAGCGCTGGTAAAGATACGAAACCAGCATCAGAACAGCAGCCAGGCCGATGAACGAAGCGACCCGGTAGAGCTGCCCGAGATCCCAGAGATCTTTCAGAAAGATTTTGGCAGAAGTGACCAGAATAAGAATCAAAGCGGCCTGACGAGCGCGCACCTGATTCCATCTGATACCCGAAGCCAGCAGACCAATTGCATAGATGAGCCAGCCAAGGCTGTAGCCAAGCTGATGTGCCAGACTGCCACGGGTCAAGAGGCTGAAGGCCCTTTCTCTGTGACCGAAAACACTTGCGATTTCGACATTGAGAACATAGAAAACCATCAAAGCCAGCATCGTAGCGAAAAGCGGTTGCGAATCAACCGACTGCAGCGGCCAGGCCGCATCCTGGCGACGGCGGGTCAGCCAGATCAGTACCCCGATGGCAAAGGCAAACAACAGAGTCGGCCGATTCATCAATGGTGTCATGGCACCAAAGTCTACGGCGAACCTGAACGGGAACAGCACAGTGCGAAACAGACCCAGAGACATCAGAATCAGGCCGGCAATTCGGAAAGGGCGGTCAAGGCGTTTTGGCCAGACAAGCATCGCCAGGCCATAGATGATCCAGCCTGCTGCAGAAGCCACTGCCATCGAGGCAGTTTTAGCCTGAAACAGGTCGAGGGGCTGACCCGCCTGAAAAATGGTCGCTTTGATGACCTTGAGGGCAAGAAAACCTGTGATCAGAAGCATGGCCAGGAAAAAGTTCTTGATACTGATTGAAGTTTCGCCCCATGGCTCGGACATGAAGAGATACAGCAAAATCAGCATAATCGGCAGATAAGCCATCAGCCCGATATTGAACAGCGGCGCCATGGCGGCGACAGCATAGCCATAATTGAACGGGAACATTATCAGCCAGAAAACACCCAGACCAAGCAGAATCAGACCAAAAACGCGCACGGCAATGTGCAGGTCCTGGCGCTTCCAGAGTATGGCACCGAACAAAGCCCACAGGGTTGTATAAACAACGCGATGAAGAATGTCGCCTGCTACCGGAATAAAGCGGATTGTCGAGCCGGTAGTTACATGTGAACCGGTAAAGATATCGGCCACGACCAGGTTAACGAAATAAAAACCGGTAAGAACAGCAATCCAGGTGAAGTAGTTGGTGATATTCCATTTCCAGAGACGGTCGTCAGGGTGCGGGGCAAGGCGCACCGCACCAAACATAGCCAGCACCGCAACCAGAACCGAAATAACCGCCGGGTTCAGAATGATGATGCTTTCGGGCCCCTTCATCTGCGGCAGCCACGAGAGAAGCAGATAGAGACCGACCGGGGCCATAACCGCAGCGACGCGGCGCAGACCGTTGTGTTCGACGCGATGGTTGAGCCAGAGCAGACCCACCGATTCGAGAACCAGCACCAGGCCAAGCCAGCCTGTTTCCAGCAGCAGAAATGGGGTCAGAGAAATATAAAACAGCAGCACGCCACCGTGGCAGGCGAGAATGCTGTTGCGTTCGGCACGACCGGCCAGCTGTGAAACCAGCGCCGACACTGCAGGAAATTTGAGACAGGCGAGAATAACCGGTATCCAGCCCGAGATTTCACGCGGCCACATTTTGTCTGCAGCATAAACAAAGAAAATCGCCTGGGCGAGTTCAAAGATCGACCAGCTCATCCAGATGCGGCGCGAAACGGCGAAGTCTTTGAAGAGAACGAAGGGCAGAATCAGCGAAGCGATATACAGCCCGCCTGACCAGAGCATCGCAACAAATGGCTGACCGGCTGATGCAAGATCGGGCCGCAGTGACCAGAAAGCCTGGGCGAAACCTGCGGTCAGCAGGGTAATTGCGCCCATGTATTCGAATTTGAGCCGGCGGCTGAGGGCGATGGCGATTGCCATGAAACACACCAGAGTCAGCATGCCGGGACTGGCATCGATTTGCCCTGGCATCGAGAACGCCAGGCCGAGCAGCACGAATATGCCGATGATCGGCGCCGAAGACATCCATTCGGTCATCGCCGGGTTGAGGCGGGCCTTATCCGTGATTTCAGGGCTGAGTTTGAGCGTGGCGCCCCACTCTGCCACTTTTGCCAGACAGTAGAAAGTTGCCAGCACGACAAGAGCGCCGGCCAGGAGCAGAAAGCCATAGAATGCCAGAGGCAGTACAACCGGCGAACCGGCGGTCAGCCAGATTATTGCGGCAAGAACGAGTATAACCGTCATCGCCAGCAATTGCGGGATTGCGCCAAAGATCATGCTGACAAAAATACCCACCAGCTGCAAAGCTATAGTGAGCGGCCAGAACATGAAAGACATCTGAGGTGTAACTACGAGTGTCAAAAGCAGCAGCAATGCCAGAGCAACCGGAAAAACTCTGAACCAGGTGAGAAATCTCTGGCTGATGCCATTGCGGTAAATAAGCAGAACCGGCCCGATACCGCCAGCAAGACCATAAACAAAAAACGACAGAAAAGCCCAATGCGAGCTGTCGGTGTTGAATCTGGTCAGAGCCCAGAATGCCGACACCATAAAAGTTATGGCGGCATAGGGTATGACCATCTCATGCCAGGCAGACTGTCTGAAGGCCAGAGCAACCGCGATGGCCATCGCAGCTGCCATAATTGCCATCGGGGCGCTCGACAAGTAGCCAAGAGTAACGAGCAAGGCAATCGCGGCACTGACCGAAAAAATTGCAATACCGGTACACCTGATCGAAGTGCTGACGACCGGGTCGCCCTTGAGACGGTCGAGAAAAAATGCAAACAACGCGAGATTTGCCGACCAGGCGATAAAAATCGGCATGCCTTCCGGCAAAGGATCAGCGAGAAATGTACCGCAGCCAAGAGAAAACATTGTACCAATAGAAGCGAACAGCAGCAGGGCATTCGATTCAAGGCGTCTGACAACCTCAAAAAGACCGACATTGACGACTGCCAGGTAAGTAAACAGAGAGAGCAGCCCACCCTGCCCTGTGGTAACCAGCAGAGGCGTCAGATAGGCACCGACGCCGCCGAGCACCGAAATGGCAACACCGCGATGAAACAGCGCCAGAACGAAGGCGGCGGCTGAAACAATTGAAAGCGCAACGAAACCGGCAGGTTTCGGCAGATATTCGTAATAGAGAGTTGCAGCGAAGAAAACCGAATAAAGAACGCCAATACCACCGGCGGCGAAGGTCTGGCGCATCGTATCGTAGCGGCCACGTTCGAATCTGAACGAACCACCAATCATACCCAGACCCACAAGGGCCCCGATCACCAGCCGCATGACCGGTGAAATCAGATTTTTGTCGATGCTGTATTTAACGAAGAAACCGGCACCGATGAACAAAGCAAGACCGCCCAGCCAGGCAAAAAGCATGGCACCGGTGAACTGTTCCCAGTCGACGCTTGATTTGAAACGCCGCCAGCCTTCACCCCAGTCATCTGAGGGAATATCAGGTTTTTTCGGACCGCCCGGGCCACCCAAACCACCGGAGCTGCTTTTACCAGCTTCAGAAGTTTTTACGTCGGCAGCAGCTGAAGATCCGGCTTTTTTGTCTGAGCTTTCAGATGCTTCTGCTTTTTCAATGGCTTCCGGCTGCTTGTCTTCTGTTTTTGCAGCCAGATCAGAAGGTTTTTCGGTGTGAACAGCTTCGCTATGATGCTCAGTCGATTCGCCGCGGGCTTTTTTCAACCATTCATAGCCTTCTTTACTCTGACTGCCAACTTCTTTTCCTGGCTGGTCGAAGCTGAGACCGGAAAAATCAGCAGCTGGTTTTTTATCAGAAAATGCAGAGATGGGCTGCGCCCCCGGAGTTAAAACTTTATCAGGAGATGATTCAGCTGGTTTGAGCTTTTCAGCGTCAGTATCTGCAGATTTTTTTCGAGTGGTTTCCGAACCGCTGCCAGTCTCTGAAACATTTTCAGGAATGGCTTTTTCTGCAACAACCTCGCTTTTAGTTCGAGCCACAGCAGCTTCTGAACGATTCTGGCGGTCAACATTTCTTTTGAGCGCATTGACCTTGTCATTTAAAAACTTCACCTGATTTTCAAGGTCTGCAATCCTCTCAAGCAAGTGTTTTTTTAAAGAGTTGAATCGGTCGGCCACCAGGTAAATTACTAAAACGGCAAGTAAAAATTCAAGCATGATCTGCTCTCTCCTGGCCTGGTTAAACTTTTTCGGCGGTAATCATGTCGGATAATCTATCTGAATCCGGCCCAGATTGTCATGTCAGAGTA
The DNA here is from genome assembly GCA_029560455.1 of Candidatus Rifleibacteriota bacterium. The sequence continues at coordinate 6,708 of JAKQKW010000379.1, forward strand.
TAGCATATCAACCGATAAAGCTAAAATGAAAAACCGCCGTAATCTTGTGGATTACGGCGGCACTTCGGTTACTAATTCAGATTAGTAGCGTGAAGGTCTGCGAGCCGGGCGATCTTCGCGGGGCTTGGCTTCATTAACTTTGAGGCCGCGACCGTTGATTTCTTTATTGTTCAGTTCGGCAATTGCCTTTTCAGCATCAGTCTTTGAGGGCATTTCTACAAAGCCGAAGCCTTTTGAGCGATTGGTTTCGCGTTCAATGATAACATTGGCGCTGGTAACTTCGCCGTAGGGGGCAAAAAGTTCTTCGAGTTCGGCATCACGAATGCTGTAGGGCAGGTTTCCGACGTAAATCTTCATCACAAATGGTTCTCCTAAGAAATTTCACACTTACTCACTCTATCCCGGAGAATCACTGTGGTATCCCGGTCAATATCGTTCATAATTGCGTATAAT
>JAKQKW010000458.1 GCA_029560455.1 Candidatus Rifleibacteriota bacterium
CGCTGGAGCTGTTGATTTTCAGACGGGCCGAGAGCCATAAATCAGCAAGCCAGGTGTCAAGGCCGGCAAAAAGCCCCTGAAATAAAAAGAGACAGAGCAGCAGCAGTCCGGTAAAAACCAGATTTGCTGCGACTCTGCCTCTTTTTTTAAGATAATCGGGCAATTTAATTACCTGGGAATATGTTTTGGATGGTGGTGGGTGGGCGGCTTGGGCGGTTTTGGTGTGTATGTGGTCGAGGTAGATGAGCCGTTTTTGCTTGTGGTTTTATCGTCATCATCGTTGTCATCGCTCGGGCCCGTATTGCCGCCGCCCATCGGAGGTTGCCCAAGACTGACTGCATCCATCGGGTCGACCGACATCGGGGCTGCGGGCAGGCTTTCTTTAATGGTAGCTTTGATAGCTTCTGGTGAGGCGCCGGCTTCAACCATTTTTTTGACTTTCTCTCTTGTCTTTTCGGCGGCGGTTGGGTGCCATTTGCGTTTTGACCCCTTCTGCTTTTCATATTTACGGTTGTATCTGCCTGCGGGGTTTTTAGGTTTCTGCGGTTCGTAAAGCTTATCTTCGCGCATCATATCGAGAAAGCGGGCATAGGCTTCGCGATACTGCTTCATATACTGCACCATTTTGCCGCGAATTTCGGGGTCAGATGATTTGCGGGCCGACTGGTAAGCTTCGAAGGCAAGCATGTATTCCATCACCGCCTGCTCGATTTCAAGAGCTGGCCGGAGCTTGATTTCGTCGACATCGACTTTGATTTCTTTTTCCATTTCGGGGTTTTCATCATTATTCGCCATTGCTGGCGGCGAAAACCAGAAAAGACCAAGAACCGCGAAAAGTAAAAACAGCTTTTTCATACGCCTCTCCTTATAAAAACGGTTTACAACCAGTCTACTCCGAAAGTTTTTCACTCACAAGGGCTGTTACTATTGAATCCCAGTCGGTCTGCAGGGGTACCGGCAGGCTCGATTTCTTGCTGTCCATCTCGCTTTTATACTGCTGCTCGGTCGATTTGCGCTCAAAAGTGCGGGTTTCTTCAAGGCGCAGCAGTTCCATGCCACGGTAGTTCTGCATGCTGAGAACGTCTGCCATCAGACTTATTTCGTATGGCTCGACGGTGTTCCAGTAATCGCGCGAAATGACGAGAACCGGGGGCGAAGGTTCGGGGTTGAACTGCTCCGCTTCAGCCATCATGATGTAGTTGTGGGTTTTGATTCTGGCGCGTGTCAGCAGAAAATACAAGGTCTGGCCAAAAAAGCCGGCGCCGGTTGGCCGCAGGTTGAGAGAAAACTTTTCTTCGCCAGAAGTTTCGTCGGGAAGGTCCTGGTAGCCCCTTATATTACCCTGCAGTCTTGATAAACCGGCATTGCTGCCGGAAAAAGCGACGGTTTCGGCAACGAGATTCTCGTGATATTTAATCGCGAGTTGCGTCTGCGAGCCACCGATTCTTGACAACATGAAAATGACCGGCATCATAATCGCGACCAGGCCGATCACCATGACCATCGCAACGCCTTTGCGCGTGCTTTCATATTGTCGCAGCTTTTTCAGCAAAATGGTTCTCCTGATTAATTGTAGCATTTTTTCAGAGTTTCAGGCCTATTCATTCAAAAGATATACCGATTCAAGCCCAACTGTGCCGCTTGATTCAAGATAGATGCCAACCAGACGGTTGCCGATATCGTGAGCCGTGAAGGCGACCTTATCTATGCCGCTGCCGACAGGCTTTTTGTCGACCACAGGCGCCCCAGGCCCGTTTGGAATAAGGCAGCGCCTGATCTGACCGGTTGCCGCATCATGAAAATAGCAGACGATATCGCCGG
>JAKQKW010000493.1 GCA_029560455.1 Candidatus Rifleibacteriota bacterium
ACCGCATGGAAGAGCAGCGACTCAAATGCGGTTACGGAGAAATGGGGGTCTGTTGTCGACTTTGTTCAAACGGACCCTGCCGCATCACCCCTGACAGCCCGAAAGGCGTTTGCGGTGCGAATGCAGATTCTATAGTTGCCCGGAATTTTCTCAGGGCAGTAGCGGCTGGATCAGCCTGTTATCTGCATGTGGCTGAATCAACGGCCAGTCGCCTGAAGTCTATCGCCGAGGGCAGATCTCCCCTGCCCCTGCGTTCTGAAGCTTCAGTCGAGAGTCTCGCGAAAAAACTGGGAATTTCCGGCGACAGCGTCAATGCCAAAGCGGCTGGAATAGCCGAAGCGGTTCTGAGAGATCTTTATCAGCCACGCAATCAGAAAATGCGGCTGGTTGAAAATCTTGCAATCGGCCAGCGGACAGATTTATGGAAAAAGCTCGGGATTTATCCGGGCGGAGCAAAATCAGAAGTATTCGACGCGATTATAAAAACCAGCACCAATCTGAATACCGACCCGGTCGATCAACTGCTGCACTGTTTGAATCTCGGAATCAGCACCGGTCTGTATGGCCTGACCCTTACAAATCTGATGAACGATGTCATAATGGGTGAGCCTGAGATCAGAATAGCCAGCACCGGTTTCAAGGTTGCCAATCCTGATTACGTTAACATTGCGGTTTCAGGGCACAGCCACTCGGTTTTTGCCGGTCTTATCAACCTTCTTGAGTCTGACAAAGGTCAAAAAATTGGCATTGAGGCCGGCGCAAAGGGAATACGAATTGTCGGCCTCACCTGCGTAGGTCAGGATATGCAGTTGCGGGCGGCGGCAGCCGGTGCTGAAAGCGTTTTTTCAGGTCAGGCAGGCAATAACTTCACTCAGGAAGGCCTTCTGGCTACTGGCGCCATTGATATGGTCGTGAGTGAATTCAACTGCACATTTTCTGGAATAGAGCCAATCGCAGAGCGCTTCAAAATCAAGCTCGTCTGCCTCGACGATGTCTGCAAACAGGCATCTGCCGAGCTGATCAGGGATGAACACGGCAATGAAGCCGCCATGGCCGAACAGCTCTGCCGCATGGCTGCCGATCAGTATAAAATAAGGCGACCCAAGGTTCAGATAGATGTTCCAGAGCATGGCTATGATGATGTGGTGACCGGAGTCAGCGAGAATTCTCTGATAAAACTCCTTGGCGGCACGCTTCAGCCGGTCATGGATCTGCTGAAAAATGGCACGATAAAAGGGATTGCCGGCGTTCTTGGCTGTTCGAATCTTGCGGCGGGCGGGCATGATGTCACTACCGTCAAATTGACTGAAGAACTGATCAAGCGCGACATTCTCGTTCTCTCTGCCGGCTGCACAACCGGCGGTCTGACAAACGTCGGTCTCTGCTCATGTTCAGCCAGTGCAAAAGCCGGCCCCGGCCTGAAGGCGGTCTGTGAGAAGCTGAATATTCCGCCGGTGCTCAATTTTGGTCCATGTCTGGCAATTGGCCGCATCGAGCTGGTGGTAACAGAACTGGCAAAAGCAATGAACCTTGATATTCCGCAGCTACCCGTGGCTATATCTGCCCCGCAGTGGCTCGAAGAACAGGCACTCGCCGACGGCTGCTTCGGTCTGGCACTTGGTTTAACCCTTCATCTGGCTCAGGCTCCGGCGGTAACCGGCTCGCCAATGATCTGTGACCTTTTAACCAGCAAACTGACCGGCATTACCGGCGGCAGGCTGATCATCGAACCCGATGCCGAAAAAGCCGCACAGATGATGGCTGATGCCATAGCAGAAAAGCTTGCCAGACTGGCCGGAGGCAGGCCGTGATGACCAGAAAAAAACTTATCGATCGGCGGCTCTGCGTCGGCTGTCGCAACTGTGAGCTGGCATGCATAGCAGTTCACAGCTCCACCCGACCGGGCGCTTCTTACGCTGCCGGGGTAACCGGCACCGAAAGGCCGAGAAACAAAGTTGAACTCGACAGCCAGGGCAACAAATTTCCCCAGTTCTGCCGCCACTGTGATGAGCCGGCATGTGTTGAAGCCTGCATGAGCGGAGCGCTGAAAAAAGGCGACGACGGGCTGGTAACCTGTGATCATGAGATCTGCGCCGGCTGTTTTATGTGTGTCATGAGCTGCCCATACGGCATGGCCCGCCCTTCAGTCACCCACGACAGAAAAATGGTCAAATGCGATGGCTGCCGGGGCCGGGAAACAATGGCCTGTGTAGATGCCTGCCCACAGCGCTGTCTCAAGGAAATCCACGATGACGGCAAGCCGGGCGGTCATCTGCGGATGGCGGAGGAAAAATAAATGAAAGTAATCATTGCTGGAAGCGGCGCAGCAGGAATGTCTGCCGCGAGAACCCTCAGAGAAATCGACAAAACGTGCGAAATTAAGATGATATCAAAGGATGCGGGCTACTACTCAAGGTGTATGCTTCATCTGGTTGCGGCCGGGAACAAAACTGAAAAACAGGTGATACTGGCACCTCATGGCTGGGAAGAGAAGCTCGGGGTCGAATTCATCCCGTCGCAGGAAATTACCGAACTCGATGCAGCAGCAAAAACCATCAGGCTCGATGATGGCAGCAGTCATAATTTCGACAGGCTGCTGATTGCGACCGGCTCACGGGCAACGATGCCGCCGGTGACCGGAATCAACGGTCCGGGTGTTTTTGGGCTGCGCAATATTGAAGACGCGGTTGCGATCAGAGAAACCATGGCCAACAGCAGTGACTACGTGATTATCGGCGCGGGTCTGGTTGGGGTGGAACTGGCGCTTGAGCTTTCCCATGCAGGCAAAAGGGTCGCCCTGGTCGAAATGGCACCCTACCCTCTGCCAATGCAACTTGAGTCGGAAACAGGCTCCATGTGCTCAAAAATCCTCGAGGATTCTGGCGTTTCCGTCTTCTGTGGTCAGCTTGCCGGCGAGATAGTCCGTCATGAGAACGGCCTTCCGAAAGAAGTTTTATTGAAATCAGGCATCAGGCTGCCGGCAAACATAATTGTAGCGGCTGCCGGAGTTAAGGCCAACATGGATTTTGCCGTCGATGCGGGGCTGAAATTCTCGCGCGGTCTGCTGATCGATGAAAAATGTGAAACTTCAGCGCAGGGAATTTTTGCGGCCGGGGATGTGGCCGAAGGGCGAGACACAC
>JAKQKW010000002.1 GCA_029560455.1 Candidatus Rifleibacteriota bacterium
CCTTCGTCATCTGGCGGCGTAATCAGCAGATCGACGCGGGCGCCCTTTTCCACGCCTCTGAGTTCAGAAGGGCTGAAACTGTATTCGCGCCCTGATTTATCGGCAACCACGACGACGCGCCGGGCATCGACGCTTTCGACAAGACCTTTCAGACGTTCCATCTGCATGGCAGACCTCCGCGCAAACTGGTATTTGACCATTTTCACAGTTAGTTATAACATACCGGCATGAATAATTTAATGCCTGAATTTGTCAATCGCCCGCTCAAAGACCTGCCATTCGTCATACTCGATCTCGAAACCACCGGCTTCAAACCCGAAGAAGCGGGCATTACCGAGATTGCCATTATCACCATGAAAGACGGCAAAGAAGAGACTTTCGAAACTCTGGTCGACCCCGAAATGGCGGTGCCCGCCGAAATCACCCGCATCACCGGCATTACCGACGACATGGTGCGCGGCCAGCCGAAGATGGCAGAGTTGATGCCATTCATTCAGGAACTTTTCCGCGACAAGATTTTTGTGGCGCACAATGTACCGTTCGACTGGTCATTTTTCGACTACGCCTACCGGAAACACCTGCGCCGTCCGCTCAAAATGCCGTCTCTCTGCACCCTGCGCCTGGCGCGCAAGTATCTCGGGCTGCAGTCGAACAAGCTCGAAAGCGTCGCGAAGTATTTTAATGTCAGCCTCGTGGGTGCCCATCGCGCGATGAACGACACGCGGGCGGTCAAAGACATTCTTTTCGGCCTGATCGACCAACTCGAAAGGCGCGGCATCAAAACCGGCGCCGACCTTTACAATCAGAGCCTGATTTTCCCGGAAGTGCCGCCGGCAAGGTAAGCTTACCGTTCAGAATCTGTCGCAAACCCACAAATCAGTTGGCTTTTAAACCACTTATTTAAAATTGCGAGGCGAGAAGACGGGATTGTTACGCCAGGATGGCGGTTATGGCATGGCGCAACAGGAATGTGCGCGCCATGGCCTTTTTCGGAAGCTTGTTTTGCACAGGATGTACTTATGCAGAACCGCGCAGGATAGAGCGGTTCTGCAGAGCGAAAACTAATAATAAAAATCGACTGGAGCACCCGGCCACATCTATCCTGATGCGGCCGAGTATCGCTGACCTCCTGTCAGCAAAAAAGCATTTAAGCAGGAAGCTTTTATGTCGCGTGAGCCAGGATGGCGGAAAGCGACGCCCGGCTGATAGGCCGAAGCTGCCCCTTTACAAAAACAATTACAATTTTAACATTCAGAATCTGTCGCAAACTCTGAGTCGTTGTGACAGTTTTGTCGCAGTTATCAGATAAGTGAAAGCCAGCTTTTCTCTGTTGATGAGGGTTTTGCGAGTTGGCATGCCGCCTGCTTATTAGAATTCGCCTGCGGTACACTGTCGGCCTTCTGAAATTATTTATTATTATTCGGCCGCGGCGGGCGGTATACTGGGGTAATATTATTCGAGGGAGAGCGGCAATGAAAAACTTAAGCATAACAGTCATCATTATCGTTTTATTGTTCGCGGGTGCCCTGGCTGCCGACGCAGCTTATCTGGTGTTTCAGCAGGGTACCCTGCCGATGGTTCACCAGAAGGTCAACGTCAAAATCAGCAACCAGGTTGCCGTGACCAGGCTGGAAATGGTGTTTTACAATCAGCATGACTTCACCATTCAGCCGAATATCAAGTTTCCGGTGCATGAAAAGGCTTCGGTGCAGAATTTTTCGCTAACCGACAGTCAGGGCCAGACCTATGAAGGCCGCATCGAAGAGTCAGGCCAGGCCCAGGAAACCTTCAACGAAGCGAAAGCCGAAGGCATGATGCCGGCAATGGCCGTGCAGAAGCAGCCCGGCGTTTTCGAAACCAGCATCGGCGCCATCGGCCCGAAATCGCGCGCCACTGTAATGATCGAATACAGCGAAATCCTGCCGTATACCAAAGGGCATGTAACCTATACTCTGCCCTTCAATGTCGGCGGTTTTCAGACTCAGCCCCTCGAAGCCGTGACTCTCGTCGTAGAAGTCAAAGACCAGAAGGAAATCATCGAACTGACCTCGCCGACCCACGACATTTACGCTGAAAAAGTCGATGCCAACAACTGGAAGATGGTTTTCGAAAAGAATAATTTCCTGTCGAATAATGATTTCAGGCTCGACTACGAAGTTAAAGCCGACAAAATGGCAGCCAATTTTCTGGCCACCCGCCCAGATGCAGCCAAAGACGGCTACTTCGTTCTGATGCTTTCCCCCCAGGAAATCGTCGAGCAGAAAGACATCGTTAACCGCGACATCGTTTTCGTCATGGATACTTCCGGTTCTATGTCGGGCAGTAAGATTCAGCAGACGAAAAAAGCCTTTGAATTCTTCGTCAGCAAGCTCAACGAAAAAGACCGCTTCGGTATCGTATCATTCTCATCGACCGTTGTACTCTGGAAACTCGAATTGATGCCGGTCAGCGACGAAAACCGTAAAGTCGCCGGCGAATTTATCGGCCAGCTGCGCGCCTCTGGCGGCACCAATATTTACGATTCACTGCGCCACGCCCTGACTCTTTTCGATGATGCCGAAAACCGCACCAGAACCTTGGTTTTCCTGACCGACGGTGAAGCCAGCAATGGTGTTACCGATACCCGTATAATCAGCAACGACTTTCTCAACAGTAACACCCGCCAGGTGCGCACCTTTACTCTCGGCGTCGGCAACAGCGTCAACAAGGAACTTCTCAACAAACTCGCCATCGAAAACCGTGGCGAAGCCGTCTATCTCGACGAACAGAAAGCCAATATTGACGAAGATCTGATCGCTTTCTATCAGAGCATCAGCACCCCGCTGCTCGTCGACCTCGCGCTCGACATGGGCGGTATTGAAGTCAGCGACATGTATCCGAAAACCCTGCCGAACATGTATCAGGGCACTCAGCTCGTTGTCACCGGCCGTTACCGCAATACCGGCGACGTGCAGGTCAAACTCAGCGGCAAAATCAACGCAGAAAAATATGACTTCCCCATTCAGGCAGCGTTTCCGGCCAGTTCAACCGAAAATCTGTTTGCCGCCCGCTACTGGGCCAGGGCAAAGGCCGACGACCTGATGCTGCAAATGCAGACCTACGGACAGAAACAGGCGATGAAAGACGAAGTCATCGCCCTGAGTAAAGAATTTCAGTTTTCGACCCCGTTCACCTCTTTCATCGCCGTATCGACCACCCCGGTAGCGCAGGTGCAGCAGGCCGCAGCACCCGGTTCCGCCAAATATTCGGCGACTCTTGCCCGTGTTAACCGTGGCGCACCGGTTAAACGCACCATCGTTCGCAAAACCGAAGCCAAGAGCGTGTCACTCTGGGGCGCCAGCGGTTTCCTTCCAGTCGTGGCCATTGCCACTCCGAACTTCAGAAAAGCCCGCGAACAGGCCCGAGAAAAAGCCTGCTACGCCAACATGCGTGTTCTGCTTGGCGCCACTGAGATGTATAACATGGACAACACCGAGGTGCTAGATGTGCTGACCGAGAACGAGATTCCTCTGCTCGTCGAAAAGAAATACCTCAAATCGATGATCAGCCGCCCCGAGCAGGGCTGCACCTACGGCACCGTCGGCGACCTGACCAAAGACGGCCAGATGGTCTGCGTGCTGCACGGCACCGTCGAATCCCCCGATGAACGCGCCGGGAATCAGGCCGAAGCTTCGCAGGTAACCCGCGAGTCGATTTTCTTCGACCCGCAGACAAACCAGTATGTTTCGTCGGTCGAAATCGTTAACACCAGCGATGAGGTCACCCCCTGGACCACCCGCGTCTGGAACAACTACCTCGCCGACATCGTCAGCCTTGCGATCAACGTGCCCCTGTTTCTACTCGGTCTGGCATTTACAGCCTGGGTGATTTACATTATAGTGATGATTCCGATCAGAATTATTAACACTATTCTCGCCTTCTTCTTCCCGGGCGATCAATCATGAGGAGTCTGCATGCCGGGCGATAAACAGTTTCAGAAAGCACCGCCGGTGGTGCGCGCAGTCAGAGACATTCAGGTCATCGACGCTGGCGTTGATGACGGCAAGGTAAGGCGCACGCTCGCGTCGTTCTGCGGGCTGACAGTGAATACCTACATCATGTGGATATTCAAAGCCACCGAAGGCGTGTCGAGCGAGTCGCAGCTGTTCTTTCATCTGCTGGCGCTGGTCATGCTCGTCGTAACGGTGCGCGAACGCGACGCCAGCTACCTGTTCACCGCCTTCGCGCTGTTCTTTATTCCGTATATCATTTTGGCAGCGGGTGTGAGTGTCTATTCGCTCGCCGCCATCATCTCGGGAATTGTCGTGCTCGGTTTTCAGCGCGGCGTGACTCTGCAGAACATCACCAGCGGAGCGGCCGATCTCGCCGAAAGTCTCAGCCAGGGGAATCTGCGACGCCGCATTCTCAAGCTTTCGCAGGTCGATCTCGACCCTGAGCTGCTGCTCGAAAACGACCTGAAGGAATTCACCGATGTCGAAGGCGAGCTGATCAAGGTCAGGCGCAGTCACAAGTCGGCGAAGCCGGCGATGAAAAATGCTCTTCAGAAAATCATCGATCAGGTCGAGGAACTGCAGGTAAGACATGCGGTGGTTCTAGCAAAGACTGCCGGCCTTGGCAGTTATCTGAAGAACATTGACCGCAAGAAGCTCTCTGACGAACTGGCCGATTTTGAAAAACAGCTGCAGACCCAGGCCGACGAGGTGACGAAGGCGCAGCTGCAGGCAACGGTTGACCAGCGCAAGAAAAGATTTATGAAACTCAATGATCTTGAAACGAGTCTAAACAGGGTGAAGATGCAGAAAGTGCAGATGCGCGATCTGTTCGACAGCCTGATGGATCACATGAACGGCCTGAAGTTCGTCGACGTCATGACACTGCAGGCATCTTCAGATGCCATGGTTAAAGAAGTCGACAACATCAGAAACGGCCTGGAAGACCTTGAAAAAGGCCTGATCGAGGCCGAAAAGCTCAGCCGCGGCTGAGTTTGCGAAAGTGGTTGACGCTCCAATCACACATTGTAAGAGATATCTATTTTGCACGTCATCCCTGCGGAAGCAGGGATCTAACAGATGATGCCCGGACTTTCGGCTGGATGATTTGTGAGTAACGCGCAAGACTGCGACACAATTGTCGCAGCAAGTATAATAAAGACAGATTGTAAATTTTTCGACTGCTTCGGCAGGTTGTAATTGTGAATGTTATGGAGGGTAAAGGCTATGAATTTTGATCGAAGTTCTAATCCTGCTTTCAGGTCTGAGTATTTTCAGTCGACGGCGGCGGCCGGTCAGGTAATGACCATTCAGGGCACGATCAACAAGATCGGCTTTCTGATGCTTCTGCTGGTCGCTTCCGGCAGTTTCACCTGGAAGATGGCGCTTGAACAAAATATGGCTACTGTCCAGAGCCTCATGTATCTCGGCATTTTTGGCGGCCTTATCACTGCTCTCTTCACAACTTTCTCACCACGCAATGCCCGTTTTTCTGCCCCGATTTATGCGGTTTTCGAAGGCCTGGCACTTGGTGGAATCTCAGGTCTTATTCACTTGAGTGAAAAAAGCCAAGCTCTTGCAAAGAATGAATTTGCCTTAGGAATTGTTTCAAGTGCAATATTATTAACCCTAGCGACCCTGTTCGGCATGCTGTTTCTTTATAAGACCGGCATCGTCAAACCGACCGAGCGCTTTAAAGCCGGCGTCATGTCTGCAACCATGGGCGTATGTTTCGCCTATCTGTTCTCGTTCATTCTCAGCATGTTCGGCCTGGCTTCACCGATTCACGCCACCGGTGGCGTCGGTATCATCATCAGCCTGGTCGTCGTTGTCATTGCTGCCCTCAACCTGATTCTCGACTTCGACATGATCGTAAAAGGCGCCGACAGTGGTGCCCCCGAACACATGGAATGGTATGGCGCCTTCGGCCTGCTCGTCACTCTCGTATGGCTCTACCTCGAACTGCTCAGACTCCTGGCTGCCATGCAGCGCCGCGACTGATAGCTCATCTTGCTCACAAACCCGGGTCGGCCCTTCCCGACCCGGGTTTTCTTTTTAAGAATTTTGTCTTCTTGCTGAATGTAGAAGATTCTGATAACTTTTTATCAGATCAGAATTATCTGACGCGAGGTAACAATGAACTGGCGAGAATATATCCATTCTGACCCCAAGATTCTTTCAGGCAAACCTTCAATCAAAGGGACCCGTCTGGCGGTCGATTTTGTTCTGGGCCTTCTTGCCGAAGGCTGGAGCCAGGAACAGCTCTTTGAGAACTACCCCGGATTGAACCAGAAGGTGCTGCAGGCACTTTTTGCCTATGCTTCAGAATGTCTGAGAGACGAAAGCCTTTTTGAAATCCCTGAAAAAGTCGCCTGATGAAATTTCTAGCCAATGAAAACATTCCACTGGCCAGCATAAAACTGCTTCGCCAGGCTGGGTTCACTGTGGATGCAATTGTTGAGGATTCACCGGGTGTCAGCGATGAAGAGGTTTTATTACGGGCCAATCGTGAAGCCAGCGTAATCCTTACTTTTGACAGAGATTACGGCGAGCTGGTGTTTCGTAAAAAAATGGCTCTTCCGGCCGGTCTGGTCTATTTTAGAATGACCCCAAAATCACCCGATGAGATAGCCAATATACTTCTCTGGGTAATTAACAGCCAGATACCCATGTTAGAAAAATTTACCATTGTGGAAAGAGATAGAATCAGGCAGAGACCTTTTTAGCCTGATTCAGCTGAAGAGGTATTGGGCGGTGATCCATTCCTGACCGCGGTTGTAGCCGGTCTGTTCGGTCAGGGCAATCAGGTAGAGACGCCAGCGCTGCAGCCAGGTCCAGGCCATTTTTTTGCCGTAGACCTTTTCGAACAGCGGCAGAATCGCGAGGCGGTTGAAATAATAGCGGTTGAGCCAGCGTTCGGCGGTCTTTTTGTATTGTTCACCGCTGATTTTCCAGTAATCTTCGACCCGGAAAGTCTTCTGGCAGATCGTCAGCAGTTCGGCCGACGGCACAAGACGCGGGTTGACCACCGCATTGCCCGGCATGTCTTCGAGGCCGACTGAATCCTGGTAATAGGCGCAACCCGAATGCACGAGGTGCTGCAGGAAAAACCTGCCGTCAGGTTTCAGCCAGCCTTTGAGGCGGGTATCCCAGCCCGGTGTGGCAGAAATCATGTCGAAGCGTTCAAGACAGATAATGCGGTCGAACTCAGCCGTAAATTTAAGGTCATTGAATTCGGCGGCAATGACTTTAACATTGTTTAGTTCGAGTTCTTTAAGGCGTTTCTGCAGATGAATGGCGCGACTGGTGCTCTCGGCAATCGCGGTAATCTGGGCCTGTGGAAACTGGGCGGCGAGCCAGAAAGTCATGGCACCCCAGCCGCAGCCGATTTCGAGAATCTGCATGCCGTCTCTGATATGGGCGCGATCGGCCGACATCCAGAGCATGGTGTCTTCGGCTTCGTCAAGGTCTTCGGCACCGGTCGGAAAGTAGCAGCAGCCGAAATTCAGGCGTTTTCCGAGGAAAAGTTCGAAAAATTCGGGGCCCATTTCGATGTCACCGGCTTCGGTGTTCGGGTCGCGGCGCAGGCAGGCGCCCATTTTCAGTTCCTTGTTGATCTGGCGGAAAACGGCGTGACGGGCTTCAACATCGCCGAGGGAAGCCCGATCGATTGCCTGCGAGCAGAGATAGCGCACCCAGGTTCTCGTCAGGCGCTCGGGAACGAGGCCGGTTTCCAGAGTCTTGAGAACGAGTTTTGCGGTTAATCCCATAGTTTTCCCCCGTTTTACGGTCAGCTGAAGTTAACAAGAATATATAACTACCATGAAGATTCTGCAATGCCTGATTTTTGCTGCTTCC
>JAKQKW010000383.1 GCA_029560455.1 Candidatus Rifleibacteriota bacterium
AGATTGGACGGCGCGCGCTGATACCCCGGGAGTTTGGTCAGGTCAATAGTTTTGATGCCCATGGCGGTCGGAATTTTTACAACCCTCTGGTTGGCATCGAGAACTACTCGTTCGCCTGCATTGAGGCCCTTTTTGGAAAGATAGCCCGGCGAGAATTTCGGCAAAGAAACGTTGTGGCTGACTACTTTGTTGGGCAGCACCCAGAAATCTTTGAAAAACTGGTCGCCAAGCCCTTTCATGAGAATGCGGTAAGCTCCGACCACGCAATTGTTGCCAAGAACATGGTAATAGTCACGGCTGCGGTCGATAAGCGACTGCTCGATGCCGGCTTTCAGAATGCTTTCTATCTGCTCTTTCTTCAGCCGCAGCGGAAACATTTTAACGGTCTGCCGGAATATGGTGAGACTGTTTTGAACCCTGTCGGTCAGAGTTCCGACTTCAAAAACCAGTGGCCATGGGTCTTTTGAGAATGCCGGAAAGAAGGCTTTCATGAAAGAAGAAGGTGTTTCGCCTTCGCGCAGGCGGTTGGTGACCGAAATGACCAGGCCGAAATCGCTTTTCTTGCCATCTTCGCTGGTAACACCATTCATCGATCTGAAGGTGAATGCCAGTGAAATGTGTGCCGCCACTGCCTTTGGCGGAAAATCTTCGCTGCACAGATAGACGCGGTCGACTTCTGAATATCTGATGCGGGCGCGACCATAGGTTGCATGAAATTTTTGACCGTCGAAAGTCGAACCCCAGCGGAAATCATCGAGAACCACTTCATTGGCGCCACGGCTGACAAGTCTGACCGGGCGGAGATTTGGGTCCCACTGGGGGCCTGCTGCCAGAAAGCCTGCGGAGGCAAGCAGCAGCACCAGGCTGAAAAAGGCTGTGAACCTGAAAATATTTTTTCCCATCACCAGAGCTCCTGATACTTAAGTTTAATTGCGGGACGTTGTAGTTGCCAGTAACCTTTATATTGCCGTCTTCATGGGGGTCGGATTCTTCAATGTCGCATGAAAAAAGCAGCCTTGTATTAGCTTTTGCACAGGTCATTCATGCAAAAGATAGTTAATTATTGACAGATAGCGCTCAGCTTTGAAAGAGGCATTTTTTTCGGCCTGTCTGGCAACCGGTGCAACGTAATACTTCAACGCCGGCTTCCATGGCTTTCTTACGTTGAGTGGCTGCAGACGCAGAAAAAAGAGAATTCGGTGCAGGGTTGAATAATCGTCTTTGGCGGCTTCGGTCTTGACCTGGTCTTCGAACCAGCGAACCTGGCTGTTTCCCGGCGGGTATTTGCCCATCAGGTTCATGGTTGCCTTGCCGAGCCGGTCACGGAAAACCCCCTTTTTGAATTCTTCGACACTCCAGTTTATCAGGCCGGGAGCATTGGTAATTGCCAGGTTCACCAGTACCGCGCCGATAGCCACCTGCCCGATTACCGGCATTGGTATGACTATGGTCGATAACGCGGCGCCGGCTCCACCCATAGCCAGGTTTTTAACCTGCTGGGCGGCAAGATATTTGCTGATCTCGATGGCCGCAAAGACAGTAAAAGGCGCCAGCTGATCGATACCGGCAGATCTCAGAATGTTTTCTCTGGTGCTGCCGGCAGAGAGAAAGGCGCTGAGCATATTGTCGGTGCCTTTGTTGACAACAATCTGAACAATTTTTGGAAAGAAACGTTCGAGTAAAAGCCTGAGATTGTCGTTGCTGATTTTGCGAACCGGTATGAGAAGCTTTTCAGACTCAAGTATGCCTGATTCCTCGATGGCAAAGCTTATGCCGGCCTTTGCGGCAATCATGACACATTCCTGCAGGTTGATTTCGAGATCGAGCCGGTAAACCAGGCTGACCGGGGAGCCTGCCGCAAGTTCCTCGAGATTTTCAGGCGGAAAAACCCTGAAGAAACCAACACATTCTTTTCTTGGGGGTAACGGAGTTTCAGCAAAAAAGAATCTGGTAACTTTGTGTTTGACCGCTTCAACTGGCATTTTCTGCATGCCGGTGATCTTAAGGCGCATTTTGCGATAGTCGCGTGAAAATTTTGGTCGTTCAAAGCTTGCCACAAAATTGCCGCGGCCGGCATTGATTGCCGCATCACCAAAGCGTTCGAACAGACAGGCAATGGTCAGGCCAAGTCTTTCAAAAGCCCTGTCAGAAATTTTTGCCGGAGCATCGGCCAACAGCAACGGCAACTGCAGGTAAAATAAACAAAATATAGCCAGCACCCTTCTGGCTGACAGCTTTTTGTCGTTCAGTTGCATTGGGCCTCCAGACATTGGCTATTGTTCCAATTATAACAGAAGGCAGCCGGTTTTTGGCCGGCCGCCTCCTGTCAGACTATGAATCAAGCGAGGTTCTATCAAGAGTCTTATTTCGGTATATAAACACCGAGAAGTTTGCCGGTCCAGGTTGAGGATGTGCCGTAGTTCATGTTCGGGCCGTCGTTAACGAATCGGCCTTCGCCGGCTTTGATTACGATGTCGCCGGCGGTAGGGTGAGAAGTGCCATAACTGCCTGCGGCAACGACGATAACGGCGCCCTTCGGAATTCTCGGGTCGTGCGGGTTGGTAATTGGAGGATTGAAAGCGGTGTCAAGGCGCTGCAGACCGGCTTCATTGAGATTTGCGCTGCTTTTATTCATGAATTCTGCAAATTCTCTGGCTTCGTCACTGCCCATGTTTGGCAGATCGCCCCAGGCTTTGAGGTTGCCATAGCCCGAACTGGTAAGATAGCCCCATACGGCATTGAAACAATCGCCGTTAGAGCCACCCCGGTGGTTGCGCAGAGCATAATCGACAACGCTGTCCATCTGCTGCTGACCTTTTTCAGAAATGGCCGGAGCGGCGCTGCTGGTTTGGGTCGATGTGGAGGTCGAAGTTGCACTGGTTGTCTGAGTTGAAGTTTCGGTTGCCGTGGATGTTGTGGTAGAAGTCTGGGTGCTGGTGGCAGTTTCGGTAGAAGTTGCAGTCGCGGTTGCCTGGTCAGAAACCTCTTCATCATCAGTGGGGTTGATTACAACTACTGATGCATCGTTTTCTTTTTTGTCGGTTTCCTGAGCTGTGTTTGTAGTATTCTGCGTGGCCGTATTGTCGGCGGTATCATTGTTAGTGCTGCTCACGGCATTGCTGACCGTGTTAATGACTTCTTTTATGGCGGGAATGGCCTTCTGAACGCCTTCGGCTACTTTTGAAATGACGTCGATAATCTGGCTCGCATCACAACCGGTCATGAAAATCGCGCCCAGGAGCATCATTATTAC
>JAKQKW010000016.1 GCA_029560455.1 Candidatus Rifleibacteriota bacterium
CTGTAGCTGCATCACCTGGGTTTCGTAGCGTACCCGGCTGTTTTCGAGCTCGCGACGGATAGTGATGTCGCGCACAGCGACAGCGTAGCATTCATGACCGTTGATTTTTATGAAATTGACGATCACTTCACTGGGAAAAACACTGCCGTCTTTGCGGCGGCCGGCGGCTTCAAGCTGAATACTGCGACCGGTTGACCGCGCACTGTCGAGTTCGGGAGCAAAGTTTTCAAGCATCTCGACGACGTTGCCAGGAACAAGGTCTCTGGCATTCATTTTCAGCATTTCTGACTGGCTGTAGCCATACATTTTTTCGCAGGCTTTGTTGCAGTCAAAGATTGAGCCATCGGCAGTTTCGAGGAAAATAGCATCGGAAGAGGCGTCGAAGAGGGTCCAGTAGTGGCGGGAAGCCTGGCTGAGCTCGTTTTCCATCATCCGTTGTGCGGTGACGTCGCGGATGAATACAAGATTTACCGGCTCACTGCCATTCTGGTGCTCAGACGGAAAAATACCAACATTCAAAAAGCAATCTGACTCTTCAGATTTGAGTTCGGCCTCAAATTCAAGATAGCTGGCAGGCGGAGCGTAGTTGCTTACCGATGCGGGCAGGCGCACAAAAAAATCGAACAGCGGCCGGCCGGCAAGTGGGCCATCTGATGCACACCTCAGCAGTTCGGCGGCTGAAGATGATTCAGATACTACCTTACCAACCCGGTCAATCACCAGATATGCAGCGGAGACTGGCTCTACCAATGATTCTTTCCCGTTTATGACTGTGTATAAAAATATCAGTTATTTTTTGTCATTCTATCAGAAGATACCATTGGTAAACAATGTTAGTTTTTATTTTGTAAAGTTTTTTTAAGCTGACTGATTGACACATTTGCCCTTGATTCTTATGCTTGAGTGTACGATTCAACGATGTGAGCTTCAGGAGGGTGATGATGATTATCAGAAGTAATTTGAAAGCCATGCTGATCATTCTGGTCCTGGCCTTCATCATGCCCGCCATTCAGGCAGATGCCGGCTTTTTCGACGACATTAAACTCTGGTATAATCAGAAGTCAGAGATAAACAAACATTCACGCATTATCGGCAGTGAGGTAAAAACCCTCTACCGTGAGCGCAAGTCGATTCAGCGTTTTTCTGAAGGCGCCAGTGGCCTGATCAGGGCTTACCGGGCCATCAGCAACAAGAGCAGCAAAGCCAGTTTCCCGCAGCTGCTCGATATCGCAAAGTCTATCTCGCTGGTTGTCAGCGAATTTAAAAATCTTGCGCCCAAGGCTGAGGCGATGTATAAAAATGCCCAGCCGAGCATGAAGTATTTTTCGCAGCTCGCTGACCAGACTGACACCATTCAGACAAACAAGAACAAGATTCTCGTAAAGTCATTCTCAGACGGCCGTTTGAACAAGCTGGCCGGCGCCAATGGCTGGAGCCGGGTTTTTGATTCGGTAAAATCAGATCCTCTCAATCTTTTCAGATGGGGCCGCCTGCAGGATGAATACAAACTCGGCAAGGTCGAAGCCCAGTATCCGCTCAAGTGTGCTCAGATTGCCTTTGAGGCCTCTGCCTATTATTTCGCCGCCCGCGACTCAATACAGGAGCTCCTCGGCATTCAGAAAGAAATTGAAGGCATTCTCGGTGGCGACCTCGGTGCGATTCTCAACGTCGCCGGCACTGTAAACAAGATTCAAAATTCAGGCAAATCGATCGAATCGCTTGGCGAGCTTGCAGAAGTTGGAACGCAGCGGATCGGCAAACGTTTTGACGAACTTCTCAAAGTCCAGGAAGAATATGTAGCGATCAACAAGTCATACAACGAAAAGTATAATAAAACCCCGTCGGCTTCAGGCAGCTCTGGTTCAACAACTGTATCTGCCAGCGGCACCACGGCACGCCAGACTACCACATCGGCGGCTCCCTCGACCGGCAACACTTCAGGTTCGGCTGCAGTAAGTCTGGAACGGGCCATGGCCAATTACCAGAAGGCCTATCAGGCCTATGTTGAGATTTCACAGAGGGGCGATGCTTCTCAGGACGAAGTAAACAAGGCAATCAGCACTCTGAACGCCGCCAAACGTCAGGTTGAGCAGGCGAAATCAAGATAATAAAAGCTTTTATCAATGCAGCTGCCGGGATTTTCCCGGCAGCTGTTCTTTTAGCTCAGAGCAGGCAAACGTTGTTCTGCCCGATTTATCGAACTACCGACGTAATATTGCAGACAAAAGTTGAAAGAAGCATGCATCTGATTTAAACTGATTACATGGATCAGAGCAAGGGGAGAAGGAGCGGTTTTTTCAAAGCCTGGCGTGAGCCTCTGGGCAGCTTTGTCTTCTTTTTCTTTCTGCTGGTTCTGCCGGTTGTAACCGCCTGGCTGTCGTGTGAAACCATTCAGGCAAATCTTGAGCGCGAACAGCAGCAGCAGAGCCTCGATGAAATGGCGGAAATGACTGCCCACATGGCACGGCTCGCCAACCCGGAAACCTATTTTCAGGAAACGCTGCGCCGACTGAATGATTCGTTCAGATGGGCTTCAGAAACCGCTGATGTCAGCCGAATTGCCCGCCCGGAAATTCTTGAGCTGTTTCTCTTTGACGCCGGAGGAAATCGCCTGAACTGGCCATCTGGAGAGCCTATAACCAAGAAAAAGATTTCTGAAGACTACCTGCGCATTCTGCTCGAACTCAGGCGCAACCCCGGAGCTTCTCTCAACAGGCGTGATCAGAGTATCGCCACCTCGTTCTCAGGCAATTATTCAACCGTTGGCAATCTGGCTCGCAACCCCGAGACTCTGGTGAATTTTCAGGGAATTGGTCTGCGCAAATACGGTGCCTGGTTTGAAACCAGACTTCCAGGGGGGGAAGAAGGCTACCTTCTCGCCTGGCTGCACCCCGAGAGCATCAGTCGTTATCAGCTGGCCGAAGAAGCTATTGAAAAAATTCAGAAGCTCGCCGGTAAAACCTTTATTTTTGCCTGGATCGACCTGAACGACATGCTGAAAAACAACTGTTCTGGCGGCAAGCGCCTGCAGGAAGTAGGATTGCGACTGCTCGCTGCCGAAGGTCTTAAGTCTGGCTTCAAACTGGCGAATGAGCTTTTTGCAATCAATGACACCCCGGAAGGTATACGTCTGGTCTGCTCAAGGCAGTTGCCGGCGCCACCACCGCTTCTCGAAACTTTTTTCAATCTTCTGCGCACGGTTTTGCCGGTCATCATTCTCTTTCTGACCTGGAAAACAGCATTCAGAGTTCGTTTCGACCTGTCGGCCAGTCTGCAGTTTCTGATGATTTTCGGTTTTACGGCCCTGACCGGGGTCGCGATTCTGCTGACCGCTTCAATGGCCTACAAATACGAAAAACAGAATTCTCTGGTCGCCGACAATAAACAGCGGGCTGTTGAAATTCTCGAAAAAATCGACCGCAATTTCAGCGCCTCTTACGGAGACCTGCTGCACCAGTATCGGCACCTGATTTCGCAGCTTTCGCAGGGTGGCGAGCCTGAAAAAATTCTCGCACCACTGGCACTCGCCCAGAAAGAAGAGAATCTTGCCTTTGCCGGTTTTACCGACCAGTTCGGCAATTTTCTCTTCAAGGCCCCTGCCACCGTCAACGCAGGCTCTGCCGACTCTATCGAAAGCAAATATGCGAACCTGATCGGCGGCATGGCCGGGCAGGTGGTGCGCACCTTCAACTCTTCAAGAATGCCCGGAACCACCTACTCAGAAAGTGACCCGGTCGGCATGCGCAGCCTGTCGAGTCGGCCGGTTGAAGGTCTGCTTGGCAACCGCTCGACCCTGCAGAACATTACCTTTGATGGTGACGAAACGCTGACTTTTATGGATCTGACCATAAATGAGGGCGATACTGCTTCCGGCTGCCTGTTCATCGTGCATGAACCGAGAAAAATGCAGATTAAATACCTGAGCCTGGCGGGGCAGAATATTTCTCGCAGTGCCGGCTTCGAGCTCGCTGCATTCCCCAAAAGACACAGTGAAAAGGGCGCGTATTACCCGCGGTTTTCATACACATCAGAACTGCCACTCTGGAAACTTCACGATCTGGTTAATCAGACGCAGGTTTCGAGTTTTCGACATGGCCGTATCGACGACCGCGAAGTTCTTGTTGCCGCCATTGCCGGCCATAATCTGAAGAATTACAATCTTTTTCTGATCATGCCCTTTGAAAGAATCAGAGCAGAAGCGCAGAAACTGTCGAATATCTTTATCGCCGCGACCGTCATGTCACTGCTCTTCATTATGGTTCTCAGTCTGGTTCTGGTCAGATCTCTGATTACGCCGGTTTCAATGCTGGCAGCAAATGCGACAGCCCTGCAGAACCGCCGCAACGAAACGGTCGAAACGGTGGTATTCTCAGAAGCAAATGAGCTCGAAAGCATTTCGACCGGCCTGACCGACCTGATTCTAAAAGTACGTGAATTCAACGAGGGCCGGTCGGTCAAACGGCACCTGCTGCCTCCCGAACCGCTCAGGCATGGTGCGATAACTCTAGACGGTTTTCAAATCGCCAATTCCCGCGAAGAACGTGAGATTTACCACTTTTCACGCATTGACGAGAACCTTTCTTTTGCCTTTTTGATGCGCACT
>JAKQKW010000386.1 GCA_029560455.1 Candidatus Rifleibacteriota bacterium
TTCAGCTTGATGCGGCCGTCCTGCGGGCGGCGGGTTTCGGCGATGTCGAGGTTGGCCATAACTTTGATGCGGCTGATCACGCCGGCGTGCGCGGCCTTGGCCGGAGTCATGAACAGTTTCATGGTGCCGTCCTGGCGGAACCTGATGCGCAGTTCGTTTTCGTAGATTTCGATATGAATGTCGGAAACGTTCATAACGACGGCCTGGGTCAAAATCAGGTTAACAAGTTTGATGATCGGTGCGTCGTTTTCGTCCATGCCGCCAAGTTCGTCGAGTTCGTCACCACCACCTGATGCACCGCCGATGCCTTCGGCCAGCGAGTCGATATTTTCGCCGTAGAGGTTGCCGAGGGCAGCTATGATCGAAAGTTCAGAGCTGACTACAGGCGAAACCCACATGCCGGTCATCATTTCGATGTGGTCGATGGTGATGATGTCAGTCGGGTCAGTCATGGCGAGAACGAGTTTATTATTCTCACGCTTGACCGGGCAGAGAATCTGTTCGTGACAGAGTTTTTTCGGCAGCAGTGTCGCCAGAACCGGGTCGACGAGGCTTTCGTCGAGATCGATAAACGGAATGTTGAACTGCTTTGACAGGGCGATAGAAAGCTGTTTGTTTGAAAGAATGCCGTGTTTGACCAGATAGGCGCCCATGCGCAGCTTTTCTTCTTTGGCACCCTTAAGGGCCTTGTCCAGCTGTTCGGCGGTGCAGAATTTTGATTCGATAAGAATGTCGCCAAGGCGCTTCTTCTGACCTTTGGCGGCTTTGCCAGAGGGTTTTTCACCAAGCATCTGTGAAATTTTGTTGTCGAGAGCATCGCCAAGTACCTTGGCCGGTTTGAGAGCCATGGTCAGGTGTGCGCCGGTCAGAAGTGAAGTATCGGCCGGGGCAACGGTTCCGACGATCAGTTCGGGGCCGTTGATTCTGATCGGAATGATGCGTTTTTCTTTGATGATCTTTTTGTCGATCAGTTTGAACGCATCCTGGGTGATTTCGACTTCATCGACCTTGATGAAGGGAATGTTCAACATTTCGGCTTCTTTGCGGGCAAGAAGTTCTGGAGTGATCTTTTCGGAGGCGGCTATTGCCTGAATGAAAGCGGCCGGATCGGCGTTTTTGCTGCGGGTTTCTTCCCAGAGCTGGGGTGTGACGATACCCTCGTTCATCAGCAGTCTGCCGAGTTTTTCGATAGACTCGCCATCGGCCGGGAAAGCCGGAAACGAAAGTTTAAAGGCCGCTTGATCCATAAAAATTTACACCCCGGACAGAGTCATTTCTGCTCTTTGAGAATTCTTTCAGCTATTCTAGCAAATGATGGTCGCAGGTTCAATGATAAAGCCTTCTCAAAACTTGCGCGAGCTTTTT
This sequence comes from Candidatus Rifleibacteriota bacterium, assembly GCA_029560455.1. Next base: position 1,366 of record JAKQKW010000386.1, read on the forward strand.
TCTTTGCTTTTGCCCGCAGCAGCAACCCCAGCTGAAAATGCGCATCAGCATAGTCAGGGTTGAGTTCGATGGCTTTTTCCAGGCATTCACGGGCGGCTGTGGGCTTGTTCAGCTGAACTTTCGTCAGCGCGACCCAGTAAAATGCGTCGGGGTAAGTGTCGTTGATCTGAACAGCCTCTTCGAAGTGGCGCAGAGCGTTTTCCCACTGGCATTCTTCGAAATATTTGATACCAAGATTGATACGGCTGGAGGCCAGGTCGAGTTCGAGAATTGCGATCTTTTTCAGTTCAGCAAGGGCTTCAGCAAAGAATTCCTGCTTCATCAGGCTTTCAAAGTTAACAAATTCGGGAGCGTCGGTTTTGCCGCTGCGAACGACCATCTCACGGAAGCTGTCGATCGCCATCTCGGTGTCATCTGTGATTTCGTAGATAGTAGCGAGATAAAACCATGCTGCCAGCAGATTCGGGTTCTTCTTTAGAACACTGCGCAGCGTGCTGCGGGCTTCAGAGTAATAGCCTCTGAAAAAGAGAGTTTTACCCAGGGCCAGGCCGATATCGAGATAGCCGGGGTGCGCAACGAATTCGGCACGCAGTTTTTCGATTTCTTCTTCGAGGGCCTGCATGCGCCGTTGCAGATTCTGCAGGTTTCTTGCCAGAACCGCCCATTTGGGCCTGATCTTCAGGGCTTTGCGAAACAGTCGCTCGGCATCGTCGAGATTATTTGTCTGCATGCGCAGGGCGCCGAGATTGTTGAGAATCCGCGGGTCTTCTGGCGAGAGTCTTAGTGCGGTTCTGAAAGCGTCTTCTGCATCCTGATAGAGACTCATGGCCAGATAGACATTACCAAGGTTGTTGAGAATTTCGGCATCGTCAGGGAAGGCGTGCATGGCGCGCTGCATTGCCTTCTCAGCCTCGTTGAGCATGCCCAGGCGGCGCAGCGTGTTTCCCAGGAGAAGGAGCAGCGGTCTGGAGTCTGGTATGATCATCTCAGCCTGACGCAGCTTTTTAAGAGCTTCGTTGAAGTTGCCGCGTTTTAGAAGCGCCTGAACTTCGGGCCCGAGATAGGATGAATTTTCAACGGTCAGTTCATCAGAAAGCTCTTTGATTTCGTCATCGAAGCTCTCTTCGATAAAATTGCTCAGCTGCCCGGCGACTTCGTTGTTCTTTTTATGGGCGGCTTCGATGATGAAGTCAATGTTGGGGTAGTCAGGTGCAATGTTTTTTACCTGATTGAATTCATTCAGTGCGGCAGAAAAAAATCCGGCTCTGAAATAATTAATTCCTCTGTCAAAAAGTTCTTCAGCCTCTTTAGACCTTATAAACATTTTACGGGTATTGCCTTGAGGTTGGGTTAGTGATACAATAGCTATACTCCATTGTGCACTCGCTTGTCAATGGGAAAAACGTACCCTCAGGAGGGTTCTCATGGATTCCACGCCCGGAATCAAGATGAAGTTCTGTGAATCTTTAGACCGCTTTGTTGCAATACGATCATTCACGCCAGAGCAGAAACAGCAGCTTTTCAAGAACATCAAGATAACCGACAAGAAATCTTACAAGCGGTTGATAATCAACGCTTCAGTCGTCAACTATCTCGATGAGATTGCCCCTCTGGTCTTTGGAAACAACGAATACCCCCTGCTCGGTGAAATCATCGAACAGGAACTTTATAATCTCTGCGTCAAAGTCAACCCGACGCTCGATATTAAAGAAGTTACCATTCAGGTCGACGAACAGGCTGCCAAGGGTGGCGCCATCACCATGCTCGGTTCTGAAAGCGATGAAACCAAGTCTTCGCAGCAGCGCTACATGGAGATCGAAAACCACCTGCGCAAGCGCATTATCGGCCAGGACGAAGCGGTCACCGCTGTGGCTCAGGCTATCAGAAAAGCCCGCGTTGGTCTCAAGAACCCGAAACGCCCGGTCGGCAGCTTTATTTTCGTCGGTCAGACCGGCGTTGGTAAAACCGAGCTTGCCAAAGCCCTCTGCGAATTCATGACCGGCAGCGAAAATGATCTGGTGCGCATCGACTGTTCAGAATTCGCCATGAGCCATGAATACGCCAAGTTGATCGGTGCCCCTCCGGGCTACATTGGTCATAATGAAGGCGGCTATCTGACCGAATCGGTTAAGAACAAGCCAAATGGCGTTGTTGTTTTCGACGAAATCGAAAAGGCACACGAAAAGGTTCACAATCTGCTTCTGCAGTTGCTTGACGAAGGTATTCTCACCGACAGCAAGGGCGAAACTGTCAGTTTCAGAGAATGTGTCATTATCCTGACCACCAACGTCGGGGTTTCTGACATAACTACTGAAGAGAGCAAGCCCGGTTTCAGAGTCGACGAATCGTCTGCCAAAGCCACTCAGAAGCTCGACGATCTTTCGCACGACAAGAAGGTCAAGATTACCCGCAAGAGCCTTGAGAAGAAGTTTCCGCCCGAATTTCTCAACCGCATCGACGACGTGATCGTTTTCAGAGCTCTCGATAAGAACGACAATCTTGAAATTCTCAAAATCCTGCTCCAGGAAGTATCTGACCGTGTTTCAGGCCTGAATATGCGCCTGACCTTCACTGATGAGCTCAGAACTTTCCTGGTAGATAAGGGCACTGACCTTAAATATGGCGCCCGTCCGCTGCGTCGCACCATTCAGCGTTATATTGAAAACCCCCTGGCAGAGCAGATTCTTAAAGGCTCTTTCAACAAGGGTGACGATATCTCTGCTGAGACTGGCGTTGACGATGACAAAGAGCCGTGCGCCAACTTCAAGATCGTCGGCAAGGTCGAAATCAAAGAGATCGAACCGCCGAAAATGCCGCCTCAGGCTCTTCCGAAGTTTGTTGACCCGCCAACCAAACTCGAAGAAGAAGAATAATCCAGACAAAAAAAATACCCCGGTCAGGCCGGGGTATTTTTTTTGCTGCTCTAATTTCACTCAACGGCGACTTCGGCGTGTTTTTTTAGCGACTGCCGCCGGGTCTTTGCCCTGGCGTTTCATATAGAGCTCATAGGCAATCTGGCCGGCAATCGAAGAGGCTTTAGTACCAGAATGATTGGGCTGGCCTGACAGTGTGACAATGCAGAGGTCGCGGCCGGTTGCCTTGGTGAAGCCGCCAAACCAGGTGAACAGATAGTTGGGTGAAGCACCTGTAAGCGTGCCGGTTTTACCACCGCAGATAGTTGCCAGGTCGGGGCAACTGCTGTAGCCGCCAAAGCCCTTTTTCCCGGTTCCGACCGAAGTGGTGCCATACATCATTTTGTAGATTTCACGGGCAGTGCTTGATTTGATTGGCTGGGCGAGCTGAAATGGTTTGCGTCTGAAAATGACCTTGTTTTTGCGCACCACGTAGTCGACCATATAGGGTTTCATGGTTTTGCCGCGGTTAAGGACGGTTGAAATGATGCTGGCAACATGCATCGGGCTCACGAGAAAGTCGCGATTGAGACCGGCTGCGGCCTGTCCCAGTTTGATCTGGTCATTGGGCAGATCGGCGAGCGATTTGCCGACCGGCAGGTCGAAGAAAAACGGCTTATTGAAGCCGAAAGCGGCAGTGTATTTTTCGAGCACATCGCGACCGATTTTTTTGGCAATGCGGCCGAAAACACCATTGTGTGAATTGGCGAAGGCTTTCCAGACGGTCATGTAGGTCTTGCCCCAGGCGAGAAAGCTGCTTTCTGAGTTGATTTTACCGGTGTCGATGGCTGCGGCGCCGGTAACGATCTTAAAAATTGAAGCGACAGGGAAAGTCGGCTTGAGAGCCCAGTTATCGGTTTTGAATTCTTCAGTTTCGATCGAGGTGACGATACCGCGGTGGCTTGATGACATGGCAAGGATTTCGCCGGTGGCCGGGTCCTGGATAATTGCCACGCCAATGCGGTTTGAATAACGTTCGAGGATGTTTTCGAGCATCTTCTGCAGGGTTGGCCTGACGGTCAGAACTATGTAGGTTTCACTGTCATACCTTACGATATAGCGATCGAGAAGAGTTGCAAATTCCCACTTGTTTCTGCTGATGGCATCGATGTAAGTGATTGCTGATGCAGAACCGGCGGTTGCAGCTGTCTGTGCTTTGCCCGGTAGAGTTGAAGCGGCGGTAGATGCTCTGAGGGGAAGAGCCTGAACCCGGTTGGGTTCACGACGGGCCATGGCTTCTGCTGCAGCTGACTTGTAGGCAACTTCAAAACTTTCGTTTTCAGATCTGGCCGAGGCGGCTTCGGTCGTCTGCATATCGATAGAGGCGGTTGACATCTCAGTTGATGCGATGTTTTCGGTGGCAGGCGATTCACCTGCGGGCTTCATTGCTGTCACGGTTTCATTCGTCGGTAATGATTCAGTGGTTGCCGCTGCGGGTGCAAGGTCGAGTGCGGCAGGTTTGCTGGCAGAGGAGGTCTGATTTTCGGTGACAGGGCCGGGGTTGTCGTAGCGGATGGTGACAACCGGAACGGCTGGCGCTGCCGGAGCAGCAGCTTCTGCAGAAGCTTGAGCAGTCATCTGCTGCTTTCTTTCATCTCTGGTGGATTCGGCTACATAGCGGGGTTTTTCGCCGCGGTCGGCAATCTTAAGAACCAGTGCCTCAACTACCTGAGAATCGAGTGCAATACCCATGAAAGCTATGTAAAGAACAATGCAGAGTATATTCAGGGGTTTGAAGTAGTTTGAAACCATTATAGCGCTGCTTTCTAGTTGATTCTGGTTTTTTCGACAAGACCGGCGCGGGGAACCTTGAGGCTGGCGCCAAGCTTAAGGCCACGTTCATCTTTGATACGATTGATGCGGATCAGAGACTGAACCATCTGCTGATTGCCGTATAATCTGCGTGCAATTTTGTCGAGAGTGTCGCCGGCCTGAATTGTATACTCGACGAAGCGATCGCCTTCGACTTCACGCAGAGTATTTTCTTCGTTGCTTTTGTTTGTGCCGGTGTCGATGCGGGCAATCGGCATCGGTTTTTCATTAAAATCCCGGCTTGCCGGTGCGAAGGCACCTTCAGGAGCGACTTTAATCGGGGTTTTGAGGCGATGTTCGCTCACCAGACTGTCGATACGGCCAACCAGAACCGGTGAAGCCGGTCTTTCGATGCCTGGAATGACACTGGTGTGCGGCCCGATATCGCCGTGAATGGTGAAGGCGAATGCAATCTGCAGCAGGAAAAGTCCGCCTAAAAAGAAGAGAAATAGCCCAAACTGGGTTCTGGATCTGCCTGGAGTTTTCTGTTTTTTCATGCCGACCTCCTGTGTTCTAAAAAGCTATCGGCATGTTTTTTGATAAAACTTAGGAAGTGGGTGGTGCAGAATTTTCGGAAAATTCGCTCTCGCTTTTCTGCAACTCTGCAAACTTAAGATTCTCTATTGTTAGTATGGCAAAACCAGCTGCCAGAACGTAAAAATAACCGAATGAATGCGAGACCAGACCGAAGGCAGCAGCCAATTCGGGCGATTTTCCCAGCATGCCGTTTAGAACCAGCACACAGCAAAATTCATAGACTCCGATCATGCCGGGGCTGGCAGGTATCATCGAGCCGACCGAAAGGACCGAAATCAGTAATACTGCCCCTTTTATACCGAGATCGAGACTGAACATCTGCAGGCAGAGCGCCAGGGTCAGCAGTGACAGGCTCCAGCAGACAAACGAGAGCAGAGTGGCTTTTGCAAAAATGGCCGGCTGGCTGATCAGGCCGAGGCCGTTGATGAATGAATCCCTGATGCGCGTAAGTAGCTGATCGAGGCGCGCAGGCAAAAGTCTGAAGATGGTGCTGGTGATTTTTTCGAATAAGTTTCGTTTGAATTGCATCATGGCAATGGCAACCAGCACTGTTAAATAAAATATAATCGCCGAAAAGCTGGCTTTGCGGATCAGCGGGGTTGCCGTGAACAGGTTGAGCGAGGCAACGATCAGGCTTACAATGACGATGCCGTCGAGAAAGCGTTCGATAACTACCGAACCGAAAGCCTCACCGGCCGGCGCAATGTTCTTTTTTCTAAGATACCAGGCACGCAGAAACTCACCAGCGCGCGCTGGCAGCAGATTGTTGAACAGATAGCCCATTACCAGCCCGAAATATGAATGTTTGAGGTCGAGGGGGCGGTTAGCCAGTATCATCTGCCACCGCCAGGCGCGGGTTATGTGTTCGAGAGTCAGCGACACACACATCAGCAGCAGATATTCAAATCTGAGGGTGCTGACTATCGCTGGGATCTGCCGTAAATCGACCTTCTGCAGGGCAAGCCAGAGGAAAAAAAAACTTGCGGCAATTCCCCAGAATTTCTTGGATTTTAACATAGCGGGCATGGTACCATGGGGCCTGAACATTCACAAGATTGTTTATTGGCATATCTTGCGGCATGATTCAACGATTGCAGCAAATCCTCGAGGTAGCTTCAGATGTGGGTGGCTTTACATATCAGCGTTTGTGTGATTTTTCTGCTGCTTGCGGCTTTCTGGGTCGGTAAAAAACTTGGCCAGAGAAAATTCTTCAAGATCGAGCAGGAAATGAAAGCTCTGGAGCTGTCGTTCAAACACCTTACCAACGATATCGAAATGGTCGCCAGCCACAATATCAAAGCCCTCGAAGGCCAGTGTAATGTGCTAAAAGAGCTGCTGACGGTTGCCGATAAAAAGTGTCTCTATGCCAACGATCTTCTCAAAGAGATCGATGATGGGGTAGAAGCTCTGCGCAAGCGTAATTTGAATCCGGCCAATGCCTTGACGAGCATTGATCAGGGGCATGACAAGCGATTTCGCAAAGAAGTCCAGGATACTCTTGAAGAGATGCTTAAAAAGATTGCTGCTCTCAATACCCGCGTCAGCGAGCTCGAAGACTGTCAGGGAACAGATATTGCCCATGCCGGTGGTGGTTTTGACCAGGATGAGCTGAAAATGATGATCAGCAATGAGGTTTCGGTATACCTCAAAGCTCTGGAAGCCAGTTTTGAAACCTACGAACCGGCAGTGGCGACTGCAAACAGTCGCGGCTTTGAACGCCCGGGTGAAAACATCACTCCCAGAGTTTTTGAAAATGCCGGCGACCGACCGCAGGTGCATGAAAAGATTGTTGATAAAGGTACTGATCGGCCGGTTCTGCGGGCAGTCGGCCGGGAATCAACGGTTAACAGTGCTCCGGTTGCGCAATCTCTGCAGTCTTCGCAGTCTTCACCGCCTGCTGCTACAGCTGCATCTCTCAAACCTGTTACAAGCCTGCCATTAAAAGAAGTTCGGGTTGAAATGGCTGAAATTCCGGTCAAAAAAACCGATCTCTGCCGCACACCATCAGCTACCCCTCCGCCGGCAAACTTTCGGGTCAATGAGGTTCTCAGGCTTTATTCTGAGGGCTATTCACTGCCTCAGATCGCCAGAAACCTTAATATGGGCAAGGGCGAGATCGAACTGATCATCAAGATTTATGGTGAAAACCTCAGCATGAGGAATGTTCTCTGATGTCGAAACGAAAGAGCACTGATAAAACAGCTCGTAAGTCTGATCAGGCCTCAACTGTTGTGACAGTTGCAGCACCCGTGTCTTGTGAGCATGCGATAGCCGCCGGTAGCGGTCCATCATTTTTAAAAAGTCTGCCCCCTTCGGTTAAAAACTGGCTGATTCTGACCGGGTTCGTGGTGGCCGGCATCGGTATTTATTACCTTGCCAATGTCATTGCACCGTTTCTTGTATCACTGGTGGTTGCCTACATTCTCAACCCGGTGGTCAGAAAACTGGTGGAGCGCAAAGTTCCGCGACCCTGGGCGGTTCTCTCGGTGTTTCTTGCCTGTTTTGCTGTATTTGTTCTGTTTATCGTGCCTTTCACCCTTACCATGATCTCTGAGGCAGGTGACCTGGTGATCAAGCTCAGCAACCTCGATGTCAAAAGGCTTGCCGACAATTACAAGGTGCTCGGGCTCGATTTTTACGAAAAGTTTTCGAATTATCCCTATGTTAAGACATACATCGATGAGTTCGTGCAGAGTGACCGGGTGCGCGAGCTGGCAGCCCAGGGCGTGATTCTTGTAAAAGATGGCGCGGTGACTACCTTTAAAAAGGTGCTTGGCTTTCTCGGTGGCGCCTTTTCAGGTATGTTCAACATGTTTCTGATCCCTATTCTCGTTTTTTACATTCTTCTCGACATGGATGAAATCTACGCCGGTTTCAAGATGTTGATTCCGCACGATTACCGGTCAAGAACTCTCGATGTGTTGCGTAAGCTCGATAAACAGCTGAGTTCGCTGCTGCGCGGCCAGCTGCTGGCCAATTCGATTTTTGCCGGGCTGATGACCATCGGAATCTGGTTTTCCGGTCTGCATTTTTTCCTTTTTCTTGGTTTGTTTGCAGGCATTGCCAATTTCATTCCCTATCTCGGGGGGCTGTTTACCGTCATTCTGGCACTGCTGCTTGCCATCGCCCAGTTTGGTTTTTCGGGCATGCTGGTTGCGGCCATGGCCAAGGTCGCCGTTGCGGTTCTGATAATTCAAAGTATCGACGGCTGGTATCTGCAACCCTACGTCGTCGGTGAAAACGCTGGTTTGCACCCGCTTACCGTAATGCTGGCACTTACCATCGCCGGCAGTCTCGGCGGCATACCTGGTATGGTGCTCGCCGTGCCGGCAACCGTCATTCTTAAAGTTTTTGGTCGCGAAATCTACCACGAACTCTACGACCAGGTGTGAAAATGAATGCTGATAACGCCATTATCGTAAATCGTCTCTGCAAAAACTTCGGCCGGAAACAGGTGCTCAAAGGTCTCGATTTTTCGGTGCCGCTCAATACCATCGCCGGTTTTCTCGGCCCGAATGGCGCCGGCAAGACGACGACGATGCGCATGCTGCTTGGCCTGATTCCAGGTATTGATGGTGAAATAACTATGCTGGGCCAGACCATGCCAGGCGGCCGAACGGTCGCACTCGAAGAAATCGGAGCGGTGGTCGAAAACCCTGCATTCATAGAATCAATGAGCGCTTATGAGAATCTTTACTGGTTTGGCAGTCTGTATAAGCCACTTACCGATCAGCGGATATTAGAAGTGATCGAGATGGTTGGTCTGCGAGATGCTGCCCGTCAGCGGTTCGGCACCTTTTCCACCGGTATGAAGCAGCGCCTTGGCGTTGCCTTCGGCATTCTGCACCGGCCCAGGCTGCTGATTCTCGACGAGCCGACCAGCGGCATGGATCCGGCAGGCCGGGTTCACATGCGCGAAATTCTGACCCGCATTCACGATGAAGAAAAGACCTCGATTTTTCTTTCGAGTCATCTGCTCGACGAAGTGCAGCGTCTCTGCAACTATGTCGTGATCATCGACAATGGCAGATGTGTTAAACAGGGCTATGTGTCTGAACTGCTTTCCGGCCATAGCGAAAAATGGGAAATAAGGGTAGCTGACGAAGACGCCACGAAAACCCGCGAATTGCTTGCCGCCATGCATGAAGCGGTCATCGATATCAATCAGGGTCCGCGCGGGCTTATTGTCAGCCTGCAGCCCGGAAAATCGGCTGAGGTTAACAGCAGTCTGATCAAAGCCGGGGTGCGGGTGACGGCGCTGATTCCGCTTGAAGCATCTCTCGAAGAGACCTTCATCAAGCTGACCGGCAACGGTGTTACCGTCGGAGGTGGCGCATGAGACGCATGCTGTTTCTGATTTTGTTTGAGCTGAAGAAAATTCTTAACCGCAAGAAGGCACTTCTGTTTCTGTTGGCCCTCAACATCGTGCCGCTGGTTGCCAGCCTGGCTTTAATCGTGGCTTACGTTAAGTTCAAAGGGTTTGGATTTGGTGAAGTGCAGTTCTCGGTGCTGCATGAGATCGTTAAAGGGTTGTTTACTGCGCATTTCAAGCTTTTTGCCTTCATTGCGCCCTTTTTTCTGGCACTTGTCGTCGGTGACAGTTTCTCGACCGAGCTCAGTCGCGGTTACATGAAGATGCTGCTGCTGACACCGGTCAGGCGCTGGCAGGTGATTACCGCGAAAACTCTGGCAATCATGCTGTTTCTGCTGCTGGCTGTATGTCTGGGCGGCTTTTTTCTGCAGGCTGACCTGCTGGTTGCCCGCTCGCTGACCCAGACTTCAGGGCTACTGCCCAATGCGCTTCCTGATGCGCTGAATGTCGATATCAGCAAACCGCTTTATCTGGTCAGTACCTCTTCTGCTTTTCAACTTCTTGTGCTCACTTTTGTCGGAAACCTGATGCTGATTGGTTTCTTTATCGTATTTGCCCTATTTTTTGAATCGGCGATTCTGATGTCTTTTACCAGTTTGAGCGCTCTGATGGGTATTCATACCTTTTATCTGATCGCTTCGAGTCTGCTCAATAAAATCGACGTGTGGTATGAGAGCGCCGCAAAATGGTGCTTTACCCGGCACCTTGACGAACTTTTTTCGGTGAATACCATCGAAACTATTCTTGAAAGTCGCGGCAATCTGCTGACCGACAATATTTTCACTGCCTGGCAATCAAGTCTCGGTTGGGCTGTACTTTTTTATGCAATTGCGGTATTATTATTCTCGAGGCGACAGATTCTGCATTAACTATAAACTTTGAGGGGCCCGCTGCCGATGATTATTCAGAAATGAAATAATCGGAGGCAGATAAATGAGTTCTTTTAATAGAAAAAGTTGGCTTGGCATGATCCTGTTGGCTTTTGTGTTTTCGCTGACCGGCAGCACTCTGTTGGCTGTAACCAAACATCAGATATTTGAACTCAGTCAGCAGATCAAACAAAAGCAGGCGCAGGTAAACAAGCTTTATGTTGAACTTCGCAAACTGAATGAAGAGGGTGGCCCTGATGCCCAGGAAAAAGCCCAGGTGATCATGGCCGAGATTGTTGAACTGAAAGAACAGATTGGTGAACTGCAGAGAAATCTTGAACAGCTTAAAAAGACCGCGATGCCGAATGAGGCGCTGATGCGTCGAACCGCAAAGAGATAATTAAAAGTCACTGTTCGAAGACCAGAGCTTTTAAATTATAAACTCCTCCAAAGAACCGCCGCCCGACTGACCACCGGGCGGCGGTTCAGTCTTTTGTGAAAATAAAAATGGCCGGGGCTGTTGGGCCCCGGCCATTTCAGGAGAACGTTTACTTATTTGGTTTTCAGCTCACTGAGCAGGTTTCTGACGTTGTTCTGAGTGGCTTCGTCGAGGCCGCCTTCAGTGAACACTCTGAAGTTCATTTTGGCGATCAGATCGGCGCTGATGTCGCGGTTCTTTTCGTTGGCGGTAGCAACGTAGTCGATCAGACCGGAAACATCACCGCTGCTGACGGCTGCAACCAGTTCTTTGGTTGAGGTTTTCTTGTAATAATCTTTAACCATGGCTTCCCACATGGTGTCTTTGGCGAAGGCCAGGTCTTTGTATTCAGGTGAGAAGCTGTATGAAGAGGCCGGGAAATATACGGCCAGACCGGTGGCGTTCTTGGTATTGTAGCCGCTGAGGCCGTTCAGAACGACGGCTTTGTCGATAGCGGCCATGAGTTTGCTGGCAGCGGTCTGGAAAGCTTCATCCTTGATGGCGTTTTTGGTGAGAGATACAAAGTGGCCAAGGTCGATGTTGGTGCGGTAATAGAACTTCTGGGCAGCATTGAGGGCGCCCTTGAATTCGGCACCGTGGTTGCCGGCAAGAGCTGCTTTGCAGTAGCCGTTGATAGCATCGCGCAGATTGTCGATTTCGCTGCATTTGAGGGCAGACTGTGTGGTTGAAGACATACCGGCGCTGCCACCATTGTATGAGTTGGAATATTCGGTAACGATGTGTTTGGCAAAAGCTTCAGGATTCATGCCTTTTTTGAAACCGGAAAGGATTTCGAGGTAGGGATAGCCCTGGCCCGGCTCGGTTTCTTCAGAAGCGACGAGATAATCGCAACCATCTTTCATGGCATAGGCGACTTCAACCATCTGCATCAGACAGGCGTCAAAGCAGAAAATGTCGAGTTTCTTGCCGAGGGCGGCTTCGATTTCTTTAAGGGCGACAGTCAGCTGGTTGGTGGTAATGTGGTTGCCAGACTGGTCGTCATAAGAAATGCCTTTGATGATTTCGCCTTTGGCATCTTTCCAACCTGAGCCATGGTTCCAGACTACTGAGCAGTAGTGCTTGGCGGGGTAGGCTCTGGCTGTTTCCACAACGAATTTTACATATTCATGATAGTCGCCCATGTCGATTTCACCGGGTTCGCCGATTACTTTGGCGCCATCTTTTTCGACGTAGTAGAGAGTGGCAGGAGCGTGTTCGCGGTCAAGCAGGCAGATTACATTGAGATTATCGTTAGAACCACCGGCTGAAACCATTTCCTGCAGGTCGCCAACACCAAAAGAATCGAGGTTGTTGTCGGCATTGAGGAAAACCATGAAAGTCCATTCTTTCTGGGCGGCGCTGGCCGGAGCACAAAAGACGCATGCCAGAAGAATAACTGCAAGAATACTGAATACACGCTTCATACTTATTACTCCTTATACTCTTATACGGGAAGCAGAACGTTCAAGAACAATACTTATTCGATACTTATACAAAATACACTGATCTTTTGATTATAGAACCACAAATGTACCCTGTCAAGGAAACTCGAAAATGTTTCTTAACTTATTTGTCTAAAATGAAAAAGCCCCCGAGCACCTTGAGCGACCGGGGGCTTTTTTAAAGTGTTCTTACTTGCCGGAAACTGAATCTTTGAGAGCTTCGAACAGGCTTTCGAATTCGCCTTCGATTGCTTTCGGCAGAAGTTTTTCTGAGTAAACGGCGAAGTTGAGTTCCTGCAGGGCGATGCGGCTGGCTTCAGGATTCTGGGCGGCTTCGGCGACCAGATTTCTCATTTCGTCGAGATTACCAGCGGTTACACCGGCAACTACGCGTTCAGCGGCTTCTTTTTTGGCCAGAGCGGCGATCATTTCATCCCACATGGTGGCTTTGGCGAAACACAGGCCATTGTATTTCGATTCGAGAACCAGGTTGGCCGGCAGGTAGATAGCCAGACCCTTCGAGTTCTTGGTGGTAGAACCGGTAACTTTGTTGATGATGATGGCGGCTTTAACAGCGGCGATAACTTTATCGCAGGCAGTTTTTACAGCAGCGTCAATGCCGGTCTGAGCCTGAAGCAGTTCGGCAAAATGAACCAGGTCGATATTGCCCGGGTCACCGAACTTCTGAACTCTGGCGAGGGCTGATTTAACGATCATGGTGTTTTTGCCGGTCATCAGAGCTTTGGCGAGACCATTTACCGAGTCAACGACCGGGCCGAACTTGGAGAGGTCGAGGGCTGACTGGGTTGATTCGTCGAAACCCTGGCTGCCACCATTGTATGATTTGGCAAAAGCGTTAACCCAGTTGAGGGCATAAGCCTGAGCGTTCATACCGGCTTTGACACCACGAAGAATATCGTCATAGGGGGCGCCTTTGCCCGGTTCAAGTTCTTCAGAAGCGACCATGTATACAACATTGTCTTTAACGGCATGAGCGACTTCAACCATCTGCATCAGACAGGCGTCAAAGTTCAGGATGTCGATTTTCTGACCGAGAATCTTGCTGACTTCGGCAACTGCAGTACCAAGCTGAGCGTTGGTGATGTGATTGTTTGAAGAATCATCATAAGAAATACCACGGTAGATAGCGCTGGTGCCTTTGTTTTTCCAGCCTGAGCCGTGATTCCAGATGGTGAAGCAGTAATGCTTGGCCGGGTAATTTTCTTTAACGAATTTGGCAAAAGCGACAAACTGGCGGTAATCGCCCATGTCCATTTCGCCCATGTCTTTTACTTTTTTGATGTTGTTCTTTTCGATGTAGTTGATCTGAGCCGGGCCGTGTTCACGGTCGATAAGGCTGACGATATTCAGGAAATCACTTGAGCCAACTTTGGCCATTTCCTGCTGGTCTTCTACACCAAACGGATCCAGATTGTTGTCGGCGTTAAGGAACACTGCTACGGTCCAGTCTTTGGCTGCGGCAGCGTTTGCAGGTGTGTATGCAGCGCACAACAACAGGGTTACAACGACGATGATACTTGATACTCGCTTCATTCTCGGTCTCCCTGAACTTATATACTTATCCGGGAATGCTCGCTCCGGATACTTAACATTCTAATGGCGTCTTGAAAAGTGCGCAAGAGGGCAAAGAAAAAAATGTACATTTTTTTTTGCCCTCTGGTATAGTTGTCTGAGACTCAGTCACCACAACAGGAACCGGGCAGGGATATGAAAAAAATCGAATTTTTTGGTTTTCCGGTGGTCCGAGCGACCCCCGACGACGTTGACGATCTCTTCGCTTTCGAAAAAATCTGCTTCGAGCATGCGGTCGACCAGTTTCCGAAGCGCAACCTAAGGCATCTGATAACTTCACCGACCAGCATTACCCTCATCATCAGAGACGAAGAGGGGAAAATATTCGCGACAGTCACCGGGTTGCTGCGGCATTTCAAAGTGCCATCGGGCCGCGTCTACAAAATCGGTGTGCTGCCCGACCGCAAACAGAAGGGCACTGGTTCGTTTCTCGTAAAAGTCATTGAAGACTGGTTCAGAGAGAACGGAATGAAAAGAAGTTGTGCTGAGGTGCGCGAAAGCAATACGCCGTCGCGGCGCATGTTTGAAAAGAACGGGTACAAAGAGACAAAAACCATTTTCTGGTACTACGCCGGCGGCGAAAATGCCGTCAAATACTGGAAAGATCTGTAAAACAAAACCGCCCCCGCGCATCTGCGGGGGCGGAAACTTTGATTATACTGTGAAGTTGCTGTGGGTGCTTCAGCAGTTCAGACTGCGGTATCGACGATATTAGTCTTGCCGGCAGCTTCAGTTTCTTCACTTTTGCTGGTCTTATCATAAGAGCTGCGGCTGTTGAAAAGCTTCTGGAACATCTGCTGTTTGAACTTCTCTGCATATTCAACAAAATCTTTGAGGAAATCCTGGTAGTCTGACTGGCTGACTTTGACTTCGGGCTTGAAAAACATTTCGATAAGCGAGGCGTTGCCGTCTTCTTTGTCTGTGGCCGGCAACAGGGTTGAAACGTCGGTAGTGGCGGCCGGAAGTGCGGTTTCGCCTTCCGTCGGTAGAGCTTCAGTGGCTGCGGCACCGCCGAGAGCGTCGGTTCTGGCCTGTTCTACATCAGCGAAAAAGGCTTTTGCCTGTTCCTGCATTACGCCCTTGATCTGGTCAAAGGCACCATCGGCTTCGCCGTAGGTAGCTTCGAGTTCAGCGAAGAATTCATCGGATTCCTTGAGAAAATTTTCGAGGGCTTCGGGGCTGAGGTCGGCAAGACCTTCAACCGCATCAAAAAATTCACCGGTGGTTTCGGGCGAAATTTCGAGCGACTTCTCGGTACCATTCATGAAAGAGCCAACCGGGTCGATCGACAGGCTGAAGTTACCCATGAAAGTTTCTGAGACCTTGCCGCTCAGTTCGGCAAAGCGGTTAGCTCCCTGTCTGCCCATCTTTGCTTCAACTTTTGATGAAAGTTCATAGAAAAGATCGAACTGAAAAGAAATGTTGAGACCGCCGGCCTGAATTGAGCCGGCTTCGGGGCTTTCCTGTAAACCGGTTTTCCCGGAATCTTTGCGTTCGTGGGTTCTTGAACGTTCAAAAACGTCTTTCAGGCCCAATGGTGCCGGTGAGAAGGGTTTTTCGTTTTTTTCTTCGTCAACGCGGTCACGAAATCTGTTCTGAAGCTGTTCAAGTATTGACCTTCCGTGGTCGCTGCCTAATTTAAGACTCATATGCTGCCTCCTTGCAGTTGAAAGAGCATATTTCACCCTTTCTTTAATAATCATCGGCAGTTTGCTGACGAAAGATTATGCGAAAATCAGGCAAATTTTGGGGATGATTAAGGTATAAAAGTAAAATTTATAAAAAAGAATGCAATGATGACTAAATATCTTTAATTTTCGTTTGCTTTTAAGTTAAGCCAGCTTTGCTGACGAATCTGAGTTGCTGTTTCGCCATAACCGCCTGCAGGAATCTTGTTCTGATGATGGACGCGGGCATTTAAGTGCGGTTGCCCTGATGGCTGCCTATTCTGCAGAATCAGAATCTGCAGTTAAATGATTCTTGTCGGTCGTTTCGATATCTTTGCCGTTGCCGTTGTTTACATCTTTGTCTTTATTATTTTTTTCTTGATCTTCGTCTGCATTTTTCTCCTCAGGTATGGGCCAGGGGCTGCCGTTTACCCATGCGACGAGTTCTTCAAGAAGAGTCTTTCTGATTTCTGGCTCATTAACTTCGAGTTCTTCTGTCAGGTTTTCTGAAAGTTCCGAGGTGGCAGACTTTTCTTTTTCAGAGGCCTGATAAGACTCATCTGTCGGTTCCTTTTCTGAAAATGCTGCCGCTGCTTCAGACTTGTCTGGCAACTTCGGTTTTGCCGCTGTTTTGTCCGTTTCAGACCCATTTGCCTGTTTTGTTGCAGCTGGTTCCGGTGACTTCTGGTGAGCAGTGGTTTTTTTTGAAACTTCTGACTCTGAAGAATCAGTTAAAGCCACGGTATCGGAACCGGAAGCAATTGCAGCTTCAGATATTTCGGTCTGCTGGGCGGTGTCAGCCTGAGCGAGCCCTGTCACAATTTTTGCGGCCTGCATTTTTTCCAGAAGTGAGAAAATCTCAGTGAGTTCGTCGGCACATGAGAAGGCAGGTTCGGCGGCCGGGTCATTATCTCTGGCCGGAAAACGGCCATCGAAGACCGCGACCCTGGATCTGAACTGGTTCGAGCGGCCGGCGAGGCTTTCGAGTTTTTCTGCCAGGGCCTGCTGCCGGTCACCAAGCCGGGCAGGGGAGCCTGACACATGGCCATAAAAGTCTTCGAGGCTGATTTTGAAATCGAGCAGACTGCGCAGCATCTTATTAAGCTGGGCAGCATGTCTGACTGCCGGCAGCGAATCGTTCGAGTTGACGAGGTAATCGAGTATGCCACTGAAATGGGCGCGATGATGGTCGTGCTGGTTCAGAAGGGCTTCCCAGCGGCCGGCCGACTGGTCGAGAAGCTGAGATACTTCAGATATGGCTTTTTTCAGCAGGTCGGCCGGAGGGGCTCCTATGGCCCGGCGGCCGGCCTGATCGGTGAGAGATGCTGCGATATCTTTGATTTTCGTCAGTGCTTCTCTCTGAATTTTCGCAATCTGAGCGGTCAGCTGGTGCAGTTCTGCGAGATCGCTCAACATTTTCAGACGCTTCTGCCTGTCGTGCTGCAGGTCTTCGATCGAAATATTGATTATCGCTTTTGTTGATTCAAGCATCAGCTCATTGGCAATGCCGAGAAATTCAGGAAAAACAAGAGTGCTGGCCATTGCCGGGAAAGGCGCCCGCCTTACCAGTCTGGTCAGGTATTCGCAGTTGCGGCGAAAATACCGGTCTTCGCTGGCCGAAGCCGCGACTGCCAGGGCCAGGTCGACACTTTTCTGCATTCTGCCGTTGGTGCCGGCCAGGGTTTCGAGGCGTCTTTTCATGCGCAGCAGCGGGCTGCCGGTAAACGGGTCGGCCGCGAACGGGTCGTAAATTTCAGAGACTGCTTTGGCAGTTTCTTCTGGGTTTGCATCTGCCTCAGAAGTCAATTCCGCATCCGGGTCTGTTTCAGAGTCGGCGTTTGTCAATTCAGGGTCAGCTTCTACTTCAGAAATAGAGTTCAGGTCTGCAGCTTCGCTATTTTCAATTTCAGAGATCGCAGTCATAGTGGCGGCATCTGAAGCTACAAAAGAAGCTTTTTCAGCAGCAGGTCCCAGGTCTGTTTCAGAGACAGATGCTGGCTCGGCAACTGCCGGCAGAGCAGTGGCTGACGCCGGCGGGTTTCCTGAAGCCGGGGCTTCGGAAGCAAAGGTAAAAGCAGGCACTCCGGTGAGAATGCCTGCCGAAAGGCAGAGAAAGAGCAGAGATTTTTTGTTCATCAGACCTTCTTACATGGAATCGCCAGCACGACCACCACGATATTTCTTCATTTTTTTGGCGCTCATGGGTGGGAACGACATCTGCCCCGAGGCGGCCACGTTCGTCATATTACCATACCAGGTGTAGGTTCGGGTAATCGGGTTGAGCATCGCGTAAAGCTCGGCCCGGCCATCGTTGTCAGCGTCGACATAGATCTTGTCAGAGATGCCGTCGATGTCGAGGTCGTATTCCCACTGGTCGATGCGGCCGTCGAAGTTGCGGTCATACTGGTAATCATTGAAGCGGCCGTCAAAGTTGCGGTCGGTGGCCCAGTAGTCAGCGCGGCCGTCGCCGTTGCGGTCGGCCACAATCAGGTCGACGCGCCCGTCGCCGTTGCGGTCATACTGTCCGGCGCTCTGCATGTAGTTGCCGCTGTGGGCGTAGGCCATGTCGGGGTTCATCGATTCGACGTCAGGCGCCGACTCCCATTCATTAAGGCTGGCTTTAACCTGTGTGGCTACTACCGCCATAATCGCTATGATGAGGCCGAAAATCAGAAATGGTCTTCTGGTAAGCATAAAAACCTCCATAAGGTTATGGCGTGACAAAGTATAAAAAGTTGTAGGTTTGGCAAGAAGATTTTTTAAAAAAAGATAAAGTATATGCTCTGAGCTGCCGACGCCAGCGCTCCAATCGCGATTGCGTGGCGAGTTCGGCCGGTAAGCCGGTTGGCTGCGGCAACCGCGGTTGCTATGATGAACCCGGCCGGCATCAGCCGCGCCGGAAACAGTAATGTCAGCAGCGCAATGCCGGCAATGGCATTCAGCAGGCTGCCGCGCCCATGGCAGGGAAAACGCCGGCCGAGATGGCAGACGAACAGACCGCTCAATATCGCGCTGCCCACGATCAACAGCCCGCACCATATTGCTGTCGGCAGTGATACGGTTTGCGCCAGCTCGGCAAGCTGAAACAGGTCGCTGCGAAACAGTGCCGCCGTTTCGGGCAATCTTATATGCAGACTGATTGTTAGAACAACTGTTGCGGCCAGCAGAAGAACGGTAATACCCCATGAAACCAGCGGCTTGTTGAAGTCTCTGTGAATAGACTGTATATGGCCCGGCTGTGTGACTGAACGGTGTGAGAGCAGCAGCAGAGCGCTGATCGGCAGAATGATTACTGCCGGAATGAACCAGTTCCACATACCGGTGTCGATGCCGGGCGCTATCGCATGAAACATGTGAGTCAGTGAGATTTCGCCGGCGGCGAACGCCAGTGCCAGAAGC
>JAKQKW010000389.1 GCA_029560455.1 Candidatus Rifleibacteriota bacterium
CCGGTGAGAAAGTAACAGCGATCGGTAAAAACCTGTTTGAAAGGAATTTCGAACACCTTCGAACCGGCAAAATATCTGCGACTGACGAGCTCGCGCAGTTCCTTGCGGTCCATCTGGCTTGTTGAAGAAGCTTTTTTCGACACCGGCAGGCGTACAATCTTATCAGCCGGCAGGTGGCGAACCAGGTGTTCGAGTTCAGTGCCTCTCTGCATCAATACAACCTTGTCAGGCTGCACGATGTCGAGTTTGGCTTTTTTGATGGCACGACCACCATCGCCCTGTACCCATCCGGTGGTGTCGATGATGAGAGCATCGGCTTCTTTTTCGGCCTTGCGCAGCATATCGACCAGCCCGGTAATGGCCGGTACAAAGTGCAGCCCCGGCGAATGGGCGCCGAGCATATACATATAGGTCGGGTTGATCTCAGTCAGAAAGATCGCCGGCTTTTTGAGAATCAGCATGCCAAAAGTGCCGGGGCAACCAATGTCTGACTGGCCGGTATCGCAGTCGAGAATCGCCGTTTTACCGACCTTTTCGAGCAGGCGGTTGGCCAGATAGGTGCTGAAAAAGGTTTTGCCGGTGTCGACTTCGCCGAGCACCAGAACCTTATACAGAGAGCCCTTGACCTTTTCGCCGGCGATACGGTCGGCGAGTTGATCCCACTCGGCCGGAATCGAGCTGGCTTCCATTTTAGAGAGAGCTTCGGGCTGAGCGTCTACTTCGCAGACACTGTCTTCGATGCCGAGCAGCGGTATCTTCTTGCCGACCGGAACCTCGACCTTTTCGCCAGCACCGACCTTAGCGGCAATGATTTCGATGCTGCCGCCGGAAACGGTAACGGTCGCGGGGCCATTCAGCAGATAGAATTCATTTTTTTTGATTTTAAGCTGCATGATTATTTCTGCCCCTTGTCGAATACCAGTGAAGGCCACATTTCTTTGAGGACGTTGGTATTGATGACGGTGGCACGGCTTATTTCGCGCATGCCGAGATCTAGTTCATCTTCTGAAGTCATCAGTTTGACTGCTTTCAGTTCGATGCCTTCGCCGTCTTTGCCCGATACGGTTCCGCACAGGCAGTCATCGCCGCTTTTGATGAAAACGCGCTGACCGACTTCGAGTTCTTCGGGTTTGACGTTCTTTGTCACGCCACCGATACACATATTGACGATACCCGGGTAAAGCGGCACGTCTTCATAGAGCTTGACCAGCTGAGTTACCAGTTCTTTAACCAGCATCGGGTCTTTTTCTTCTTCGACGATGCGCTTGAGATACTTGATCAGACCGGGAAAGTCAGTTTCTTTAAATGACATCAGGTTTCCTTTATTTTTTCAGATACTCGAGACCGAGCTTGTCGGCGCGGGCCTTCTGGGCGTCATCGAGTTTGCCGGCGGCAGCAAGGCGGTCATGCAGCTGCATTTCGCTGAGCACTTCGGTAACTCTGGTGAGAACGTCGCAGAAAGTGACCTTGTCGGTCTTGAAAGTGCATTCAGCCGCTTTCGGGTGACCGCCGCCGCTGATTTTATCTTTGTAATCGGCATAGCGCTTCTGCATTGAATCCTGCAGCTCGCCGCAGAACTTGCCTGAATGGACGCGATCGCCTGAGCCACGCACCGATACATGCGTGTAGTCATTGCTGACCGAACTGACCATGATGATCTGAGCAAGCTTGTCGCCGGCTTTCTGTTTGAGTTCGAACAGTTTGATCGAACCGATCATCGGCAGCAGCGGCACTTTCGGGCCGACGAAAAGATAAATCGAAGTTTCGTCGAGCTTGAGAATGCGGGCCGATGAGTCGAGAATGCGGTTGGCGCTTTCCCAGTCCTGCAGGAAGTAGGCGAAAATCTTTTTGAGATTGCCCTGCTGCGGCTGCGGCAGAAGATTCACGAAATCATCGAGGGATTTGATCTTTTTGACTTCGTTCATCTTGTCGGCAATGCCTTCAAGAGCGGTGGTGATACATTCGGCGTGGTTGACGTTCTTGAGCGCCGGTTCGCGGTCATTGTAGAAATACGAGAACCCGCCGCCGCCGGTGGCATGCACATACTCGGTCACGCGCGAAAGCAGACAGGTGTGATCACGCTGTTCGGCGTCGAACATCGTCGGGCGTTCCTTTACCAGAGTCAGCAGATTCTTGAAATTCTGGCCGTATTCGACAAAGAAAGGCTTGGCAAAGTCAGCGAGAATGCCTTTGACCGGTTCAATAGCCCAGTCACCCTTGAGGCCCATCATGCACAGGAAATCGTCGAAATCTTCGCGTACACCGGCGAGAGCGGCGATACCGTGCGCGAGAATCGAGGTCGAGCACCAGGTATAAGCCGGCAGACTCGGGTTGAAATAGGTGCACTTTTCGGGGGCTGCCGGTGTCGGGTGATGATCGACAATGTAAACCGGCAGTTTATCGGCAAAATTGTTATAGGGGGCTAGTGTGCCCTTGTCGAGCAGAAAGATCGCTTTGGCGCCGGTGGTTTCTTTCATCGCTGCTTCGAGTTGATCGGGCTGCAGCAGAAAGCCTTCGGGCATTTTCAGGTTAACTTTCCAGCCTTTTTTCTGCAACACTCGTTTAAAAATCAGGCCGCTGGTGATGCCATCCGGATCGTCGTGGCTGAAAACAAGGGCTGTGCCGGGTTTTTCGATTTCCTGCAGAATCTTCTGCAGGCCGGGGTTATTGGCCTTGAGTTTTTCCCATTGTGATTTGTAGCTCTCAACATCCTTGAATTCTGTCTGCAAAATGACCGCTTTTTCCATAATACATCCTTTCGGTTATTTAATTACCCGAAAAGTATAGTTTGGATTAAAGTCTCTGGTCAACTACAAATCTGTAATCTCTTGTATCTTTTCCGCCAATGAAAAGACGGATATTGCCGTGTCGATCGGTGCGATAGAGCTTGGTTCCGACCCTTTCATGATGGGAAATGGCGCGCGGTGACGGGTGCCTGAACGCATTGCTGCGACCAACGCTGATGATTCCAGTTTCTGCCTTGACCAGCTGCAGGAATGGCATATAATCGCTGGTGTCAGCGCCATGATGCGGCACCTTGAGAATCTGGCTGCGAATGCCCTCGCCGTATTTCATGATCTCACGTTCGGCATCCTCTTCGATATCGCCGGCAAGAAGCGTCTGAACCTTGCCGTAACGCAGCAACAGAGCAACCGACATATTGTTCACTTCTGAGTATTCTTTTGAACTGACCGGCTTTTCGGGATTGATAACCTGCACAAACAGCTCGTTACCCCATTCCAGCACATCGCCGGCCTTAACACTTATGCGTTGAATCCGGTCTTTTTTGCATATTTCATCGTAGGTCTGCCAGGCTTCAGTGTTGAAGGTCGAAGGCGTCTCATAGATCTTGTCAACCTCGAACAGCCTGAGAACCGGAATAACACCACCCAGATGGTCGTTGTGCCAGTGCGTGATCACCAGACCGTCCAGCCGCGAAATCTTCTGACTGCGAAGATAATTCTGAATCAGTTCGCGACCCTCACGCCTTGCATCGGCAACCGGAACATTGACACCGCCGTCAACGAGAAAAACCTTGCCCTTCGGGGTACGTATCAGAATCGCATCACCCTGCCCGACGTTAACAAAGTCGATACGCAGCCCGGGATTGAGGCTGACGCTGACAAGGCCGCCATGATCAGGGCTGAGAACCAGTGCCCACACAAAAATAACGACAATCAGCAGCATGAAGAAAACAAAATTGGTTTTCTTCGACTGAAACGATTTCTGTTCGTAACCGTATCTGCTCATGCCGCTATTTCACCTCGACAAGGTTGATAAATTGTTTAAGGGCCTTATCTGTGACTCCGGGCACCTCTTTAAGATCTTCGAGCGAAAAGAAGCCGCCATTGCGATTGCGAAACTCAACTATTTTTTCGGCCATCTTTTTGCTGATACCCGGTAGAGCATTGAGTTCTTCTTCGCTAGCAAAATTAAGATTCAGCTTGTCGCCCCAGGCTGCCTGCCCTGAATGCCCGCCAATGGCGGTTGCATAATTCTCAAGAATGCGCAGGCGCCTTTTGGTCATGCCCTGAACGTTGAGCAACTCGTTCATGTCTTTTATCTCGCCCTTTTCTTTAATGTAGTCATAAACCCGCTTCGACAGGGTCGGTGTCATCTCGGGCAATGCCCTGATACTCTTGAGATCGGTGCGGTTCAGGTTAAGTTTACCGGCGTTTTCGGTTTCATTGAAGTTTGAACCCTTCACCAGAACCGTCTGATCGGTGAGGCCGGCAATGTGGTCGATCTGCCTGAGCAGCTGCAGATTCTGGTTTCTGATGGTGGTAACCCTGACGATCAGCATCATGATGCCCATCGCCAGCATGGTGATGAGCAGAACGAATGCCAGTTTTTCGAGTCGGGTTAATACCATCACTGCTGGTCCTTGACAAAAATATTTGCCTGCACCCGGTTACGGCTCTGGTCAACCTGCACAGCGCCGCTTTCAGAAGTCATATATACCTTGACCGGCCACTGCCTGAACCTCTGCGGGTAGCTGCGGCTGCGCGAGGTAATGGTTGATGCCAGATGATAGTTTTCCATCAGCCACGACGACGGAAACCGGTAACTGACAGCCACTCCCTCAGGATTCTGAGATTTGACAAACTTCTCGAACGCTTCAATCGGTGCCGGCAGGTCGGCGACAAAAATGAAGTCAGGCTTGAAATTGACAATCTCTTCAAGTTTATAGGCATTGCCTGGGAGAAACAGATAATTTCGTTCTTTGTGCGAAATTTTAAGTATCAGCCCGTCATAATACTGCTGGAAACTGCCATCTGCCGTTGTGGTCTGCGGTGCCAGCACTTCGATCTGGCCTGCCGCGTCAAGAATTTTGTCACCGGCTTTAACCCTCTGCACCGGAATCTTGTAACGATAGACATCTTCGATCAGCTGGTTGTATGAATCGAAAGCGAGTTCCCAGAAATAGGATGGCGGAACCCCTGCATTCATGCCGCTTTTGATGCGCTTTTCAAATTTGAGGTCGCCAAGAAGAAAGGTGCGGGCATAGTCTTCGAAACTTATTCTGCGGCCATCTTCAGGCAGCGGAAACGGAACGTAAATTTTATTGACCCGGTAATTGGCCATTACCGAACGCAGCCCGGAAATTCTCTCGGGCAGAGCCGAACTGAGAATTACCGCATTGACCTCGCGTGCCTGTTTGCCCGAAAGGGCGGGCTGCACAACCCTTTCGCCGCGGTCTGATCCGGCCAGCGGGTCATTGAGCCCCGCATCGATGAGGGCAACACGACCGTCAGCCTCGATAAGCAGCGATGAGCCATAGCCGACATCAAGCATGGTCAGGCGCATTTCCGGGGTTCTCTCGATGCCGCTGAGCATAAATACGCCACTGCCGACGAGCCCGATCATTATAAAAATGCCGAGAGCCGCCAGCGAATTGCGGTATTCGTCGTCTTCCCAGAGGTCAGAGACTGCGGCAGTTATTGCCAGCGCCCAGGTTTTGATGTCGCTGTAAAAATAGGCAAGGTGCAAAATAAGGTAATAAAACAGCAGGGCTCCGAAGCCCGGCTGCGATACTCTCGGAAACGGAATCAGAATCGCGAAAAACGATGCCATGCCGAGGAAAAATTTGACGCCCAGCCAGTTGGCAGCATTGAGCACCAGTGCCAGCGGCATGCCGACAACCGGTATAAAAGCTCCGATCAGGCCGGCAATCAGCCCGAGCTGGACGATAACACCAATCAGCGGAATCGCGATCAGATTGGCGATCGGTGAGGCCAGCGAAAACTGCCCGAAATAATAAGCCGAAAGCGGCCCCATCATTGCTACCAGAATGGCGACCTGTGCCGAGAGAAAAGACTGCAGCCAGCCAGGCAGCATTTCGAAAGCGAAACTCTGAAAGGTTGAGCGATCAGACAGCCGGCTGGCGAGCGACAGGGTAACGAAAAAATACAGCCCGGTGAGCGGAAAGAAATACGGGTGCAGCACCAGCGACTTGCCGACAATGATGGCGAGATAGAAAAAGAAGGTGGCGGCAGCGGCAACCAGCAGGCCCGGCCCGCGCAGCATGCGTTTGAGAATTCCCTGTGAGGGCTCTGAAAACATTGCGAGCGCGTATATTGCCATGACCGAAAGGGTAAAACTCGGCTCGGTAAGCTGCAGCGGGCTCATAAACAGTATAAAGACACAGGCGACCGAAAGAGAAAACAGCACCGACATCTTGAAACCAAGACCGGCCAGGTAGGCCCGCGCCAGTATAAAAAGGCTGTTCATCAGGGCAGCACGCACCGCAGAGCTTGGCCAGCCGACAATCAGAGCAAAAGTAAATAGAGAAAACACTATGATTGGTGCAAAAACACGCAATGGCACTCTGAACATCGCGAAAATACCGTAAAGCAGGCCGGCAATGATGGTGACGTGCAGCCCGGAAACGGCCAGAACGTGCGAAACGCCGGTCATTCTGAATTCCTGGCCGATTTTAGCCGGCAGGCCCCCCTTCAGGCCGAGAAGAACCCCGCCAAGAAAGCTCGATTCAGGGTAAGGCATCGTCTGTTTGATGACTTTCAATATCTCTGTCTTAACGTGCAAAGCGAATCGATACCAGATCGAACCGCCTTCGACTTCTTCGATTACCCTTAAAGAAGCTTTGCGTGGCACAATCCGGATCGTGCGAAAGATACCGCGGTTGCGCAGATGACTTTTATAATCGAGCGAACCTGGGTTGCGGCGCTCAGATGCTTCTGAAAGCTGACCGTCAATTTCGATTACCTGATTGAATCTGACTTCTCTGAAGGCATCGGTATCTTCAAAAACCTGTGCAAGAATCAGGCCGCCGGTAACCGGTTCAGCTTCAGACTGATCGACAACGGTTTCATATTCGGGCTTTTTCTTGCGACTGCGCCCCTCTTCGCTGCCACCGTCGACTCTGACTCTTTTGCGGTCGACGCGACGAATCGTTTCGGGCTGCACAAGAACCTCGAGGTGATCATTTTTCAATACCGGTTCTTCAAGAATGCGGCCTCTGATTCGCCAGTTGGTGCTTTCGTCGTGCTTTTCACATATCGTTTGCAGATGACCACGATAGTCGTGTCGCAGCTCTGAAATATAGCGGAAAGCCCCGAAAGAGCCGGCAGTCAGCAGCAGAAAGACCAGCGTCAGAATCGGCAGGGCTTCTTCATCTTCTCTGATAGCACCAAGATTGCCCGAAAGAAGATTCGAGCTGTGTCGATACCAGAACGGAATCGCGGCGCAGAGGCCGAATACGCCGGTAAGAAGCAGAAACAGACCGCTGGCCGTGGCGCCGCTGATAACGGCAAAAGCCATACCGGAAATGAAGGCAAGGGTAAGAAGAATAAAGGTCAGCAAATCAATCCGTTCCCTTTTCCTGTTTTATATGTGGGTAATATTCAAGGTTCGACAGCAGATTGTCTTTAACACGGTAATCAGATTTGACCACCAGCACCAGACCGCCGGCAATCAGCGAAATTACCACCAGAAGGATCAGAAATTTCGTGCCGTCTGCGCCCGGGTCGTTTTCAGGCTTTTTTTCTGACATCTGTCAGGGTCCTATTCCATGGCTGTCCAGGCGTTGGTTTTCTGTACCCAGTCACTGAAAAGGGTAAAGAATTTTTCAAAATCGAAACTGGTGATCTGTCTGAAGCAGGCTTCTGAATCCATGTCTTCAAGTGCGTACATCAGAGTTGAATATTTGGTGAAAAAACTGTCGCAGTAGATACCAAGCAGCAGCCTGACCATGTAGAAAGACTGAAAAAGCGCCAGTTGCCGACGATTGGCATCCGGAATCAGGTTGATATCTTTGATCATGATCTGCGGTTTGATCAGCTGATTTGCCTTCTGGGCTTCCTGGAGGCGGGTCCAGCCGGTCTGCAGCCATTCACGGCTGTCTTTGCGAATCTTGTAGGCTGCCTGCAGAGCAAAGCCTTCGCGCAGCCACGATGGCGTACGCCATTGTCTTATCTGCAGTTCACGCTCGTTGACGCGGTTGTTGAAAAACAGATGACCAAGTTCTCTGGCAGCAACTTCACCGATTGCCGTGTCAAGCTTTTCGGCAAGCAGAAAGATTGAGTTGCTCTGGTAGTCGAGGCGAATCGCTTCCCCGACTTTGGGGGCCTGGCCAGTGACCTTTTCGAATTCAGACTCGCTTTTGATGATGTAAAAAGCTCCGGAAGGGTCATCCTGAAAGTTGAAAACCTGTTTAAAAAGACTTGTTGAACGATCAAGGCTGTCGAGCAGTTCTTCGGCGGCCAGGCTTTCGCTGATATCAAAGAAAACAGAGTAGTTTCTCAGTTCAAACTTCTGATTTAAAGATAGTGCTGACGCTTGCATGACATTCTCCCGGTTCAGATTAGCTACAGCATACAATCAACCGGTTGTTTTATCAAGTCAGCAAGTGAGATTGACTTCCATAGCACGGTAAATTATATTGATTAGTGAGATTCTAAAAATCTACATAAAAACAGGATCATTATGGAACTTGATAAAATTGAACTGTTTTCGTCTCTCAGTCATGGAGAAATAACCCAAATCGCCGGTATCGCCCGCAGGGTGCACCTTGCCCGCGGTGAGGCTGTTTTCAGTGAGGGCGATTACGAAAAAAACATTTATATAGTTGAAACCGGCCAGGTCGAAATTTACAAAAGAACACCGCTTAACGGCGAACAATCGATCGCCATCATGAAAAATGGTGATTACTTCGGTGAAATGGCCTTTTTCGAAAAGGTCTCCACCCGTTCAGCCTCAGCCAGAACCCTGCAGACCACCTCGCTGATCGTCATCGAGGGGCCTGATTTCGAAAGGCTTATTCACAGTTATCCCTCTATCAGCCTTAAGCTTCTGGCCACTCTGTCTTCGCGACTTCGCGAAACCAACCGCATGATTACCAGCGGTCCGGGCCCCCAGAGCGCCGGTCAGGCCCAGGTTGCCAGAAAAGAATGTCAACTGCTGACTGTTGCTTCTGCAAAAGATGGCTACGGCAAAACCACTTTTGCCACCTCTCTTGCCCGCATGCTGGC
>JAKQKW010000102.1 GCA_029560455.1 Candidatus Rifleibacteriota bacterium
AATGACAAAAGCCTCGAAAAGAGCCGAAATCGGCGCTTGAGGCCATAACAGAAATTTAAATACAAAAAGGCTGCGGGTTTATCCCGCAGCCTTTTTGTATTTATTGATTACTGCAGAAACAAAGTTGAACTGGTTCGTCGGCCCGGCCTATCAGTCGGGTTGCTTTTTCTCCAGCGATTCGCTTCGCTCACAAGCTTACGAAAAAGCAATCCCGACTTCTCCCCGTGCCTACTATTACAAACAATTCTGCTTTTGGTTTGCAGTCATCAATAAGGCTGTTAAAGAGATTTATAGAGGCGGGTATAGTTCCAGTGGCTGCCCATGACCTTCTTGTAATAATCGCGGGTTTCGGGCAGCGGAACCCTGTCGAGACGCTCCAGCACCGGCAGGCCGGCGAACGGGCCGGATTCAACCTTTCTCTGAATATTGCCCTGACCACCATTATAAGAGGCTGAAGCAAGATAGAGATCACCGTTAAAAAGATCGGCAAGATATCGCAGATACCATGAACCGTAGCGAATGTTAAGGTCGGTGTTCCAGAGATTGTCTTTTTTGAAGCCCTTTTCGCCAAGTTTACCGGCAATCCATTTGCCGGTATTGGGCAGAATCTGCATCAGACTCATGGCGTTACTGCGTGAAAGGGTATCAGGCTTGAAATGACTCTCTTCTCGCATGATAGAGAGAATCCAGAACGGGTCGATCCCGAACTTGCGGGCATTTTCGCGCACCTGGCTTTCGTAAACCAGCGGGTATAAAGCTTTCCAGCCCCATTCGGGCATGTCGGCAAGCGAGCGGTCAGAATCGAGAATCTGACGGGCCAGGCGTTCACCATAGGCTACGATCTGGTTATAATCACTGCTTTCTCTGGCAATGTCGATTATCGCTTTATACAAAGCCAGATTTGCCGGGTTCTTATCGGTCAGACGAATTGCTTCGGCTCTTGCCTGACCTGCAAACGGGCTTTTCCAGAGTTTTTTCAGGGCCGAAACCCGCGTCTGCAGTGCCGATGAAAGCTTGCCGGCTTTGCCATTCTGAAGAATCAGGTTTTCTTTCATCGACTGTGGCGAAACCCAGCCGATGAAGAACGAGTTCGGGTATTTTTTCTTCAGAAGTTTTATGATTGCCTGGCCTTCCTGGGTCTGGGGGCCAACCGCCATGGCAGAATAGCCAAGAGCATCATCAGCACGGTGATGCCCCGGAAAACTGCGGCTGAGAAGCATAAAAAACGGCACTGCACGCGACTTCTGACCGGCGTCGTAGCATTCAAGGCCCATCTCGTAGATATGAACCGGCAGCAGCGGCCCGGCCATCGGCTGTTTTGCCAGTCTGCCCATTATTTCGAGCGCCTCGGCGTCGCGGCCAATTCTGAAGGCCGAACGCATCAGGCGGTATTCGGCGGCAACAATATTCGCCGGGAATCTTTTAAACTTCAACACTTCGTGGTAATCAGCGACAGCAGAAGAATGGTTTTCGGCAAAGTGATGGGCATCGCCACGCAGCTGATAAGCCAGAGTCATGGTTTCCGCGCTCGACTTGCGCCCGGCGATAACGGCATTGAAGATCTCCATGGCCTGCGGCAGTTTCTTCTGTTGCCGCAGGTTGTCAGCCTTGAAAACCTCTGCAGCCTGTGAACCAAATCTGCCAAGCAATGCCGCATAGTTGTGAGGTTTCTTGAAAAATTCGCCAATCAAGCCTTCATAAGATGCAACCAAAAGAATTTCCACCCACTCCTCATCGATGAACTGGTATTGTTCAGGGTTCTGCAGAATCTTTTTCAGCAGGTCATGGCATGCCGGTGCCTGACGATAAAAAGAGCTGTCAGACCTGAACTGCCGAATAGCATTCAGAGCAAACCGGCTCTTGCGCGACAGACTGAGAAAAGGCAGTTCGGAAAGCTTAACCATGGCAGTACCGCGCTGCCATGGCGTCGACAGCGCAGATGCAAGCTTTTCATGCCTGAGGGCGGCATTCTCATCAGTGACGTTTTCGAGCTGCAGCATGAACCTGGGCATCTGGCTCTGAAAAGCCGATTCACCATCAGGAAACTGGCTGACGATACGCTCATATAATGCCAGGGCTTCTGCCTTGCGGCCGAGGTTTTTCAGAGCTTCGGCTTCAAGAAACAGCCTGAGATCATTGAGTTCTGCCGAAGCCTTCAGACCCTGCAAACGGGCGAGCAGATCGGCATGTTTCCCGGCTTCGTAGAGTCTGGCGACCTCAGCGAGATTTTTGTCGAACGACTGACAGAAGGCCGAAGCAGAAACGAGCAGCAGAAGGATCAAAAACAAAAAAGTTCGCGTAAACTTTAACTTGAGCTTTAAGATTATCATCTGGTTCTCCTTGTGCGTTCTTTGTACCAAAAAGTTTGTGCGGTTTTCAAGTGGCGCAAACAGCTCATTTCGCCCGGTCATTAATCTGCCGGAGTCCGCATGCGGTACTGATTGTCGTTGCAATTGACAAAAAATTCCTGTATAAATATGAGATTAAATTTTGTTAACCACTGTTTTAAACAGTATTTTTTAGGAGAAATGCATGAAACTGTATACTACTGAAAAGATTCGTAACATTGGTCTCGTGGGCCATGGCGGCACCGGCAAAACTTCTCTGGCAGAAGCGATGCTGTTTCACACCGGCGCCAACACCCGCATCGGCAAAGTCGATGATGATTCCTCGGTTATGAACTACGACCCCGAAGAAACCAAGCGTAAAGCCACCGTTGGCACTTCGCTTGCCGCCCTTGAATACAAGGATCACAAGATCAACCTGCTTGACGCACCTGGTTTTGATGATTTTCTCGGCGAAGTATACAAGATCTCAGGCGCCATCGACATGGCGATCGTGACCGTTAACGCCCAGTCAGGCGTTGAAGTCGGCACCGAAAAGAACTGGGCAATCCTCGAAGAAGCCAAAACCCCGAGAATCGTTTATCTCAGCAAACTCGACAAAGAAAACATCAATCTCGACAAGACTCTGACCCAGCTCAAGTCTCTTGACAGCAAGATTACCCCGGTCATCGTTCCCTGGGGCACTTTTGACAAGCTCAAAGGCGTTATCGACCTCATCGACATGAAGGCCTATGCCTACACTGACGATAAAGGCAAAGCCATTGAAGTTAAAGACGTTCCCGCCGACATGATGGATTACGCCAAGGGGCTGCGCGAACCGATGGTTGAATCGATCGTCGAATGCGACGAAGCTCTGATGGAAAAATTCTTCGACGGCCAGGAAATCAGCCCGGCCGAATTGCGCGCCGCACTGCGCAAGGGTCTGGCCAAAAACGACATCAAGCCTCTGGTCAGCGGCATGGCTCTCAAGAGCATTGGCACCGAAAACCTGCTCGACTTCATCGTCACCTGCACTCCGTCACCGGCAGAATGCCGCGTTCTCCCGGCTGTTAAAGCCGGCACCACCGAAGAAGTCGTTTTCACCAACGATCCGAACGGCCCGGTCTGCGGCTTCATCTTCAAGAAAATCAACGAACAGGCTGGCGACATGATCTTCATGCGCGCTATCAGCGGCACTTTCCTGCCCGGCACTGAATATTACAACCCGACTACCGAAAGTTTCGAAAGATTCAGCGCTTTTGCTACCCTGCGCGGCAAAACCAAAGTCGACATCGAAAAGGTTGTTGCCGGTGATATCGTTGCTCTGGTCAAACCGAAAAATTCGACCCACGGCCACACCCTGTGTGAAAAAGCCCATCAGGTTCTGGTAAAAGTACCGGCCCTGCCGCAGGCAAAACTCACCTATGCAGTTAACCCCCGCACCAAACAGGATCAGGAAAAGATGGGCGTTGGTCTCAACACCCTCTGCGCCGACGACGGCGTTCTCACCTACAAATTCGACCCGGAACTCGGCCAGGGCCTGCTCTCAGGTCTCGGCGACACTCACATCGACGTAACTGTAAGCCGCCTGAAATCACGCTGGGGCGTAGATGTCGACATCTCCAAACCGAAGATACCTTACAGAGAAACCATCAAGGGCAAATCAAGAGTTCAGGGCAAGCACAAGAAACAGTCTGGTGGTCGCGGCCAGTATGGCGACGTCTGGATTCGCTTCGAACCGCTCCCCGGTGGCGACTTTGAATTCGTCGACGAAATCGTCGGCGGTGCCGTTCCGGGTAACTTTGTTCCGGCCGTAGAAAAAGGTCTGCAGGAAGCCCGCCGCCGTGGTGCCCTCGCCGGTTTCCACACAATCGGTTTCAAAGCCACCATTGATTTCGGTTCATACCATGACGTCGACTCTTCAGAAATGGCATTCAAACTTGCTGCTACTATCGCCTTCAAAAAAGGTATCGTCGAAGCCAAACCGGTTCTGCTCGAACCGATCTATGAAGTAGCCGTCACCGTTCCAGACGAATTCATGGGCGCAATCATCGGCGACCTGAACTCGAGACGCGGCCGCATTCTCGGCATGGAACCCCTTGGTGGTCAGCAGATAGTCAAAGCCAGAGTTCCGTTGGCAGAAATGTATAAATATGCCACCGACCTCAAGTCGATGACCCAGTCACGCGCCGACTTCACCATGACTTTCAGCTCATATGAAGAAGTTCCGGCCAACGTCACTGAACAGATCATCAAAGAATACAAAACTGCCGACGAAGAAGCAGAAGCCTGACGATAGCAGCGGGTGCGGTCATTTCTGGCCGCACCCGTTTTATAACCTGAAAAAACAGGAAACCGCATGCAGGATCAAAGACAGGAAAATCAGAACCGCAGTTGCCGGCTGGCATTACAGTTTCATATCGACAACGACGAAATCAATGCTCTCTGCGCCAGATTCAGAACGGCTGTTATCGAAGGGCGTGACAAGGGTTATTCGTGCGGCATGATTGCGGTTATGCTTACCCGCATCATCAAAGAAGCGATCGATCTCAAATTCGAAAAGAAGCCGGTCAGCGCCGAGCATCTTGTGCTCGCTCATGACAGCCATGAACCGGAATTCAATAAATTCAAGGCCAGCCTGGTGCGGGGCATGTTTTTAACCTGCATCGAGCACCCGCAGGGGTTCCCCGGATTATTTGAAATTCTCGCCGGCATTGCCTCAGCCGGTATGGGCTACGGGTCATTTCAACTCCCCGAAACCGACCGGAAAATCAAACTCAGCGAAATTCGCAATTTATGCCCCGATCAGACCTGGGTCAGAGAAACAACCATCGAACTGATGCTGCAGCTTCTCGTGCCCGAAAAAATATCGGGCTTTGCCAGCGCCAGAATAGGGCTGTTCAGCATGCTGGTCGGCAGTGCTCTTCTGCCTTTTTACACTGTAGCCGCGAGTCACGCCACCGGCAGCACCCCGCCCGACCGCGAAAGAGTCATCAATATGGTCTGCGGCCGCTTCAGCCCGGATTCTGAAAGACTTAAAAAATTTCTCGGCCAGAACCTGTTCGTGGTGCTTTTTGAAGAACTGTTCACGCACGAATCAACGGTTTTTTCGATTTTCAATCTCTAATTTTGCCAGAATAATTTGCTTTGGGTCATTGACATCGCTGTGTATTCCGGTTGATAATGTGTGCATTCAAGTATTACTTCTGGGGGATTGAATCACTATGGCCGGAAAAAGCCGCAGTCTTAATTTTATTCTGCTTGTTTGTGCATTGATTGGTGCAGCATTATTTTACGGTTGCGGCGGCGGTGGAGGCGGCAATTCATCTGATCCGCTGCCAACTTCGACAACAATCATCACCGGCTCGATCAGCTCTACAGATATTGTAGCCAACATGCCTTACGATGGCAATCTTCTGCCAGAGGTTAAAGCACGCGGTTTAAGCGGAGCAAGGGTCTGGCTTGAGTCTAATTACCAGGTTTTTGGCATAACCTCTGCAGATGGCAAGTTTACGATCGAGAACGTCCCCCCCGGAAGACATAAACTTGTCATCATGTATAAAGCCAGTGACAACACGATCTATAAAAAGCTTTTAAGCAACGAAGTATCGGTCGATGTCGGGAAAACCGTTGAAGTCGGAGCTCAGGATCTCTCAGCCATAGAAGATAAAGCTTCTGTAAGAATTCCGATAAATGTAAATACCTCAACCAACGCAAACCCGGGCAACGTTTCAGTAAGCGTCTGGGGTGAACCCGGCACCATGGAAAACGGGCAATACTACACCCCTTTCATGCCAGACAAAGAATCGGCAACAATTGTCGTCTCGGCCCCAGGCTTCCAAGCAACCGCGATCACAGCAGTATTTACCAATGAGTTGTCAGTTGCGCCGACCCTGGTGCCAACCTCTGCAACCAACCGTGCACCAAATGTCACCCTTTCGGGAACATTTCCCTCCGAACCCTCCAAATCCGTAGACAAAGGGCGCGACGTCGAGTTAAATGCCACTGTTGTCGACCATGATAACAACTGGGCTACATCGACCTACTGGTGCACTGCCGGAACCTTGCGCACCTACGAAACAGGTAACAAAAGCCCTTACAAGTTTTTCTGGACTGCTCCAGACCGTGATTTAATTGCAACTATCAGCTTTACGGCTATAGATCAGCAGGGGCTGTCGGCTTCATCGACAGTGACACTCCAGGTTGGCAGAGGCTTCCCCAACCAGCCCCCGGTAATCAGCGCCATAAATATTTCGCCTTCAGATCTTGAAGGATCGAGACAATACAGCCTTTCAGCCACGGTCAGTGACCCTGATGAAGACGTTCAGACCCTGGGCTTTACCTGGTCGGCACAGAAGGGCACCCTCGCGTCCTCGGGCTCAAGAAACGCAACCTGGACTACCCCGCTGCTGGATGCGACAGCCACTATCGATGTGTATCTGTCTGTAAGAGACAATTTTGGCGGGACTACTACCGCAACCCGAACTTTTACGGTTAACCCGAGCAAACCAAACAACCCGCCCACCGCCGCAATTCTTGCCCCCGCAGCCAACAGTCAATTTAAACAGTTTTCTACAGTTACTTTTACAGCAT
>JAKQKW010000105.1 GCA_029560455.1 Candidatus Rifleibacteriota bacterium
GCATAAGGTATTACATTCGGCTGAGTCAGTCCATCTTCGTGTTTAATTGTCAGCCATCCCCGTGAAGAGGTGTTTGCGACGAACCTTTCGCCGAGATTTTTAAAGTCGACCCATTTATAGATAGCCTGGATTCCACGAAAAGTCTGAGCCACATTTGCATAAATCAACAGGGAAAGCCTGTCCGCTTTCAAGTTTTCACGCGACGGCACCAGGCATTTCACCCTAAATGTTTGGGAATCACCCGGTCCGGCCAGTAGTTTTACTGTCCTGGCTAAATTCTTATAATGCTGCTTTCTCGGCCCAGGCAAAACTAACAGCTGAACGGCGCTCCATGAAAGCAATTCATTGAAAGCGCCAAATTGCATGCGAGCCTCCGGGGTGCCGTGAAGTGGCTCAACTGTGTCAATTTTACCGCTTCCCCAATGAACATCTACCTTACAATCTAATTCCTCTCCCGGCAGGAGCAAAAGTGTTGATTTCTTAAACTGCCAGGAAAATCGTATGTTTTGAGTATGAACTTTGCCTGAAAAGAGTTTGCCTTCGGCTGTTAAATCCAATATTCCATCATTTGCCGGCTTGTTTGGCTCAGACTCATCATAAAATTCGATGAGGTCGCTATGTTGCCTGAAAATAGAAAGAATTTCTTTGCTGGTTGATGAGGGCACTTCCTGGAAATTGAAAAAAACTTTTTTTCCGTCTTTATTCTCTTGCTCGAATCGAAAAAGCGCAACAAAGCGCCATCCGGATTTGGAGTATTCGGCACCATCAGACACCTCTGATTCCTCCTGACAGAAATACTTCCAGCTGGTTTCATTTTATCACCGCAGATTTATACGGGTCAATGCAAGAACAAACCCGCAGCAAAATCTGCCAGAAACAACTACGATGTCCCTCTATCCCAACAGTCGCAATCGCCGTGAAGAACTCGCGACCCAAATCACCAGAATTAAGTAAGATGTCTCCACATCCGCAATATAACAAAAAATGATATAATGGAAACCTATAGCGAGGTATTCCAATGCAGATTGCAACCTATCTTAATCCGTTTACCGACTTCGGCTTCAAAAAGCTGTTTGGCGAGGAGTATAACAAAGACCTGCTGATCGACTTTCTCAACCAGCTCCTGAAGAAAGAGCAGGGCCGCATCAAGACACTCACTTACCTGAAGAACGAGCATCTCGGCCGTTCCGAAGCCGACCGCCGCGCCGTTTACGATCTTTACTGTGAGAATGAACAGGGTGACAGGTTCATAGTTGAGATTCAGAAATCAAAGCAGAAATTTTTCAAAGACCGGGCACTTTATTATTCGACCTTTCCGATTGCCGAGCAGGGAAAAGCCGGAGACTGGGATTTCGAGCTGAAGGCGGTCTATACTGTTGCGATTCTCGACTTTGTCTTCGACGAAGACAGGAACGATAAAGAAAAATATCGTTACGACGTCAAACTCACCGATATTGAAACTTACAAGGTTTTCTACGACAAGCTCACCTTTGTTTACCTGGAAATGCCCAAATTCGAGAAAACCCTCGATGAACTCGAGACCCGCTTTGACAAATGGCTCTATATTTTGAAAAACCTCGAGTGCCTGCACGATATCCCCGAAAAGCTCAGGGATCGCATCTTCAGAAAGCTTTTTGCCGCCGCCGAGATTGCAAAATTCACTCCAGAAGAAGCCAGAGCCTACGAAGACAGCCTGAAAGTCTATCGTGACCTCAAAAATTCCATCGAAACCGCCCGCGAAGAGGGCCACGAAGCTGCCATGGCAGCGGCAGCCATGAAAATGCTCAACAAGGGCCTCGATCTCGAAGTAGTATCAGAAATAACCGGCCTTACCCACGAGCAGCTCGAAGCTTTGCGTAAAGACGAAAACAGCGTAAAAGAACCCGCCACTCTCTACAAAACCAGTAAAAAGCTCAAACGCCCACCATCCTCCCTGAAGAAGCAGAAAAGATCATTGCCCACCTGAACCGGGAACTGGTAAAATAAAAGTGAGTATCAGGCAAGAGATAGGTAGGGTGTCCCCTTATCCAATAAAGTTGGTGAAAGATGTTTTGAATTATGATAATTTATAATTGCTGGCCATATGAACAGATAGCCAAAAACATGTTTTATTCCTTTGCCAGGAGACTTTTTCTTGATTAGACGGGAAGGGATATTCAATCCAAAACGCAAGATTCAGGAAAATGTCGATCATGAGTGGTTAAAAGAACTTCTCAAAAAGGCCGGATATGGCGGAAACCCTGAGCACAAAAAACAGGCAGGCGACTTCGGCTTAACACCACCGGCAATGGCAAGGCCAGACAAAACTCTTTGCGATGGAGTGGCTATTTTCAAAAAAACCGTTGCTTTGAGACGTCTGAAGGAAGGAATAAAGTCTGGCCTTATAAGCATACAAATGCGTGGTGAGTATCCACAGAACATCTGGGCGGTCACACGTGATGGAGAGGTTCTTGAAGCCCAGCTGGAAAATGAAAAGCAGGGAATTTATCACGGCTATCCTATTTCTTGCGAAGATCCTTTCAAGAAAGTTGTTTTGAGACTATGGCATGAACGAAGAAAACAGGCAGGAATTCAAGATTGACTTCGACTGGCTCGCTCGGGAGAGGGGAAGCCAACTTGACAAAGCTACTTTTGCAGAAATAACTCTGGAGATAGATGGAAACATCGCTTCTGAGGTACAGGACAGTTTTTCAAAAACAACGCGTAAGGCTTTCAGAGCTTCGGCTTATGATCTGGCATACTGGTTTGCCTGCAACTGGTGGCGACTTCGCTGGGAAGCCCCTGGAGCCATTGATTCCGACTGGCAAATGAGTCACCAGTTATGCGGTATCGGCAATGGCTATGTCTGGCCAAATATTACGCTCTATTGTGACGGGCACTCGATGAATGTAAGATCGTTAAAATCGCATGGACATAAAATTGAACCGATACGATTTTTGTCCGACTTTCTTGCTGGAGTAAATATCAAAACTTTTGAAAATGCGGTTGATAATTTCATTTTTTCAATTATCGATCGAATGAACCAGCAAAACCTCAACAACAGCAATTTACAACTTGTCTGGAAAGAGGTTTTAAAAGAGCGAAGCCAAACAGACAGCTACAACTGGCGAAAACTTGAGGCAATTTTAGGTTTTGATCCTGACGAAGGTCCGGAAGGATTGATAACGACCCTCCTGGAAAAATCAGCAGTCTTTGGTCCAGGTGCCATTGATGAAATTAGTTCAGCAACAAAAACAGCTGCAATAGAAACACTTGAAACTCTTCGAGAACGCACTTCGGATGCGACAAAGCAAGCTAAAATTCCATATTTCAGTGAACTTCGAAAGCAGCTGTCAAAAGAGCTCCGGGCGCAGGATTTTCCGTGGCAACAGGGTGAATTCGTTGCCGGCGTTATGCGAAAAGCTTTAAACCTGGGAATTGAGCCAGTTCGTGATGAGACTTTAAATGACATTTTTTCTTTATCGCAGCAGGTAATAGATAATGTGCCCACCGACGTTCAATGCTCAATTTCCGCCGGATACCGGGAAGAATCGACAAAGGACAGGGTAAATCTGTTTCTGCCGGCCAGAGTAAAAACCAGCCGTCGCTTTGCTCTTTTGAGAATAGTTGGCGACCATTTGCGTTATGACACGACCGACAAGCTTCTGGCAGTAACAGAGGCAAAAACCTCAAGACAAAAGTTTCAAAGATCTTTTGCCCGAGAATTTCTGTGCCCATTCAATGGTCTGATGGAAATTTTGGGTGACGAGCCGCTGACAGATGTCAAAATCGAAGAAGCGGCAGAATACTATGGGGTTTCTCCGCTGGCTGTTACAACAACCCTTTTAAACAAAGGCTGCATCGATCGAAGCGAGCTTGAGCCGTGGGATTGGTATTTTAACAGATAGAGAAAGCCGGTCGAAATCTTACTTGACCACACCGCTGTATTTGTGGCAGACAAGTGGAGCATTGTAATAAATACGGCTTCAGAAAGGTCTTCGATCATGAAGGGAATCATTCTTGCGGGCGGTTCAGGAACCAGACTCTACCCGATCACCAAAGCGGTCAGCAAGCAGCTCATGCCGGTATACGACAAACCGATGATTTTCTACCCGCTGTCGACGCTGATGCTGGCGGGTATCAAAGACATTCTGATAATCACCACCCCCGAAGACCAGGCCGCCTTCAAAAATCTGCTCAGAGATGGCTCGCAGTGGGGCATCAACCTCAGCTACGAGATGCAGCCCAGCCCCGATGGCCTTGCTCAGGCCTTCATCATCGGTGAAAAGTTCATCGGCAAAGACCCCGTCTGCCTGATTCTCGGCGACAACATCTTCTTTGCCCAGGGGCTGGCAAAGAAACTGCAGCATACCGCCAAAAAGACCGCCGGGGCGACCGTTTTCGGCTATCTGGTCAATGACCCCGGGAGGTATGGCGTTGTCGGCTTCGATGAGAACGGCAGGGCCAACAGTCTCGAAGAAAAGCCGGCAAACCCGAAGTCCAACTACGCGGTGACCGGCCTGTATTTTTATGACAACCATGTGGTCGAATACGCCAGAAGCCTCAGGCCTTCCGCCCGCGGCGAGCTTGAAATAACTGACATCAACCGCATCTATCTCGAAAAAGGCCAGCTCGATGTCGAAATTCTCACCCGCGGCACCGCCTGGCTCGATACCGGCACCTTCGCTTCACTGCTCGACGCTTCGCAGTTCGTCAAAGTCGTCGAAGACCGTCAGGGCCTCAAAATCGCCTGTGTCGAGGAAATCGCCTGGCGCATGGGTTTCATCGACAAAGCCAGACTGCTCGAGCTGGCGAAGCCGCTCGCCAAAAATGATTACGGCAAATATCTCTACCGCATTGCCGGTGGAAAAATATGAAAGTCATTCCGACCGCACTTCTCGCTGCCGAGGTGTTTCCGTGAAGAGGGTCATGATCACCGGAGCAGACGGGCAGCTTGGCTTCGAGCTCAGGCGCACCGCCCCGGAAAACTCTGTTTTGCTGGCTCTGACCAGGTCAGAGCTCGATATAACCAGCCGCGATTCGGTCTTTGCCTGTATCACCAAGGAACAGCCGGCGGTCATCATCAATTGTGCGGCCTACACGGCTGTGGACAAAGCCGAAACTGAAGTTGAAAAAGCCCATGCGG
This sequence comes from Candidatus Rifleibacteriota bacterium, assembly GCA_029560455.1. Next base: position 5,126 of record JAKQKW010000105.1, read on the forward strand.
TCAACCAGATCGGCCCCAGGTATCTGGTCGAAGCCGCTAAACAGCACAATGCTTTACTGGCTCACATTTCGACTGATTTCGTTTTCGATGGCAGCCGGGGCAAGGCTTACGCCCCTGAAGACCGGCCGAACCCGCTCAGTGTTTATGGCAAAAGCAAGCTCGCCGGCGAAAACGAAATATTGAATTCGGGCGCCGAAGCTTTTATCGTCAGAACCGCATGGCTTTACAGTGCGCACGGCAACAACTTTGTCAAAACCATGCTGCGCCTGATGAAAGAGCGTGAAAGCATCGGCGTGGTTGCCGACCAGATCGGCACCCCGACCTGGGCCAATTCTCTTGCCCGGGTGATCTGGCAGCTGATCGACCACAACGCCCGGGGCCTTTTTCACTGGTCAGACGCCGGTGTCGCCAGCTGGTATGATTTTGCCGTGGCCATTCAAGAAGAAGCACATGCTCTCGGCCTGCTGCAAAAACAAATCCCGATCAAAGCAATCGCCACCGCAGATTACCCGCTGCCGGCAACCCGCCCCGGCTTCA
>JAKQKW010000109.1 GCA_029560455.1 Candidatus Rifleibacteriota bacterium
TAATTACTTCGACTTCGATAGTGGGATTACCACGGCTGTCAATGATTTCACGGGCCTGAATAGCATCAATAATAGACATGAAAGCCTCCTGAAAAATATTGTTAGATAACCTGAAAACTGCCACAGTCTACCACATTCGCCACCGCAAAAAAAGCCGCCGGGCCGCATAAGTTTAGTTCCGGCAACAACTGTGGAACCGGCAGCTATTTTTGTTCCAGAAATTGGCCCAGACAAAGCTTTCTGGTCTGCCATAAATGCAAAGTCGGCTGAAAAGCATGCTTCTTTTCAGCCGACTTTACGGTTGCTGGCAATACTCTAGGCGGTTTTTGCGGTATTTTCAGCACCTGCCATCGTCTGCTGCAGATTGCAGTTGCAGCTGGGGCAGAATTTCCAGCCCTTTTTAACTTCTTCGTGGCAGGCCGGGCATTTTTCGAGAGGCCGGTCGACCTTTTCGCCACACCAGGGGCAGTTGCAGAACCTGTCTTCGATTACGCCGCCGCAGTTGCGGCAGGTGTGAACGGTGGGCTGTTCCGGGCGCACCAGCAGGTAGACGACCAGACCGAAAACGTTGGTGAACAGTGCAAATGTGGCCCATAATACCGGCCGATTGACTTTTCTTTCCTGCGCGTCGGCAAGCACGAAAATCGGCGGCGCCAGAATCAGAAACAGGAATATGGCAGGCGGCAGCAATCTGAGCACGATGTTGAGCGCGAGCAGGCCAAGCAGCACCACGCAGACGTAAAAGAGAATGTCTTTCGCAGTCATGTCCTTTTTATCAGGAAATTTCATATTTTTTCCTCCAGATCAGATTTCAGATTAATGGCAGGCTCAGCAGGCAAACATCCGCAGGCTGCCGGAAAACAGGCGGTAAAGGAACCCGGTCTTCTTTTCCCGGGTCGAAGTCTGGGCAATGGTTCTGATAATCAACGGTGAACTGATCAGCGCGAAAATGCCGCCGGCGGCAAAGAAGGCCAGAAAAAGCCCATATTCATTGAGCAGCGGCATTGCCGATTCCATGCCGTTTGCGACCAGCCATCCGGTCAAAAACGGCTGGGCAAAGAGAAGCGTGACCCAGATCACGACCGACATGAAGGCGAGATATGAATACTGCACGATCAGCAGATTTCTCACCTCGTTGTTACTGACCATCGGTCGCAGCTGCGGCGTCGCATCGAGCCGGCTTTCGACAGCCGCCAGCAGATTTTCAGGAACAGTTGTTACGGTTGCCTTAGACTGTTGCAGCATATCGACCGTCTGACAGAGTTGATCAAACTCGATGCGGCATTCGGGGCACCCTTCGAGATGTGCGCTGATTTCAGCGGGTACCGCCTGGCCGGGCGGGCCGCTGAAAAATTCGACCATGCGCGACTGCAGTTCAACGCATTCAGGTCTTTTATTCATGAGAATTCTCCTTGAAGAAGAAGCTTCTTAGCTTTTTCAATCCATAAAATATCCGGCTTTTAACGGTTCCTTCCGGAACCTGGGTTATCCCGGCAATTTCTTCGATGCTGAGATCGTCGAGATGTCTCAGGCTGACTGCCAGTTTCAGGTCTTCCGGCAGACAGTCGAGAAGTCTGACTGCCGATTCCGCTTCCTCGCTTCTGAAAACGGCTTCTTCCGGGCCCGGTTTGTCAGAATCGGGGAAAGTTTCGTGCAGTTCGGTCTCGCGGGCCATGCTGCGGTTGCGTTTCGTTTCGAGCCAGTTAAGACAATTCCTGGTAGCAACCAGATATATCCAGCTTTTTGCCCGGCCCTTGTTCGGGTCGAAGAGCGGCGCGTTTTTCCAGATACGCAGCATGATTTCCTGAAAAACTTCGTCGTAGTCAGAGCTTTTTACACCGACCAGACGTTTGACCAGCCGGTAAAGCGCTGCAGAGTAATTCTGGTAAATTTCTCTGAAGGCGCTTTTATCGCCTTTGGCAACGTCGAGTAGAAGTTGTTCATCTGTTCTTTTCATTGTCGTTCAAATGTTAATACAGTTTTTCCGCCTGTCGGTTCAAAAAACTTTTAAAATTTGCAGAAAGCAAAAAAGGGTTGACTTTTTGCTGCATCGCTGCTAAAAAAATGCTGTATCGCAAAATTCAGGAGCAGCAAAATGAACCGATACGCAAAAATCATTGGCAGCGGGGCTTATATTCCCGCCGAGGAACATAATAATGACGAATTCCGCAAAAAATTCGGCGCCGAAGT
>JAKQKW010000110.1 GCA_029560455.1 Candidatus Rifleibacteriota bacterium
AGCCATGGCGGCTGCGTCAAGGTCGTGCCGCTGCTCGAAGGGCATTCAACCACAGGGATTCTCACCAATGGCAACGGCAAATAAACGCAGCTATTCTGTTATCGGCGTCGTTCCGGCACGCTTTGCCTCGACCCGGCTGCCCGAAAAAATGCTCGCCGACCTCTGCGGCACCCCCCTCGTGGTCATGACTGCCCGCTCGGCAATGGCGAGCGGCGCTTTCGATGCGGTAATGGTGGCAACTGATTCACAGCGTATCGTCGATGTCGTTGAAAAGGCTGGTTTCAAGGCATTTCTCACCGATCCGGCGCTGCCTTCAGGCACCTGTCGCATCGGCGAAGTGGCAAAGCTTACTGGTGCCGACGTCTATGTGAATATTCAGGGCGATGAGCCATTGATAGACGGTGAAGGGCTGCGGCGCGTCGCCGACGCCTTTGCCGACCCGGCGGTCAATATGGCGACCCTCAGTTTTCCGCTGCGCGAAGAAGACGAAAACAACCCGAACGCAGTAAAACTCGTGACTGACGCCAAAGGCGACGCTCTCTACTTCTCGCGCAGCCTGCTGCCGTTTCCGCGCAGTCGTGACGGCTTTGCGCCGCGCAAACACATCGGCGTCTACGGCTACCGCCGTGATACCCTGCTGCAGCTGCTCGAACTGCCGGCCTGCGACCTCGAAAAAATCGAAAGTCTTGAACAGCTGCGGGCGCTGTATCACGGTATCAAAATAAGAGTTTTACCCGCGGCCCGTGATTCGATCGGCGTCGACACCCAGGCCGATCTCGACCGGGTCAGAAACGAGCTGGCCAGGCGCGGCCCCGCCGCCTGATCTTTTACAACCTCAACCGCCGCACGCTTTTTCGGGTGCGGCAATGCAATGAAAAAGTCCATAATTATTGATAGCTTTAAACTTAAAATATTTTTTACCGGTTCGACGGCCCGGTCTATCAGTCGGGTTGCTCTCTAATAGTTGAAAAATATTCAGGCAGGTCGAAGCTTTGCTGGCGGCCTGAGATAGAGTTTTATAAAATCTGCCGAATTCAGGAGAATGAAAATGTCGCATTACGTATTTATTACCGGTGGTGTTCTTTCTTCGCTTGGCAAGGGCATTACCGCCGCTTCGCTCG
>JAKQKW010000127.1 GCA_029560455.1 Candidatus Rifleibacteriota bacterium
AACGTGCAGTGACATGCCGGCATCGAGGTCATCGATGTTGAGCTTGATCACTTCGGGAATCTTACCAGGCAGACATTCGATCTTAACCTGTTTGCACATGGTGGTGAAGATGCCGCCGCTCTTTTTGCCGATCGGAGTGCCAACATATTCGAGGTCGACATCGACTCTGACCGGTTTATCCATATAAACGGCCTGCAGATCAACGTGCACGTAGCTGTGAGTGATCGGGTGTTTCTGGGTGTCTCTGACGATAACAGTGTGTTTGCCACCGTTTGAGAACTGAAGGTCGATCAGAGAATTACGATTGACCTTGCGCAGTTTTTCAATCTGCAGTCTCGGAATCGCGCAATGTACCGGGGCAAAATCCTTGCCATATACAACAGTCGGAATCAAATCTTTGACTCTGAGCTTTTTTGCGTTCTCTTTACCTGTTTTGTTTCTTACTTCAGCGTTAAGAATCAACTCTGCCATAGAAATCTCCTTTGGAAATTAAAATTGATAGAGCGATTATATCATCAAATCGGCTTCAGGTCAACTTTTAACCTAACCCTGACTGGGGGCTTGCCGCAGTCGCAAAAAATCGCTATGCTGCCAGATAATCGTAAAAATCTTTTGCAGGGGAAAAATATGCGTGAGTTTGCTGCCGCTTTGATACTGAGTCGGCTTAAGGGTGTCGGTGCTGCAACCTTTCGTAGAATAGTCGAAGAGCATGGTTTGCCCTCGGCAGCTCTTCGCCACTGGCGCAGTTACCTCAAGACAGAGCCGGTACTCACTGCTGTCAGCGTTAAAAAAGCTTCGACCCGCAGCTCAACTGCGACGGCAATCAAGCTTGTGCGTTCAGGTGAACTGCTTGGCTGGTATTTTTCGCAACCGGGTTACCCGCTACAGTTGGCAGATCTCGGTGAACCACCCCCGGTTATTTTTGCTTCCAGTCTGATTCCGAAACGCCGATTCGCTGCCGTCGTCGGCGCCCGCAGCATTGAGCCCGAAACGGCTGCCCTGACAGAATCAATCTGTCGCTGCCTGATCGCTCAGGGCTTCGCAATTGTCAGCGGCGGTGCTTCAGGCGTTGACACGGTTGCGCATCGAACAACTCTGAATTCTGGCGCTTATACGCTTGCGGTTCTGGGTACCGGTCTCGATGTGATTTATCCAGCCGCTAATGCCGACCTTTTTGCTGACATCCGCCAGAACGGCGCATTGATGACAGAGCTGTTGCCCGGCGCCCGACCGGTCAGAAGCTTTTTTCCGACCCGCAACCGTATTATCGCAGCCATGGCCGAAATAGTAGTCATTGTTCAGGCTGCTGCCGGCAGCGGTTCGATGATAACCGCCTCCTGGGCCTCCAGACTGGAAAGAAAGGTCATGACTGTAGCGCCACCATCCGGTAAAGCAGGTTCAGCTGCCTGGGCGGGAAATGTTGCATTGATGAATTCAGGTGTGAAGCCGTTTTTGCCTGGGTAATTCCGTAAAAATAAAACCCCGGGCAAAGAGCCCGGGGTCGTATTAAGCTTTAAGCCGGAAAAGAGATCAGTGACCGCAGCCTGAGCAGCTTGAGCAGCCGCCGCCGCATGATGACTGTGGCATTTCTGAAGCGTCTTTGATGTCGACCAGTTCAAGGTCGAAGTGCAGGTTCTCGCCAGCCAGAGGGTGATTCATGTCGAGCGTAACGCTCTCGTCATTGAAGTCCACGATGGTAGCAATGGCCCGTTCGCCGTTTTCAAGCTGTAGTGCCAGCTGCTGGTCGATTTCGGGCTCGAAATCGTCACCGAAATTTTTGCGGTCGGTGCTGATAACGCGATCTTCAGAATATTCGCCATAGCCCTGAGCTGGAGTCAGGTGAATGCTTTTCTTCTCGCCCACCTTCATGCCAACGACGGCCTTTTCAAAACCTTCGATGATGTCGCCTTCGCCAACGATAAAATACAGAGGGCTGCCATCGGCACTGGTGTCAAAAACTTCGCCGGAATCAAACTTGCCGGTGTAGTGTACAAATACGAGGTCGCCCTTTTTTACGGTAGTCATTATGGCTCCTTTAAATCCGGCAGCGCCGGCCAAAAAATCACACAAATTACGATGTGCGTAATCAGACTATATCTTTTTTGCGCCGTTAGTCAAACAAAATTCTTGCGCACCTGCACCGCCACGGTTTATTCTGACTGCACGAAATGTCAGGAGGCCTGAATGGTAGATAAATGCTGGTTGAGTTCCTACGATTCTGTTGTGGCACACGAAATTCCTTCTGAAAAACGCCCTTTACACGAATTCATCATTGAAGCGGCTAAAAATTTCCCTGAAAATATTGCTTTAAAACAGGGAAGTCAGCAACTTACCTATAGAGAATTCGATCGTCTGACCGAGATCGTGTCCGGAAACCTGAGAATTCACGGACTCGAAAAACAAAACCGGGTTGCGGTTTTTCTGCCGAACTGCAGCGAGACTGTCGTTGCATTCTGGAGCATTGTCAGGGCCGGTGCCGTTGGCGTCATGACCAACCCGCTGTATTCTGAAACCGAACTGCTGCATCAGTTCAATGACTCCGGGTCGAGGTTCGTCATCACCAATGATCTGCTTTTACCCAAAGTGGCTGGCATTCTTGAACACACCGGTGTCGAAAAGGTTTTCGTCGTTCCGGCTTCCGAAGAAGGCACTTCGATTGTTCCCGAAAGCGCCCGTATTGCGCCATGGGCAAGGCTTCTCGAAGACAATCATGGCTACAGCTGTAAAAATATCGACCCGCACGCAGACCTGGCGCTTCTGCAATACACCGGCGGCACCACCGGTATTTCAAAGGGCTGCATGCTGACACACGCCAACCTCTTCTCAAACGCAATTCAGAGTCAGCAGATGTTTCACGTTCTCCAGTCCGGCCAGGAAAAATTCGTCGGCGTTCTTCCTTATTTTCACATTTACGGTTTGACCGTCACGATTATTCTGCCAGTCGTTCTCGCTTCAACCATGATTCCGTTGCCGCGTTTTACGCCAAGGGCACTTTTGACGCTTATCGCCAGCGAAGGGATTACCTGCATGGCTTCGGCTCCCTCAATTTTCAGCGCCTGCCTCAGCCAGAAAGATATAGATTCCTATAACCTTTCGACTCTGAAACTGATAATCAGCGGGTCAGCTCCTCTGCCCGTCAGTCAGATGGAGCTGTTCGAGAAAAAGACCGGCGCCAGAATCACCGAAGGCTACGGCCTCAGCGAAACCTCGCCGGTAACCCATTTTAACCCGATTTTCGGGAATCGCAAGGCCGGGTCGATCGGGCTGCCGATACCCTCTACCGAAGCCCGTATCGTCGATGTCGAATATGGTGTCAAGGACCTCGCGCCGGGCGAACACGGCGAAATCGTCATTCGCGGGCCACAGGTCATGAAGGGCTATTTTCAGCAGCCCGGCCAGACTGAAATGGTTCTGCGTGACGGCTGGCTCTACACCGGAGATATCGGCTACCGCGACGAAGAGGGTTACTTCTTTGTCACCGACCGCAAAAAAGACCTCATCATCAGTGGCGGTTACAATATTTATCCCCGCGAGATAGAAGAAGTTCTCTTTAAACACCCATCGGTCAAAGAAGCCGTGGTCGTTGGCGCCAGACATGCAACCCGTGGCGAAGTTCCGCGCGCTTTCGTCGTTCCGGTCGATGGTCAGACTATTGACCGCAACGAACTTATCGATTTCTGCCGCAAAAATATGGCTAATTACAAAGTGCCTCGCGATATAGAATTCCGCGAGGCTCTTCCAAAATCCGCAATCGGAAAAGTTCTTCGCCGCACTCTGCGCGACGAAATCAACAGCCAGGCGCCCGTCAGCGACTGAGTCTGACGCAAAAAAAACCGGCTGTTCCATCACGGAACAGCCGGTTTTTTATAAAGGCTTATTCGTCGTCTTCGATTTCGGCAGCAGCACCCTGAAACATCGGTTCTTCAGGCGGAGCAACATGTGTGCAGTCGTATTCAAGACCGAAAGCGTTTTTGCGTTTCAGAAGTTTGACTCTGCCGGTTTTTGCGGTGTTTTCCCGGCGCCATTCTTCAAGAATCCATTCATAGATGTAGTAAGGTTCATAGAGAGTCAAAACGCGGTGTGGTTCAGATTCCTTCGCCCAGCTGCCGGCTTTCAGAACCTTCCAGGGTGAAACCTTGTTGCCGGTAAGCGGCCCACCGATAAGAGTATTCGGGATTCTGACCGAAACCGGCCACTTTTCTCTCCAGACGGGGTGCATCAGACCTGCGACTTCAACAAACGCGATGCCGAAAGCACTGCAGCCGGCACCGAGGCCTTCTCTTGGTCGATTGAGGCCATTGTAGGTATTGCCATAACCGCGTTTGCGGTAAATTTCGAGATATTTTTTCAGGCGGTCGTAGTTGGCATCGTTGAGCTTGAACCTGATGTAGGCAATGCGACCTGATTCAAAACGGTCAACAATCTCGGCCTGAAGATCTTCAGTTTTTTCGAGGCGCCCGGCCATGCCGTGGAAAAGAATGCCCAGACCGTAGCCTTTTTTGAGTACCAGATCATTTGAATTGTCTTCAGGCGACGGAACACTGCCGGTCAGAATAAGTTCTTTACGGCCTTCATGGCTGAGTTGAATAAAAACGTGCCCGATCGCATGTTTGTGCGATCGATGCTGAAAAGTCAGATTGTTGGTGACCGCACTGTTCAAAAGGCTGCGTGGGCTTGACCAGTTGATTTTGCGGGGTGAGGGCATGGTGAAAAGGGTAAGTTCCTGGGCCATTGCCGTGCCTGCGACCATCATGCCCAGAAAAACCGCTATCGCTGCAGTGAGCTTTTTCATCCTGATTACTCCTGTCGAGAATATTTCTAAATTGTAAGAATGTACACACAATGCGTCAATCTTCCGGGGCACTTTTTATCCCATGCTTTTCGATCCATTTCCAGACTGCAGTTCTGCTTACTCCGAGCAATCTGCCAACTTCAGCCTTGTTCCACAGGTTTTTTTCAAGTAATCCGGTCAGCTCTTTTTTTGATCTGAGAATTTTTTTTCCGCTCAGCCTGTCGAAAACTTTTCTGGAATCCGGCACACTTTTAATAGATGTTTGCCCGGTGCGCAGCCGGTCCGAATTGTCTCCATCATTTTCATACACCTGATTCTGGGAAAGTTCGCCAGGAAGGTCGTCGGCATCGATAATTCTTTCCTGGCATACAACAAATGCATATTCTATTGTATTCTCCAGTTCGCGAACATTTCCGGGCCATGGGTAAGAGACCATTCTGCTCATAGCTTCCCGCGAAATTCCCGAAATCAGCTTGCCTGTTCTGGCGCCGAAACGACTGATAAAATGCCGGGCCAGCAGAGGTATGTCGTCTGGTCTCTGCCGCAGCGGCGGCAGATTGATTGGAAATACACGCAGCCTGTAATAGAGATCTTCTCTGAATCGACCTTCTCTGACTTCACGCATCAGGTCTTTGTTGGTGGCCGCAATGACTCTGACGTTCACCTTGATGGTTTTTTCGCCGCCAACCCTTTCAAATTCGCCTGTCTGAAGAACCCGCAGCATTTTTACCTGCATTGCGGCGCTGATGTCGCCGATTTCATCTAGAAAAATTGTGCCGCCGTCTGCGGCTTCGAAACGCCCGGTTCTCTGCCTTATGGCACCGGTAAAAGCGCCTTTTTCATGCCCAAAAAGCTCTGACTCGAGGAGAGTCTCGGGGATCGCTCCGCAGTTCACCCTTATGAACGGTTTCTGCCGCCGGTTGCTCAATTCTTGAATCGCCGTGGCAACCAGTTCTTTGCCCGTGCCGCTTTCGCCAAGTATCATCACCGAAGCTTCGCTTTCTGCCGCAAATGAAATTAATCGGAAAACCTTCTGCATAGACAGACTGCGACCGGTAATGCCATGAAAATTTTCTTCCGATTGCATTTTCGAAGCCATTGCTGCAATTTCCTGGCGCAGGTTGAAAACCGGGCGAAAATCAGTGATGGTCTGCAGGATGCCCAGAACCTTCTGATTCTCATCACGAAGAATTCTTGCATTAACCATGACTGGAATGTGCTCACCGCTCTTTGCGACCATTCGGCACTCGCAGCCGGTAACGCATGTTTCTGTTTTTTTCGGGCTGAGAAGTGAAAAAATCTGCTGGGCTCCAACACACTCAGGCGCTCTGAGCCACTCAGTTGTTCGACCGATTGCCTCTGAGGCCGGGTAATCTGTCATTTCCTGCATTGCCTTGTTCCAGACCATTATTTTGCCTTCGGTGTCGACCATCATTACACCTTCAGCCATTGTCTCAAGAAGCAGTGCAGTACTGATGCTGCGGAGAAACGGATTGTTTTTCATCTGAACTCACCTTTTTTGTGTTGCGTTAAGTTACGCTAGCATGTTGCGCAACCATACGCAATATTGCTCGAACGAATGATTGCGAGTTGCCGGAATTGTAGTCTCAGTCTCTTTATCAGAAGGGTAAAAAACGATTTTGCATGAATGGCATGCCGATTGCTCATAAATACAAAAAGCAACAGGAGCATATTTATGACTATTGATAATGCAATTCGCGTTCTGGCCGGCAGCATGATTCTGCTGAGCCTTTATCTGACCTGGTATGTAAATCCGCTGTTCGTCTGGTTGACAGTTTTTGTGGCGCTGAATCTGATTCAATCTGCTTTCACCGGGCTGTGCCCGGCAGTGTTCTTTCTCCGGAAACTTGGATTTAAAGACAGTTGCCAGCCCTGCAGCAGTAAATAAAACAGAACGCCCGGCAGTTCAGCCGGGCGTTTCGCATTCACAATACTGTAGTTCTCAGAAAATTTTGCGTCTGATGTGGCAATAAGGCGCCTTGCCGGTTTTACTGTAATAATTCTGGTGGTAATCTTCAGCCGGCCAGAATTTTGCGGCCGGCCTCAGACTTGTCGCAACCTGGTGTCCCATGTTTTTGAGCTGATTGACCAACTTCTCTGCCACTGCTTTCTGCGCATCATTTGCGTAGAAAATGGCAGAAAGATACTGTTCGCCAATGTCAGGACCCTGACCATCGGTCTGCGAAAAATCATGTATCTCAAAAAACAGCTTGGCCAGAGTTTCAAAACTGGTAACTGTTTCGTCAAATTCTACTCTGATTACTTCCAGGTGCCCGGTTGTGCCTGAGCAGACGCTCCGGTAATCCGGATTCTCAAGATGCCCTCCGGCATATCCGACCTGAGTGGTTTTAACGCCTGGCGCCTGCTTCATAAGATGCTCTACTCCCCAGAAGCAACCGGCGGCAAAGATTGCCTCAGCGTTTTTTTTGCTCCCGGCAGGTATGAAATCAAGAGAAACCGAATTGACGCAATGGCGAAGATTTTTGTCGGTCAATCCCTCACCGACAAAAACATGGCCAAGATGACCATCGCAGGCGGCACAGACAATCTCGATCCGATGCCCGTCAGGGTCAGGCTTGCGTTTGACCGCGCCGGCTATTTCGTCGTCAAAAGCAGGCCAGCCGCAACCTGAGTCGAATTTATGCTCTGAACGATAAAGTTCGGCAGCGCAGCGGCGGCAGGTATAGGTGCCTTTTTCCTTGTGCTTGAGAAACTTGCCCGTAAAAGGCATCTCGGTGCCGCGATGTATTATCACGCGCTCTTCTTCCGCGGTCAAAGGACGTTTTTCCTGCATAAGGTCACCTCCTGCAGTCTGGGCTTTTTCCTGAAAAATTAGAGAGAGTGCGAGTAGAACCGTCATTATCAGCAGAATTCTCAGCTTCATGGTTCATCTCCTGTTTGCTCTTCTGGCGAAGTGCAAAATGCTTTGAATCGCCCCATTCGCCGAAACCGATGGTTTCGCCAATGGCTTCGATACGTCGCTGCAGACAGCCACGGCACATCGAGGCGTTTTCGTCGAGGCAGGGCTTGTTTTCGTAGAGCTGATAGCTCTCACGATACTGGGTATCGGTCGTGTTCGGCATGATAATATTCGCACCGGCCTTCAGGCCAAGCTCGCGACCATTATCCTGCAAGGCCTGCAGAGCCGTAGTCGAAGCAATGTTAACGTCGCGCAATACCAGTCTGGTAACCGCAATCATTTTCAGCCCCAGATTGAGCAGTTTGCCGGTCGGGATTTCCCACTCTTCACGGTATTTCGCCAGTGGCGTCTCGTTATGATAGATGTAAGGACCCATGCCGATCATGTCGACGTCCTGCTGCTTGAAAAACAGCACGTCTTCGGCGAGGTGGCGCAAAGTTTGCATTGGCAGCCCGATCATCACACCGGTTCCGACCTGAAAGCCAGCCCGGCGCAGGCGATCCAGGCATTCAAGTCTTGCGTCAAAATTATGGTCAGCCGGATGCAGCTGACTGTAAAGATCGCGGTTGCTGGTTTCGATGCGCAGAAGATAGCGATGCGCACCGGCTTCAAACCACCTTCGGTAAGTATCTTCAGTCTGCTCGCCGAGCGAAAGAGTAAGGCCCAGTTCGCCGTTGGTGCGTCGCTTGATTTCTTTGATTATCCGTTCCACCATGTCGACAAACTGCGGGTCAGAGCGTTCTCCAGACTGCAGTACCGCACTGCCGTATTCGGCTTCCCAGGCCCATACTGCTGACCTGATTATATCTTCTTCCGGAATCAGGAACCGGCTGGTCTTACTGTTGCTGCGCCTGATGCCACAGTAATAACAATCTTTGCTGCAGATGTTGCTGAATTCAACGATGCCTCTGAACCAGGCCTTCCTGCCGACAAAACGTTCTTTAACGGCATAGGCTGCCGCAAACAGTCTTTCGAGATCAGACTGTTCCGAAAGGCTGAGAAGGAATTCAATTTCTTCAACCGAAAGATCGCCGCTTTGTTCAGCTTTCAACAGAGTATTATCGAGCCTGGTCATTGGATTGTTTCTCGCTTCGTGAAAAAAATTGCAAACACTAAATATGATACCTTTATTGTGGCAAAAGTCAACTCAAAAATAACCGCGTTTAACACCTTGCTAAAGCTGAAAATGAACTTATGTGGCGAACTGTGGTTCTTTGTCTCATTTTCAGGGGTTGAATCGACAACCCCGAATGCGGGAATCTAGCTTTAAACAAGCTTAAATCCCTGCTTTCACCCTTCGCGGACAAGCGCATGGATGACGCACAAACTGACGCTCCTTAAATTCAAATGTGACAGAGGATTATTGATAACTGCAAATCAAAAGCAGAATTGTTTGTAATAGTAGGCACGGGGAGAAGTCGGGATTGCTTTTTCGTAAGCTTGTGAGCGAAGCGAATCGCTGGAGAAAAAGCAACCCGACTGATAGACCGGGCCGACGAACCAGTTCAACTTTGTTTCTGCAGTGATCAATAATATCGGCGCCTGTAGCTTTCCTGGCAAAAGGCACGGGTATAATGTAATGGTTGTCTATCCCTGTAATCATTATGGGCACGTGGTTGAGTGCAATAAATTCCGGGATGGTTGAAAAAAATAAACCGGGGTTGCTTCTCGATCGAAGCAACCCCGGTATTAAATCGTCGCTGAGGTCAGATTAGCGGTCTGAGCCACTGCAGTTTCTGCAGCATGTTCAGACGGTCGATAACTGCCTTGTCAGAATGTGATTCGGGCCCGAAGATGGTTTTGATCGAGCCGTCGCGTTCGACTTTGATCTTGTATTCATGAGAATCTTCGATATCGCGCATGATCTTGCCGGCAACCTGGTTGGCGAACGGGCGTGATTTGACTACAGCTACCACTTCAGAATTGATCTGTTCGCTTACGCAATCCATGTTGTAGGTGCCGATCACAGCAATTTTGCGGTCAAAAACGAATACTTTTGAATGCAGTTTTGTTGAAAGCTTGTAGCCAAAGATTCGCACATTCGGCATGTCTTTGAGAATGCCTTTCCAGTCGCCGATGAACATCGCCTGGGTCAGCAGGCTGTCTGAGCTCATCGGGCTGTTGGTGTGAATGATTACCTTCACTCCGCGGTCACTGGCTCTTTTGATTGCGGCCCGGGCTTCTTCGGTGAGAACCACATAGGGGTTCTGGATGATGATTTCTGATTCGGCAGCGTCCATCAGGCCTGAAAGGTTTTTGGTGATGTCATTGCGCGAGCCCTGAATCGAATGTTTGTCGAGTATTCTGGTCGGGTAGGCTCTCTCACCGTTGAAGAGGCGGAACGAAGCGTAGTGCTGAATGCGTTCGTAATTTTTCAGCTCGTCGTTGTATTTCTTGAGCAGTTCATTGGTTTCTTTGCTCAGGGTCGGTGACGGAACCTTGAACAGACCGCCGCCGGTGATGTAACGGCGCATGGTGTTGTAGGCAAGCTCAAGATCTTTGCTCATGGTATCGGCATTGCCGAAAATATCTTTGTAAATCTGGAAAGTGCCGCCGTTGCGGAATTCTTCGTCAAAAGCGAGACCGGCCTGATTGGCTACTTTAGGGCTCTGAATCAGAATATCGGTGTCGCGATAAACAGTTTTAAGATCGCGCGGGTCGACAAAATAGTTTTTCGAAACATTGCGGCCACCGGTGATCAGGTATTCATCATCAACGATAATGATCTTGTCATGATTCGAAGCGGTAATTTTGCGCAGATCGTCAAACAGTGCCTGCAGTTTGCGGTGAACCGGGTTGAAAACGCGAATCTGCACATTTTTGAATTTCACCATTTCCTGCAGAACATCCTGGCCGATGAATTTGCGGGTAAGACCTTTGGTGCCGCGAGCGTCGACCATAAGGCGGATTTTAACGCCTTCTTTTGCCTTTTTATAAAGCATGCCGAGCATACTCATGCCGAAGATATCCTGTTCGACGATGAAATAAGTAACATCTATCGATTTTCTGGCGTTATCGAGAATATGCCAGCGGGCGAACCATGAATTAACGTTTTCGGGCAGAAATCTGACTTTTGCAGCCGGGTCGAAAACATTGGTCTGGATATTGTCGAAATAATTTTCGACATCGGCTTTTGCCTGTCCGGCTACGCCGATAAAAGCAACCAGAAGAACCATCAGTATCAGAAAACTACCGATTCGCTTCATTTTTTCACCTCAGAAATGCAGATTGTACAAGAATTATAATGCCAGAATTTTTAATCGCAAGGGTTTTACAAAAATAAGGTGCGGATTTTTATTTGCTCACATTGCTAAAAGCCTTGTTGCTGATTATATTTATATTGCTGTTCTGTGTACAAATAAAAAATGGCATGTATGATCAAGGTTGGCCGGGTGATGTCTGCTCCCCGGGAGAGGCTTTTTTATGAACGAAGACAGCTCAAGAGTCGAAAGTGATCATGTTCTTCTTCGATATAACCTTTCAGAAAACGCCGGTAAACTTCTGGTAGAGTGCCAGAAGACCGCCGACCTGATTCTTGAAATTATCCTGATGGTTTTCCTTGGTTTTCCGTTTATCCTGGGGGGGCTGAACTTTCTTTATCACTCTCTTTATGGCTTCAGCAGCAGGAGTCTATACGGAATCGGCGCGGCTTTGATGTTCGCAATCGCCGTAATGGTCCTGGCTCGTGGCCTTGCTTTGATCAGAGATGGTTTCCGTAGAATTGAGTTCTCGGTCGAAGACGGGCAGATAGTCGTTTACGGCTGCTATATCTGCAGGGTTCTGGGTTCTCACGAAACCCTTCGATTTTTTGATACCGCCGGCTTCAGGGTTAACCGCTTTTCTTCGCGCCGCTACCCTTTGAGCAAACCTGAAAATGTTTATGAAATCGTTCTGGTGAGACAGAACGGTGATACGGTAACGATTTTTCCATATTTCCCAGACTTAGAGGCAGCTGAAGAGACTCTTAAACGCCTTGTCAGCTACACCGGAATACCTTCTCTCTGAAAAGCTGGTTGCCATGGATGATTATGTTATAATCGATCCAGCTTAATCCGGAGAACATTTTGTCATGCCTGTTTTTAACACCATATTCTGGGACTGGAACGGCACCCTGCTTGACGACGTCGACGAATGTATCGATATTATCAACGTCAGTCTCAGAAAACGCTCATTGAACCTTCTCGATCGCGAAGAATACCTCGAAAAATTTACCTTTCCCATTAAAAAATATTACGAAAACATTGGGTTTGATTTTACCCGCGAATCATACGAAGCCGCTGGTCAGGAATATATCGATGCCTATGGGTCGAGAATGTTTGAGTGCAAACTACATAGTGGTGCCAGAAGCGTTCTCGATCGTTTCAGATCAACGGGAACCAGGCAATTCGTGCTTTCTGCTCTCTACGACCAGGCGTTGCATCAATGTATCAGTCATTTCCGGCTGGATGGCTATTTTGACAAGGTGCGTGGCCTTGACAACAGTTATGCTCACAGTAAAGTCGAACTTGGCTGCAACCTCATCGCTGAATGCGGTTGTGACAAAAACAGAGCTCTGATGGTCGGCGATACTTTGCATGATTTCGATACTGCCGATGCTATGGGTATACCCTGCGTTCTTATCGCAGCCGGGCATAATTCAAAAAAGCGTTTGCTCGCCTGCGGTGTGCCGGTTTTTGACAGCATCGAAGAATTTGCCGGCAGCTTTGATAAATTGCCTGAGCTGCTTAAACGCTGATTTTTTATGTGATTACCTGTCTGCTGATATCAGTAGACAAGTTTCATTTTGCGGTTGCTTTTTTCTGTGGTAATTTTGTTACGTTCAAGATGTTAAATCTAATGACTTAAAGGAATCTGCCCATGGATATCAGTCTTAATAAAGCTGAACTCGAAAAACTCGTCGAAATCGCCATAATGGCCGAATGGGTTATGACCGCCCATGATTACGAAGAGGAAGATGGTCGTAGAGATGATTATATCAAACTGATTCAGAAAATTTATGCCCATGCCTCTAAGAACGGCATGAAAAAAGAAATTGATTTCATGGATGACATCAAGGAATACATGCCAAACACCGACTGGGAAGACCAGACCCAGGCTGCCGAATTTATCAGAGAATACGAAGAAAAAACCTTCTGGGATGAACTGATAGAAAGACTGTCAGACCGTGACATGAACCGCAAACTTGGTGGCAAAAAGGCCGGCAGTTTCGAAGAACATATGGCAATCTATGAAGAATTTGCGACGAAATACGGCGAGGAATTTGCCGAAAATGAGCTCGAAAACCTCGAAATAAAACAGGCAGCTAAAGCCAAACCAGCTACTGCCAGGCCTGGCAAAAAACGCTGAATAATGATCATCTGACACAATAAGGCCGGGCGTCTGCCCGGCCTTATTGTGTTATGAACCAACCATAAAGTCGACCACGTGGCCGACAACGCTGCTGCTGCGCTTGTAAAATTCAGTGAAGCCGCAGTTTTTGCAGGTTACCGTTGAGTATTTTTCAGTCTGAATATCGAACAGTTTCGATAAAAAACCGCCGGTAGCGCGCAATTCGCCGGTCTCAAAGGTGTTGTTTTCACATTTTAGACATTTCCATGGGGTGGCCATTTTTTTTCTCCTGAATCAGCCGAGCCAGAAGTTGTCGGGAGTCTGACCCGCAAATACGCCATGATACTGCCCTGGGTTTTCGCAACGCTGAAAGATGAACTGGCAGATCGGGGTACCAGGGATAAGTTTGAGGGGGATCGGGCCGAAATTCGATATTTCAAGAACCTGATGGTTGCTGATTCCAGGCTGCATAAATGAGGCGGAAATGTGAACCAGAAGACCGACGCGGGCAAAACGGCTGCGCCCTTCGAGCCACCCCGAAAGGCCGTTACCGAGGCTGACTTTTTCCTGGGTGATGCCAAGAACGGTTTGGCCAGGTTTTACGGTAAGGGTTTCACCATCCGGAACCACCAGCCCCTTGGTGGCAGCTTTAAAATCCATATTGTCAGTCAGGTGCAGTTCATTGGGCAGGTGTACAAAAACACGGAATGCATTGGAAAGATGCAGGTCAATGCTGGCTGGGCCGAGCATTTTCTCATCAAAAGGCTCAATTCTGATGTTGCCTTTTTTCATTTCCTGAACAATGGCTTCGCGGCCGAGAATCGTCATCAGTGCCTCCAGAAAAAAGAGTGGGCAGGTATTATAGCACTGATTTTATTTTCGCTGGCAATGTTTTTGCAAATTTTCTATCATAGCTGCCGCCACTTTTTCTTTCAGATCCGGTCGGTTTTTCAGCAGTCGATGATCGAAAACCAGGCGAGTTTTTTCGAGAAGCAGAACCGCAAGGGTACTGGCAGCGTCTTCGCAGACTGCATTGTGCTGCAGCAGTGGAATGAGAAGCTCGGCAAAATCGCGATTCCGCAGTTGTCTGATGGCGTGGCAGGCGGCTTTGACTCTGCCGGTCTGTTCTGGATTTTCAAGCATTCTTGTCAGTGCCTGCCAGGCTTTTTCGGGATTAACACGGGCAAGTGCGCCTGCTGCCGTTGATCTCACTCGCGGTGATGCATGTGAAAGCATCTGTGCAAAAATAGAAACCACCGTCGGATCTTTGATGTTCTCGAGCCCTTCGATAGTATTGCTGACAATGCGGTCGTCACCGTAGGTCAGAAAAGAAGTCAGCAACGAAATCTGCTCGGGGTCGGGGTAGGCTTTTGGCAGGTTTTTGACCAGCCACGAAATATGCTTCTCTTCGGTGCAACGGTCTAAATATTCTTCAAGAGCTATTTTAAAAGAAATGGTGTTCAACCTTGTTGCCCACTCAAGCTCATGCAGTGATATTTCGTTTTCTTTCGCGGTTTTCAGTTTGTGCAGCAGAGGAGCGGCAACAAAATTGTGCTGTCGGTTCGCCAGTGACTGCGAAATGATCGATGAGGCCACGTTGGAAATGTGTCGCGGGGCATGTTCTGCAAGAAAAACCAGTCGGTTAATGACTTCGCCGGTCAGCATGCTGCTGTCACAGGCGGCAAAGAATGCCAGCCCGTCAAGCTGTTTCTCTGGCTCGTCTGAGTTGAGAAAATTTAAATGGTGGCTCAGATCATCCATTGTTAAAGGCCTGAGACCCGATTTAATTTTACATTCAAAAGTTTTGCCATTTCCTGAATCTTTTCAAGCTCTTCGAGGCCATAGTCTGAGTCTTCATGTCTCTGTCGAACAAGATCGTAATAATCATTCAATGCTTTCGTGTGCAGTTCTTCAACATTGTGACTGTCAATTTCAAGTTCCTTACGGATCTTTGCCATTACTGACAGCTCTTCTTCAGTTACAACACCATCTTCGACAACCTTTTCTATCAGAGTCCAGTAGACGATATTGCGGGCATCGAGTATTTCCTGAGATGTTGCCTCGATGCAGCCGACAATCGCCCTGAAAACCGTTCTCTCATCGTCATCTATATGGTAGTCGTCGCGGGTGATCATGAAGTAACATTCGGCAATGAAGCGGGTTATGAACATGTAATCTTCGCCCCATGTCGTCAAATCCCAGACTTTGTCGTTCTGTGAAATGGCAATCAGGCATTCTTCCTGATTTTTCTTGACATGAATGACGCGGTCGTCAATTTTGCAGAAAGGCGCAAAACCTTCGTCAGAAAGGTAGTCAGCGCTATCGAGCTGCCCCTGAAATCCAGAAATTCCCGGTCTGGACCTGCGTGAACCAAAAAGGCTGATCATGTTGCCCCACAATCCACCGGTCTCGCTTTCTTGCCCCTTCTGCAGATACTGGCTGGCGTAGTCACTGAGCAGCGTCACTCTCTGATCAAACATGCGCGTCTCCCTGATAATGTTTTGGTCAGCCTAACACAGACCTTCCGTCTATTCAACTTCGGCGCCGTCTGAATTGTCGACTCTGGCAAAACGCCGGCGGGAATAAATGAAAGATGCTATCAGAGCAGTTATCGGAATTGCCAGTACCATGCCAAAAAGGCCTGCCAGCGATCTTACCACTTCGGTGCAGATGAATTCCATGTTCATGATCTTAATGAGCGGAAAGTCTTCTTTCTGCATGGCAAACACCAGAATCAATGTCAGGGATGCACCTGTGTAGGCCAGAATAAGAGTGTTAACCATGCTGCCGATGATGTCGCGCCCGATGTTCATACCACTGGCAAAGAGTTTCTGACGATCATAAGCCGGGTTGGCCAGCGAAATTTCGAGCAGCGACGAAGCGATCGAAATCGCGACATCCATAACCGCTCCCAGAGCTCCGATAATGATACCGCTGATCATGATGCCGCGTAGATCTATGCTCGCATTGAGAATCTGCAGAAATGTGCTCTCGTCGCCGCTGTAGCCATTCAATTTCAGAAAAGTCGCTGCCAGCCAGCCGAAAATCCCGGCCAGAATCACGCCGCTGAGGGTTCCAAGGCCGGCAATAAGAGCTTTTCGTGTTCGCCCGGCAATTATAACGATATTGATCAGAATGATGGCGAATGAACAGACAATAGAGAGCGGAATTGGCGACCAGCCCTGTAATAATAGTCTGGCCATTACGCCAAAGATTATGATAAGCGTGAAGAAAAGCGCCAGCATGGCTTTTACACCATTTACCCCGGCCAGAACAGCAATTGTCACAATGATCAGTCCAGAAAGAAACATCAGACGGTGCGATTTGAAGTGCTCGTCAATACCGACTATTTCCTGGTCTTCCTGTTTTTCGACCACCGCAAGAATCGTTTCTCCCTGTTGCAGATCAAGATTGTAGGCTGAGCCGGGCGTTTCAAAATGCTCGGCAACCATGGTTCTGCCCTTGTGTTCACCGGATTGAAAATCAAGCTCGACCGCAAAAGTCTTTTCATTGCTGTCTGGATCTTCTGATTCGATCGACTGAACGTTTTTAACGGTGGCGATAGAGTAGATGCCCTGGCTGGTGCTGCCAAAAACGTGATAAAGAAGAAGGAACATGAACAGAATGCCAATTACAATGATGATCAGATTGGTTTTGCTGGTTGAATTATCTGTCATTTCTGTCTCCTGCTGTTACCAGATTCTGGCTGGAGCTGCCGCTTCGAGTTTGTCTTCGACTTCGTCTGCCAGCGGCGCAATAAAGTCGAGGCCGGTAAGCTTCTCGATTTCATCGATGCTGGTCAGAAAGCTGTCGATAGGCTCTCTGCCGGTGACGCTTTGCTGAATCAGAAATGCCAGGGTGCGCAGATTGCCTTTTTCTTCGTCAAAAATAATTTTAAAAAATGCGTCGGGAATCTCGATATTATTCGAAATCGTTTGAATATGAAGGTCAAAAATCGGGCCGGTTATGACCCAGATACTTTCGAGGTTGTTGGCATACTCGTCTTCAAGCTTTTCAAGCCTTTGCCAGACTTTTCGGTTCAGTTCCGGGCTCTGTGGCACAATATTGCTCATCAGAAAGGTTTCGTGCTGGGCATCCAGGCCAAAACGCTGGGCAATTGCCGAGTTTGGCGCCATATGCCCCCGGTCGTAACCGGTTTTGGCAAAATCATTCGGGGAAACACGCGACAGGGTTCGCAGGTCGGCCTTGAAGCCCTTCGGCCTTTTCAACTTCTCGCCGACCTCTTTGGCGTCAAGACGGTAGGCGACCCACAGCGGATTGCGGCGCTCTTCACAATAACCGGTATGGTAGGCAATGTTTTTCAGCAGAGTAAGGGTGGCACTGCCGCTGATGACCGGGTTGCCGCCGAATACAACATTGCCGGTGCGGCGCGTTGCCTCGCGCAGGGCTTCGTCAATCGGAAACCCTTTGCTGGTAGTGACTAACGGCGGCCGGCCGGGAACTGGTTTGCTCTGCTGCCAGTAATAAACGCCGATGCCGACGAGAGTCAGCAGCAGAATAACTGCAATCAGCTGCGTCGGCCCGATTCCGCCCTGGCGCCGGTTTGAACTTTGCAGCAGCATTATTTCATCTTCTTTTCTGGAACGACTTCAAGCCAGTAATTATCAGGGTCGGCGATGAAATAGATGCCCATTGCCGGGTTTTCGTAGCAGATACAGCCCATTTCTTTGTGCATGGCATGTGCTGCTTCATAATCATTGGTTGTGAAGGCAAGATGAAATTCGTTCTCACCCAGATTGTACGGTTCCTTGCGGTCGCGCAGCCAGGTCAGCTCAAGACTGTGCCCGCCAGTACCATCGCCAAGATAGATGAGGATGAAACTGCCGTCTGCCGCTTCCTTGCGCCTGACTTCTTTCAGTCCTAGCGCTTTCTGATAGAAAGCAAGGCTTTTTTCGAGGTCAAGAACATTGATGTTATTGTGATTGAATCTGAATTCAGGCATGCTTCTGCTCCTTGTTTCTATTTTTCATGACTGCAGCCGAGCACCTTTTTAACTACTTTAACCACATCGGTGGCCGTAATGCAATGCTCAGACAGCATTTCGTCGAGTTTGAGCGAAGACTGGCAGTATTTGCGGGCACCGATACGCACCGGGTTGCGAAACCCGAGCGAGGCGACAAAACTGCCGACACCACTTTCCCGGCGATGATCTTCGAGTGAAAACAGCCGGTGTCCGGTCTCGCTTAACATCTTCAGATGTTTCTGCGGGTCAGAAAACTGGCCGATGGCAACGACGTCGAGACAGATGCCGTCAGCCGCAAGAGTCGTGGCGGCATCGAGCCCGGCTTTCAGCATGTGTGGTCCGGAAGTGAACAGCACATTTCTTTGCCCTGTTTCCATGCTCGACTTGAAAATGCCCGGGTGGCCGTCATGAAAAGGTAAGTCGGTGAAACCAGGCAGGGGAGTGCGGTGCAGTCTGAAATAGGCTGGTCGGCAGCCCTTGCCGGCCCTGATTTCGCTTTTCAGACGTTCAAGCGTTTTTTGCAGCAGGATGCCTGTGCTCGCTGCATCGATCGGTTCGATAATGTCGATGTCATTGAGAGCGAGCATCAGGCCAAGATCATTGATCGCCTGGTGGCTCTTGCCGTCGGTATAATAGTCGGCGCCCGAATAGTGTGCAGCAAAGATCACCGGCACCTTTTCGGTGATGCAGGCGTATATCTGGTCAAGGCTGCGCTTGAAAAATGAACCGTAAGTGTTGACGACAGCTATATTGCCGGCGAGACCAAGACCTGCTGCCAGCGAACACATGTCCTGTTCGCTGATGCCGACTTCAATAAACCGGTTTGCAAAACCGGTCGCGACATTTGTCAGTTTGCAGGATTTTTCAAGATCGGCGTCGAGAACGAAAACCCGACGATCGTTGCCGGCCAGAGTGAGAAGTGCATCGGCAAAGGCTTCACCCGTCGAAATGCCGTTGCCGGAAGAATCTTTGCTCGAATTCGTCTGTGAGGTAACAGCTGGTTGGCCTGACAACCATGCTTGCAAAGCCGTATCGACCGCCGGGTTGTTGATGATAGCTGCCTGTTCCTGCATGATTGCAAGATATTCGCGGTCATCAGGAATGGCGCCGTGCCATTTGCCCTCGCGTCTTGGGGTATTGTAGGGCATACCGGTAACAGCAGAACCGCCACCTTTGACTGTGCGTGCAATGATGACCCCCGGATGTGGTGACTGCAGGATCTGGTCAATGGCAGCGCAGATTTCGCTTATGGAATGCCCGTCAATCTCGTGCACCTGCAGTCCGATTCCCTGAAATACCGTGGCCCAGTCTTCAGCATCTTTTATATCTGCAGTCTGACTGTCAGACTGCAGATGATTGCGGTCAATAATCGGAACCACCATGCCCGGATTCAACCTGCGCAGTGTCAGAAAAGCTTCGAAAAGTTGCCCTTCCTGCATTTCGCCGTCACCGATTATCGCAAATACCGGGTGCTTATGCCCGGCTGCTGCATTGCTCAGCGCGATGCCAATCGCTTTAGACAGCCCCTGGCCAAGTGACCCGCTGTCTGAGTCAACACCGGGAACTGTTCGGTCGCAGTGCGCCGGCAGGCCATGCAATTGCTTGTAAGAAGCGAGTCGATCGGTGCTGAAACAATTCATGCCGGCCAGCACCGCATATTGTGCCATTGCCGCGTGCCCTTTCGAGAGATGCACGCTGCCTCTGTTTTCAAGAGGCTTTTGCGGTTCACGGATATAGCGGTGATAAATTGCCGTCAGCAGTTCTATACTCGAAAAACAGGCACCCAGCCAGCCGTGGCTGGCTTTTTTCAGGCCGGCAAGACAGTTTATGCGATACACGGCTGCCAGTCTCTGCAGATCCGCGTCAGTGTTTTTGGGCAGCCCGTCAAGAATGGTATTGCTGATGATGAATGGGTCCATTGTTGGCTCCTGGTGCTTTGTTACATTTGAATAGGGGTTTGTCCGTTATTCCTGCGTTTATACCCCGGAGGATACAGGCAGAGATCTTATGAACAATTGCTCAGATCCCCGCGCTTGCCCCCTTCCGGGGACAGGCGCGGGGATGGCATGGAATCGTTTATTTTGCATGTTCAATTCTGGCAAAGCATCAGTCGACCTGTGAATAACCTTCAACGGCATCTTTTTCCCATCTGATGATAAAGCCTGCTTCTGAAAGGACTTTAATGGCCTTTTTCACCTGCTTTTCACTGAGGCCGGTTTCTTCGACGATCTTGGCGAAAGGTTTGTGAGCTTCGCGGTCAAGCGTGGCAAGCACTTTGCAGTTTTCTTCTTTTTCGAGGGCTTTCAGCAGTTTTGCATGCAGTGCTTTGCCCTCGGCCAGCGTAACGGTTTGTGGCACGCCTTTTCTTGGAGCCTTAACCGGGCCTGATGGCATTCTTGAGTTCCAGAGAACATCGAATTCAGCCTTGAAACTGTCGATGAGTTTCTGATGGTGCTGATAGAGCCCATTGAAAATCATTACGTTCTCGAAATTGAGATACTCGGCTGAATTCGACCAGTTGTAACTGCCGATTGCCATTTCGCGGCCATTTACGGTTACATTTTTGTGGTGCAGAAACAGGCTCAGATAGCTCAGCAGCGCCGGTTTTTTCGTTTCCTGGTCGAGGCCGTAGGCATTGATTCTGAAGCGATAGCGCACCTGAACGTTTTTAAGGCCAAGTTCGGCGGCCCTCTTTTCAAGCCAGGGCCCCTGTTTGCTTTCAATCGGGTCGGCATCGTCGAACTGGGCGTGGTCGAGAAGCAGTCTGAATTTTGCGTCTGGATTGCGCTCGGCGGCTTTGAGAATGGCTTCGGCAAGTTCGACGCGCGTCAGGCTGAACATTGCGAGATCGAGACTGCCCGAGGCATCGACCCGGCGGATCAGGTTGAGAAGTTCATTGTCGATGCGCGTCAGTTCAAGTTCGTTGGCCGGCTCAGAGTTGAATACCAGCTTGACATAACCGGGCACATGGCTGGTCTCGATGTATTTTTCCGGTATCCATTCACCGAGAAGCATTTCGGAATACTCATTCCAGAGTCTTGCGAATTCTTCGGCCAGCTGCCGTGCAACCGCCGGTTGATCGTTGAAAAATACACGATTTTCGGCATAAATCTGATCGGAAGTCGGAGAGATGTTGGCACTGCCGTTGAAGCAGCTGTGCGGCACCGGGTTGCCTGGTGCGTAGAAGATGCCAAATTTTTCGTGCATGGTGCCGTAGATCAGAGTTCCATCTTCAAGCTTTGATTCGCGGCCATTGCGCTTCATAGCGGCAGTGGTCACGGCCGCAATCTTGAAATCAAATGGCCGGTTCTCTGCCTTTGCTTTATCTGCTGCTTCCTGGACCTTTTTTACAATTCGATCACGGCTGGCCTGAGCCCAGGTCGAAACTCCGTCGAGCAGCAGTTGAAACTTGATACCCCTGGTCGCCGCTGCTTTGATCATCTCATCGAGAGTATTGTAGTCACTCATCGAATACATGCATATTTTAGCGCTGCTGCCTGGTTCCAGGCCGTCGATAAAGTGAACCAGTGCATTGGCAAGGGTTGCCGGTTTTGTGCTTTTATCGCTGAAATGAAGAACCCTGGAATTGTTGATTTTGCTGAAACCACCGCGTGGACCGTAATAAATATTTACGTCATCGGCGCTGGCGATGCTCAATCCGCCAAAGAAAAGTCCTGCAGTTGCCGCAAAAGAAATGAAAAGTTTTTTCAAGCCTGCCTCCGTAGAAAAAAATGAAATGCAGAGTCACAGCCTGAATATTGTAACTTAAAACCCCATTTGCGGCAAATCTCTCGATAAATGCGGTCTTATGGTCGCGGATCAACCTTCTGGCGGCAGCGGAAAAGCTTCAGAGACCGCGCATGCATAAGCGTTTTGTGCCCCGAAACAGCCTCTTCTTTCGCTTCCGGGTTGGCTGTGTCGATGAGCAGTTCCCAGTGGGCTTCAAAGCGCGGCAGAAAATAATCGACGTCGCGTACCGAAGCATTGAGCATCAGCAGCAGGTTATCGTCATGAATCGGAATGCCGTTTTCGTCGACATCGTCGATACCTGTGCCTGAAAAAAATACTGCCAGACCACGGGTGTTCGGGCTTGCCCAGTCTTCGTCATCCATTTCACCACCATCGGGCCTGAACCAGATGATGTCGCGCACGTTGCTGCCTCTGATCATGCGACCCTGAAAAAACTTGGTACGGTGCAGGGCCGGGTGTTCACGCCTGATTTTAATGATACGGCAGGCAAAATCAAACATCCTGCGGCTTTCTTCGTCGAGATTCCAGTTATACCAGCTGATTTCGTTATCCTGGCAGTAGGCGTTGTTGTTGCCGCGCTGCGTGCGTCTGATTTCATCTCCTCCACAGAGCATTGGTGTGCCCTGTGAAAACAGCAGGGTCGCAAGCATGTTGCGCATCTGCTGATTGCGCAGACGTCTGATGAACGGGTCGCTGCTTTCGCCCTCGTGCCCGTGGTTCCATGAGCGGTTGTCGTCATGCCCGTCACGGTTATGTTCGAGGTTGTTGTGATTATGCTTCTCATTGTAGGAAACCATATCGCGCAGCGTAAAGCCGTCGTGAGCGGTGATAAAGTTGACGCTCATATACGGTCTGCGACCGTCGTTTTCATAAAGATCACTGCTGCCGGTGAGTCGGTAGCCAACTTCTCCGGCAAAGCCGCCGTCGCCTTTCCAGAATGAACGTATTACATCGCGGTATTTGGCGTTCCATTCAGCCCAGAGAACCGGAAAATTGCCGACCTGATAACCGCCCTCGCCGACATCCCATGGTTCAGCGATCAACTTGACCTGACTGATGACCGGGTCTTGATGAATAATGGTGAAGAAACTTGAAAGCTGGTTCCAGTAATGCATTTCGCGTGCGAGAGTCGAACAGAGGTCGAATCTGAAGCCGTCTACATGCATTTCTGTAACCCAGTAACGTAATGAATCCATTATCAGCTGCAATGTCTGCGGGCTGACAACGTTTATTGTATTGCCGGTACCGGTGTAATCTTTGTAAAATCTTTTGTTGTCACGGGAAAGACGATAATAAGTCGGATTGTCGATGCCCTTGTAGCTCATGGTCGGACCATTGTGGTTGCCTTCGCATGTATGGTTGTAAACAACGTCAATGATCACTTCAAGCCCGGCTCGATGCAGCTTTTTAACCATCTGTTTAAATTCGCGCACTGCACCGCCCGGCGATTTGTCTGAACTGTAGCGGATTTCCGGCGCGAAAAATGAAAGAGTGCTGTAGCCCCAGTAGTTTTTCAATCCTTTTTCGTAAAGAAACGGGTCGTCGATGTGTTGATGCACCGGCAGCAGTTCGATTGTCGTAACCCCAAGCTGCTTGAGATGATCGATGATCGGCTCAGAAGCGAGCCCGGCGTAGGTCCCGCGCAGTTTTTCCGGCACATCGGGGTGAAGCATGCTGATGCCTCTGACATGCGTTTCATAGAGAATTGTGCGGTGAAACGGCAGTTTCGGGTGACGGTCGCCATTCCATTCAAAGTCGTTCTCAATGACGATGCCGAGTGGGGTACCCGAAGCATATTCAGTGCTTATTTCCAGATCTTTTTTTGAGCTGAAGACATTGTAGGCAAACAATCCGGCTTCGTGATTCTCGACCCCGTCCAGGGCCTTGGCGTAAGGATCCATCAGTAGAACGCGGGGATTGAAACGCAACCCTGCTTCTGGATTGTATTGGCCATGCACCCGATATGCGTAGCGCTGGCCTGGCTGCAGACCCTCAATATAGATGTGCCAGACAAAAGCCGTACGATGCCGCAACGCTATGCGGGTTTCGTTGTTTTCCTGGTCGAAAAGACAAAGCTCAACGCCTTCGGCGTTTTCAGAAAAAAGGGCAAAATTTACGCCCTTTCCATCCCAGTTTGCTCCCAGAGGGTAGGGGGTTCCGGGCTTTACGTGCATACTCTGCTACTCCAGTTCTATCTGCATACCCTCGAAAACAGCAAAAATATCAAGGTTGCTGCCGGCTGCCGCGACTTTTTGCCGCAGCTCGGCTACTATCTGATCGAGTTCGGCGTCGGTACGATCGGGATCGTGGTGAAAAAGCCCAAGACGCTTAACTTTGGCATCCATGGCCAGTTTTAATACCTGATTATAGGTCGAATGCCCCCAGGTTTTTGTTTTTTCATATTCGGCATCTGTGTATTGCGCATCGTGAAACAGCAGATCAACACCCTTTGCGAAGTCTGCATATTCGTATGGAAGCAGACCGCCGGGGTGGCGGTGCCCAAGTTCATTGTCGGTGAGAAAAACGAACTGTTTGCCGGCTTCCGTAAATTTGAAGCCAAAGCCGCCGTTCGGATGGCTGAGTTGAATGGTCTCGACCTTCATGTGCATGCATGACCCACATCCGGGGCCGCTGCAGCCAAAATTGAACTGTGCTTTGAGCTGCTCGAAATCAACCGGAAAATACGGCGCCTCGAGCTGCCGTGCCAGCGCCTGACACATGTAGTTGCGAGCTGACTGAATGCCGCATACATTGATTTTGAAGCGGCTGAAATATGCCGGAAGGAAGAACGGAAAGCCCATGAGGTGATCCCAGTGTGAATGGGTAAGAATCAGGCAGATTTCATTGCTGCCGTTTTCCTGCAGAAGCTTTTTTCCGAGATTTCTCAGGCCAGAACCCGCATCAATAATAGTGGGAAACCCCGCCTTGTTGCGTATCTCAAGGCAGGTAGTGTGCCCGCCGTATTTGAGAGAATTCTGCCCCGGTGTCGGTAAAGTGCCTCTGCAACCCCATACGGTTATATTCATGTGCTTTCCTCTAAGTTCTTTTCAGTGAATCGGTTAACTTCGGCTGATGATTTCTATAAGGTGAAAGCCGAACTGAGTTTGAACCGGCCCATATACATCGCCAATCTTACCTGAAAAAACTACTTTGTCAAATTCCTTGACCATCATGCCTGGTGAAAATTCGCCGAGGTCCCCGCCTTTTTTGCCGGATGGGCACTTTGAATGTTTGCCGGCCAGTGCGGCAAAATCTTCGCCGTTATTTATGCGTTCAAGAAGTTCGAGGCATTCTTTTCTGGTTTCAACGAGAATATGGCGTGCGCGTGCTTTTGTCATATGATTGTGTGTTCCTTTCTATCTGCTTTTCTGGCAGATTGCCAGAATGCTGTCTGACGTGTCTGAAGAAAAATCGCTGCCGGTTGGGCCAAAAAGTTGAATATCTGCAAATCCGGCTTCTTTGAGCATCGAAAGAAGTTCTTCATCATCGTAAATCTGCATCTGCCAGTCTTCATGCAGTTCCCGGGGTGGGTTGAAACCGTCCTGCCAGCGGGTAACCGATTTGACAGTTATCTGTGCGGTTTTTCGGCTCAATGAGCAGTTTCTGACGTGGTGCACCAGCATGCCGTCAACAATTGCCTCGCGACTCATGTATTTGTAGTCACGAAATATGCCGGCAGCCATCGCTTTGAAATTGAGAATGTCGATAACGAGGAGCCCGCCGGGGTTGAGATGCTTCAGGGCATTGGCAAAAAATATCCGGCAGTCGGCCTTCGAAAGATGCCCTATGGCATTGAATATGCAAATTGCGGCATCAAAGGAGCCGGCGTCACAGTTGCGCATGTCACCGACCATGAACTTCATCGGAGCTTTTCGCGCCTTGATTTTTGCAATTTTCAGCATTTCCGGGTTCAGATCGCAGGCTGTGACCTGATAACCGGCTTTAGCCAGGCCTATACACTGGGCGCCGGTGCCACAGGCAAAGTCTAAAACCGTTTTGACGCCGTTAAGGCTGAAAAGTTCGTCGAGAAAAACATTGAGCTCTTTAGACTCGCTGCGGCCGTCAAGCTCAAAATGATCGTAAAAACGCGCATAAACACCGTAGTCGGGCTGTCTGAGTGCGGCCGAATCGTTTTTCTTTTTTACCGGAGCCAACTGGCACCCCTCTTTAATTATTTACCAGAGAATGTGCGGCAGAAAGTGCGGCAGCATGATCTTCCACCAGGGCCAGTCATGATTGACATCGTGCCCCCAGAGATCTACCCAGGCCGGAATGCCCTTTTCTTCAAACAGCTGCTTGAGGCGGAAGGTGTCTTCGGGGTATTCCCAGGGGCCCTGACCGGTGCAGACAATAATGCGTGCCTGCCTTATCTGATCTAGAAACCACGGGTCGTTGAGGTTCGGCAGGTAATCGACCGGCGAATTGAAGTAGACATTCTGGTCGAAGTAATCGCCGACAACCTGTCTGAGAGAATAAATGCCGGCAAGGGCGATGCAGGCGTCGAAAACATCTGGGTGTCTGAGCAGAAAATTAACTGAATGGTAGGCACCCATACTGTTGCCGGTCAGTGCAATTTTGCAGTTGCTCTGACAGTGATTGCGGATGAACGGCGCAACTTCGTTGACAATATAACCGTCGTAGGCTTCGTGTCGGTAGATATTGTCGCCCATGTGGCCGTCTTTGCGCAGGATTGCTTCATTGTCGATGCTGTCGACACAGAAAATCTTCAGGCGGCCTTGTTCAACGTGCTCACGCACGATGTCGAGCATGCCAAAGTCTTCAAATTCATGAAAGGTGCCACCGGCGCAGGGAAAAACCAGCAGCGGCCGGCCATAGTGCCCGTAAACTTTGAGGCGCATTTCGTGACCGATGCGGTGACTGTGCCATGAATGATATTCTGTATGCATTTTTGACTCCTGTGAGTTTTTATTTTGCGGTCGCTTTTTGTTCAGCTTATATGGCGTGAAAGGGTCCATTTAATCTGCCATCTGTCAGATTTTCCGTCTTTTTCAAGGCAGATAATGCCTGAATACTGGAATTTCATTATTTGATGGTCGCTGCTGCCGGTAAGCATAAACGAAAGAAGCTTCTGTAGAAACGGCAGGTGCCCGATCAGCATTAAGTTGTCGGTATTTCTGATTTTTTCAATAATCGGCAGGATATCACTTTCTGGGGCCATTTCTGTCGATTGCAGCAAACCGTGAACCGGCTTGAGCTTGTTGGCAAAAATTTCAGCAGTCTGTCTGGCTCTCAGCTTGTCGCTGTGAATGATCTGCTCTACCGGCACCATGTAATACTCCGCAATGCTGGCGATGTGCGAGGTTTCTTTAATGCCGATGGCCGCGAGAGGCCTCTGTGGGTCGTTTTCTTCTGAAACTGCCTGCCCGTGCTGTACCAGATAAATAGCCATAAAACCACCAGAAGATTATTTTAATTATACTGCATATGTTACTGCAGCCACGACGATAAAATATCATTCCCATGCTGCAACCACAATAGAAAAACAACTTTTCTGTCGATTCGGCTATGGCCAGAGAGCTTTGGGTTGGCGCCGCTGCCGTTGCAAAAGACGGCAGGGGAGGGTATATTTGTGGCAGTTGGCCTGAGAAGTATTAATAGTTGAGGTAATATGCACGCATTCTTCAAGCCGGTAATCTTCATCTTTGTTCTGGCCTGCGTTTTCTATTACATTTTTGTTAACAGCAATACTCTCGAAATCACTACCGAAGTTTATACCAATGCATCCGGAATGCCGAGCCAGAGAACAGTATATATTTATCACTGGGATCGCTTCGGCGATTACATAAAGAATACGCCGGAGCGCATCAAAACGGCTTTCGGCGGCAGTTAAAACACACGTCAGAGTGTCGTTTCACATGACTCATTTTTTACGGGATACTGGCCGGGCTGCTGCAATCGATCTTCAATCTCTGCGCGGGCAGAGGCCTGTCGTTTGTTGATGAGTCGGGGCAAACGCATTAGGCTTCTGGATTCGGGTTCTAAGCCCGGAATGACGCAATCAATGTTCTTCATTACTGCGGAGCCCGCACTCGCGAAGGCGGGTGGCGAAAATCTTGTTCTGACGAGGGATGTTGGCTTTTAGTGTGACTGCCCTGATTGATGACTGGCTTTTGTGGGGCTTTAAATCTGGAATAGCAGAGAAATTGTCAGTCGGTTGTGAGGGAATGGTTAGTTTAAACTGTCCGGAACAGCGCTGAAAACTGCTCTCTGAATTTTACAGCTCCACCGTTGGCCGGGTGTCTTACCTTGGTGAATTCCAGCCCCATACTGCTCAACTGGACTGCTGCCTTTTCGCCGACTGCGACAATCTGACGTGGTTTGAGGATCGCTATCAGGTCTGCAAGTTTCGTATGCCCTGCCGCAAATTCTTTGTCGGTTGGGGTTCGGTTTGAAAGCATGCCGCGGGATTTCTGCCACGGGTGCCAGGGCAGGGCATTCCAGATCGCGAAATCGTAGGGGTTGAGACCCGAGGCAAGCAGATGGCTCCAGACAATGGTTGCCGTTGGTTCGTTGAAACCTTCTGGTTTAATTGCTTCTTTACTGGTTCGGCATGGCATCATCGAGGTGAAAATGTGCTCCGGTAGAATGCCTTTTCCCGCCTGTTTGCCCAGCAGCATCCTCTCTGACGTCATTGCGATGCCTGAAAAATGCCCGCCCTGATAGCCGAGTGCTTCACCGATCAATAAAAAGCGGGTTCGGCCAAGGCGTTCCTGCAGGTAGAATTTCAGCTGATGCCTTCTGATTTCGCTCGAATTCGTGTAGTCATCGTTCTCGGGGTCATTCTGCCACCAGGGGTTGAAAAGATCGCCTTCGGGCGTTTCTCTTAAAGATTCGATAAAACTGTCGATGTCAGCAGTCGGTTTTGTTTTCATTTAACTTTTCCTTTGCTTGCTGATACAAAACTTGAGATTGATTTCAGCGGTCCAGTTGTTTGTAGATCAGTGCTGCCAATTGTCTTATTAAAATTGCCGGTTTCTCTGTCGTTCTTATAAAAACCGTAATCGCAGCATAAGGCTTCATGTTTTGAGTTCTTTAATTGCCACCATTTCCTGAAAATTGCAGTTCATAAAGTTTATGATAGTGCCCTTTCGCTGCCAGAAGTTCTTCATGGCTGCCCTGCTCGACAAGCCTGCCGTTGTGCAGAACCAGTATCCGGTCGCAGTTTCTTATTGTCGACAACCGGTGCGCAATGATCAGACTGGTGCGCTGACTGGTCAATCGCTGAACTGCCTTTTGAATGATCGCTTCGGTTTCAGAGTCGACCGATGAGGTCGCCTCGTCGAGTATAAGAATCTCGGGGTCGGTCGCCAGAGCCCGAGAAAACGCGATAAGCTGACGTTGCCCCGCCGAAATGTTACTGCCGCGTTCATATATCTGAGTATTTATACCCTCAGGCAATTTGCTTATTAAACTTTCCATTTCCAATTCTTTGATAATGTTATCAAATTTTTGATGATTAAAGCGGTCGTCAGCCAGGAAAATATTCTCGAGCAGGGTGCCGGAGAAGATGTTTACATCCTGCTGGATCAGCCCGATCTTGAGCCGCAGAGAAGTGCGTGAAAAGTTTCTCAGATCGACGCCGTCGATTAATATATCACCATTCTGATAATCGTAAAATCTCTTTAGAAGAGATGCAAGGGTGGTTTTCCCGGCACCGGTATGCCCGACGATAGCCAGTCGTTCACCTTTTCTTATTCTGAAACTCAAATCTTTAAGAACCGGCTTGTCCGGGGTATAGGAAAAATTAAGATTTCTGAATTCGATACCTTCTTGCAGAGTTTTAAATTCTTCACCTTCAAGCAGATCGGGTTCGGGTTGCTCGTCGATAAGTGCGAAAACCCGTTCGGCCGAAGCCATGGCGCTCTGAAACACCGAAATTTTTTCGCTGATCTGGCGCACCGGGTCGAAAAAGGCCTGAGTATAGGCAATGAAAGTAATCAGCAGACCCATGCTGATTTCGTTGCGACTGACCAGCCAGCCGCCATAAACTATGACGACCGTCAGGGTGATGGCGGTAAAAACCGTCACTGCCGGAACAAAGAACGAGTTGTAGAAAACTGACGTCAGTTCGGCATCACGCAATTCGAGGTTCATCTGGTCAAACTTGGCTTCTCTGGCCGGTTCCTGGTTGAAGATGTGAATGACGCCCATGCCCGAAACGTTTTCGGCCAGAGATGCGTTCATGGTTGCCAGTTTTGCCCGGGCAAGTCTGAAGGCGTCACGCATTTTCACCTTGAGAAACCAGGCGATATAAAAGAGGCCCGGAGTGGTTATCAGCGCTGCCAGCCCCAGCTTGAAGTGCAGGGCCAGCATCATGCCGCCAATCCCGAAGAGAATACAGATTTCGCTGCTGACATTTATCAGCGCTGCTGAAAAAAGTTCAGCCAGCGTGGCGACGTCATTGGTGATGCGGGTGACCAGTCTGCCAACCGGCGTGCGGTCGAAAAAACTGATCGGCAGCTTCTGTATGTGCGAGAACAGCGCGTTGCGCAGGTCGTGCAGCACTCTCTGGCCCGTATACTGCAGCAGCCAGCTGCGGGCGGCGGAGAGCACGAAAAAGGCTGTGTGCCCGGCCGCATAGAGCATGACATAATGCAGCAGCAGCCCGTAATCTTTGCCCTTAATCCCAAGATCGACGGCTTTGCCCAGAATTAATGGCAGTCCTATGTGAACTGCGGTGCCGAGAAGCACCAGCACCACAGCAACGATAAAATGTGATCGCCAGACCCGCAGATATGGCCACATTCTCCAGGCCAGACCGCTGTCCCAGGCTGGAGCCTTTATATCATCTTCATTGAAATATGAATCATCCATGCTCAGCTCTTTTCAAGTTCGGCTTTAAGGCGCTGCCGCTGCCAGGCCCTGGCATAACGGCCGTTCTTTTCGAGCAGCCGCAGGTGCGTGCCCATTTCGGCAATCTCGCCGTTGTCGAGATAAATGATCAGATCTGCATTCTGCAGACTCACCATACGATGTGAAACGATTATGCAGGTGCTGCGACGGGCGTTCTGTCTCAGGCTGGCAAGAATTTTCTGTTCTGTTTCAGTGTCGACAGCGCTTGTACAGTCATCGAGAATCAGAATCGGCCGTCCGGCCGCCAGGGCTCGTGCCAGCGATACCCGCTGCTTCTGCCCGCCCGAAAGGTTGACACCGCGCTCGCCCAGCATTGTTTCGAGTCCGTCAGGAAAATCGCGCAGATCACCGCCAAGCCCTGCCCGGTCGGCAAAACTGCGGGCGACCTCGGGCTGGTCTTTGTTTTCCTGAGAAAAAAGAATGTTTTCGCGTATCGATTCAGAAAAGAGAAAGGTTTCCTGGGGCACATAGGCGAACAGCTCGCGCAGACTTTTCAACGGAATCTGTGCCGCATCTGCACCGCCAATTCTTATCTGGCCGCTGTCGGGGTGAAACATTTTCATCAACAGCCGCAGCAATGTGCTTTTGCCGCTGCCGACCGGCCCGGTGATGCCCAGAGTCTGACCTTCTTCGAGTTTGAAACTGATGTTTTTCAGGCTCGGCTGCGTCGCCTCGGGGTAAGTGAACGACAGGCCGCTGACTTCGATTGCCGCGCCAGTGCTGATGGGTTCGGTCTGCTGCCGGTCGGCTGCGGTTGCCGGTGATTCGCGCAGAATCTGCAGGCAGCGTTCCATCGAGGCCATGCTGCGTTGATAGATGTTGATTATCCAGCCAATCGCCATCATCGGCCAGCTGAGTTTGAGCATGTATGACTCGAGTGCGATGAAAGAGCCGAGCGTAATACTGCCGGCGATGACCATGTTACCGCCGAAATAAAGCAATACAACCATGCCAAAGGCTACCACCAGGTCGAGAGCCGGATGAAACAGCGATTCGATATTGGCCAGCTTGATTTTGTCGCGCACGAATTCAAGACCGCAGCGATTGAATCGGCTGATTTCACTCTCTTCAATGCGAAACCCCTTGATCACTCTGACCCCCGAAAGGTTCTCTTCGGCGCGTGAAGAAAGGTCTGAAAGCCTTGCCTGCACGTCTTTCGACCGATTGTGAATGGAATTTTTTACCATTACTACCATCACCGGTATCAGAATGAACGGCGTCATGGTGATCAGCGTCAGTTTTGGTGACAGCCACATCATGATGAACGGCACGGTGAGAAAATAGAAAGAGGCGTCGAGCACCACAAGAATGCCGATGCCAAGCATGAAGCGGATTTCCTGTATGTCGTTCGTCAGCCGTGACATGATATCGCCGGTGCGGGTGCGGCTGAAATAATGGAACGGCAGCTTGAGAAGATGTGCAAACATCGCCTTGCGCAGGTCATACACCGAGTTGTGCGAGGTGCCGAGAAAAAACTGCCGCCAGAAAAACCTGAAAATGCCCTGAATTGCGGCGGTCAGCAGCAGTGCCAGACCACACCAGGCGAGAGTGGCAAAATCCTGGCCACGTTCGATGCTGTCGATGGCGTATTTGAGAATGACCGGTGGCATGATGTCGGCAACGTCAACGATAATGAGCGATGCCATGCCATACAGCAGATGCTTTTTATACGGTGCAAGCAGCTGTACGGTAAATTGCTGCGGTGTGGGGTGATTGTCTGCCTGCAATGTCATAGCGGTCAGCTTATCTCGCTGCCGCCGCAAAGTCAAGCCCGGCTCAGACCTTGAGCTGTGCCTTCAGACGGTCGACGCGGTTCTGCAGTTCTTCAGAATCGGGCTGAAATTTGGGTATGTCGAGATACTGTGAATACAGCTGAAAGCGCTGAATATCGCGGGCTTCGAGGGCGGTACTTTCCTGACCGGCAGCATTTGAAACCGCCAGCGCCGTGCAGTCGAGAATCATCTGCTCTTCGAGTTTGGTTTTCAGCCGGCGAACCTGTTCGATGCTTTCGAAGAGTTCGCGGGTCTGCGGCAGTTCTGCGGCCAGTTCTTCGGCGGGCAGCGGGTGTGGCGGCAGCTGCTGGTGCCAGAAAAAGCGCATTCGGAAAGGCAGTTCGAACGGAACATGCTCGAAATTGCCATAGTATGCTTCTGTAAGCGGGCCGTGCGGGCCGAGGAAGGTTTCGTTGACTGCGGCCCGGCGGTCCTGGCTTGAGTTGAAGCCGGTTTCACCCGAGAGGTGTCTTTCCATGATCTGCCAGGTCTGGTCGAGGCGCATCATCCAGCGAAAGCGCATGATGATTGCCTCGGCTTCTCTGATCTTGTTGGCAATGGCGA
Organism: Candidatus Rifleibacteriota bacterium; assembly: GCA_029560455.1. The sequence goes on from JAKQKW010000127.1 coordinate 33,006, forward strand.
CCACCTTTTCCTGATAAGTGGTTTGCGGGTCGGCAACTATCGCATAAACATTGTTGCGCCAGATAATCGACGAGGTTTCGAGCGACAGCTGAGCAAACTTCTGAATGCGGGCGGTAATGGTTCTGGCCGCCTGCAGAAAGCCCTCTGCGGCCGCCTGCATTTCCATCTGAGGGCCTGACCAGTTTTTGTCGAAAAATGAATTCAGCACCAGCTGCAGGCTCGAAAACATCTGGGTCAGCTGCTCTTCGATGCGAAAATGCACCGAATAGGGTGACGAACCGCCGCGCATCTGCAGTCTGCGCACCAGCAGTGACACCGCTGCGGCCCGGCTGAACTGTACCGCATCGTAAGCGCTGAAAACCATGCCGCCCCAGAACAGCATAAAGCTGAGCGGAAACAGCACATGCAGCATCATCATACCCCCGCCAAGCAGCAGGGCAAGAAAAGCGACGATGAACAACCAGCTCTGGCCGGGGTTGCCGAGATATTTACCGAACTCGACAAGCATATTGCTGGCAAGGCTGGCGTTAGGGTTGATGGTTTCACAGAGATGATGAAACTTGGCCGGCACCGAGGGCGGATTCGCCAGATATTCTTTTTCGATCGGGTTGAGGTTGTTGAAAACCGGCCGTGCCAGACCGCAGAGCGGGCAGGCGGCCGCCTTCGAAGTGACCGCCGTGTGACACTGGCGGCAGAAATTACTGAGCATGGCGTTTTTACTGGTCATGCCGCCGATTCTAAAGCATTTGCCCGCAATAATCAATAATACTGCCATCAGTGCAATCTGAAGTGTTAATTTGTATTAAGGCGCTGGAAAAATTCTGATTTTGCAGGCATAATACTCAGTGAATTCATTTGCAAAGGTTGGTAAAAGATGGCAGTTTTTAAACTCAAACGCATATTTCAGGCACTGTTATGCCTTGTTCTGATTTCTTCTGTCGTTGGTTGCGGCGGTGGTGGCGGCGGCGGTGGAAGTTCAATTATCCCTACTGCCGAAGGAACCTATGTCGAAGCTCCAGATACCGTTAAAAAATTGGCCACAACCCAGCAGGTTTACAACTACAGCAGTACGGCGGCAAACGTCTCAATGGCACTGCCGGTGCAGAGCGGCACTACAGTTAATTATCTTCTTACCGTAACAAACAACAGCAGTAAAGATCCACAGAACGTGCAGCTTTTTCCTGAAACTTCTCTCAGCGGCTCTGCCCGCCCTGAAGAAAGCCTGCATGCCTCGATGCTGACAGCCGAAGACGCTGAACTGATTCAGATGGCAGCGGTTAAGGGTCGTCTCGAAGAAAAGCTGCGCCAGAACACGATCAACGTTCTGCGCCAGAGCGGCGGCAACCTGCGTTCTTCTATGCGTGCCTCTGATAACCAAAATGAGAAAGAAGGCGATATCGTTACAATTTCTCTGGTAGATGATGGCAGCGGCTTGTCTTATACGACCAGAAGCTGCAAGCTTGAGCGAATGACGGCGCACTGCAAGATTTTTGTTGATCAGAACTCCTTTCAGTTCGATGGCAGAACTCTTTCGGCGGTTGATGGGCAAAATAAGGTTACAGACGCCGACCTGGACCATTTTGCTGACGAATTTGAGCGTTTTATTTTCCCGCTTCTGAATGATTATTATGGCAATGTTTATGACATTGATAAAGACGGAAGATTATCGATTCTCATATCTCCTGTGTATGCGCTGATTGGCTTTGCCGGTTTGTTCAATACGGTTGATATGACCCCTCCAGACCCTGTAAAAGGCCCCCTTGCTAACAGCAATCAACGCGATCTGATCGGCGTCTGGAGCCCTGGCTATTCACCTACTTTTACTGGCGAATACTGGCGTGCGGCCACCAGAGAAACAATTGCCCACGAAATGCAGCACATTGTCAATTACAGCGCCAAAGTTTACCCGCAGGGAACTGTTAAACCCGGAGTTGCCAACTATGACAGTATAATTGAAACAATGTGGCTCGATGAAAGTTTGTCGGTTGGTGTTGAGGCCAGATATCGTGCCAATCGTGGTGCTGTTGGTCGGCCTTCTTATTACAACGGCGTGCCTGTTTCTGCCGACGCAGCGTCTTATGACAAAAGATTCGAACATTGGGCTCAAAGCCCACAGTCTGTAAGGATGGATGACTTCAGTTATAATACAAACCCTTTTCAGCACTATGGCCAGAAAGGTCTGTTCAATTTCTATCTTTTTGAACAATACGGTGCAGAAGCGATCAGAAAACTGAACCAGAATACCAAAAATGGTGTCGCAAATTTCGAAGAAGTGTTTGGGGCGGGTAGTTTCGCCAGACTCGTTAAACAATGGGAGTTTGCTGCGGTAAACGAAGGTCTGCGCGGTGTTATAGCCTTTAACAGTCTCGATGCAAAATATCGCTATACGACCCCGATGAACATAACTCCTCAAAAAACAGTGCAGTTCGATGCGAAATATCCAGATTCTTTAACTGTTCAGCCTGGTGCGACCGCGTTTTATGCGATCAGGCAGCCGTCGACCATCTCGGTTTCTGAATACAAATTCAGAATTCAGTCGACCGAAGGCCATGGCATTGAAGTAAACATGATGCGCCTGCCGTAAGAGCTATAAAGAAACCGCCCCTCAAACTGTATAATCAGTTCGAGGGGCGGTTTTATTTTCTGTCGTTTTATTTTCGGCGGGTTTTAACGTATTTGTCAAACCAGTCGAACATTTCGGCGAGGGTGTGCAGTATCGACTCACGGGCCTCGTAGCTGTGCCCCTCATATGGCAATACCACCATGCGGGCGGTGCCGCCGTGACCCTTGATTGCGCCAAGCATGCGCTGGGTCTGAATCGGAAAAGTGCCCGGATTCGGGTCGTCTTCGCCGTGAATCATCAGCAGCGGCTCTTTGATCTTGTCGGCATGAGTGAACGGTGACATCTGTGTGTAGATTTCGGGGGCTTCCCAATAGGTGCGGCGCTCACCCTGAAACCCGAATGGCGTCAGGGTGCGGTTATAGGCGCCGCTGCGGGCGATGCCGGCCGCAAAAAGGTCGGTATGTGCCAGCAGGTTGGCGACCATGAAAGCACCATACGAATGCCCGGCGACCCCGATACGGTTGCGGTCGGCAATGCCGATTTCGACGAGCTTGTTGACTGCTGCTTCGGCCCCGGCGGTTATCTGCTGCACAAAATTGTTATTGGCGGTCAGAGGGTCGCCAACCACCGGAATCTCTGCATTGTCGAGAACCGCATAGCTGCGCAGCACGAAGAAGAGAATCGAGGTGCCGCTGATGCGGGCGTAGCGGTTGGTAGCCGACCTGACCTGTCCGGCGGTTGCCACATCAGTGTATTCGCGCGGGTAGGCCCAGACAATTGTCGGGTAACGGCGCCCTGGTTTGTAGTCGAGAGGGTAGTAAAGCGTGCCACTGAGCGGAACCCCGTCATTGCGCTCGTATTTTATCAGTTCCTTGCGCACTTTTTTCAGTTCAGGTGCCGGCGCCTCAAAACTTGAGAGAGCAACCGGGCTGCCGACCCGATTCCCTTCTATCGGCCTGATAAAATAGTTCTGCGGTGTCTCGATATCTTCACGGGCAGTAACTATGCGTGTATGCTGCGGGTCAGCGAACTCAATAAAGCTTTCATAGGCTTCGAGGCCAGATCTGAAAAGCTCGATTTTTTCATGGGTATACAGATTCATCTTTACCAGAAAGGGTCTGAAGCCTTCGGGGGTGGCGCCTTTGCCTTCGAGATAGATCCAGTCGCCGTCTTCGATTATACCGACAGTCTGACCATCGGGCCGCATGCGGTAAACCAGACTGCCTTCATCCTGATACTGGTCGTAATAATTGCGTGAAAAAACAATCTGACATTCAGAGGCGATATTGCTGCGGCTCATATCGATCACCCGTGCTTTGATCCAGCGGGTATCGCGGTCATAGTCCCAGGCGAGCGCCAGGTTTTCGCGTTCGAGATGATCGAGGCCGGAGTAACGCATCGGCAGCCTGATGACTTCACGCGGGTTGCCTTCGAATGGCGCGTCGTGTGCCATGATGACGTCTCTGAAATCAGCCTTGCGGTTGGGGTCGCCGCCGTCAAGTGCTTCGATCCAGCACATGGTTGCTGGCCGCATTTTCTGCCAGAACGGGTTGCGCATGCCTTCTTTAACGCCTTCGATCGGAATTTCTTCGCCGGCCGGAATCTGCGCCAGAACTTTCAGAAATTTGCCTGAGCTGTCCCAGAGTTCGTAGCGGTGTGCGAAAAGATTGATCGGCACCGTGCGCGAGAAGGGCTTCTCGATGATTTTAACGACTGAGTATTTCTCATCAGGCGAAGTATTGATGTGGCTGAGCAGCCCGGGTTTGCCGAATTTGCTGCCTTTGCCGGTTTTTACGTCATAACGGTAAACCTGTGAGGTGGCATAATACTCGAACAGTCTCTCGTCATGGTCGGTTTGAATCAGGTCCTGGTAGGTGCGAACCTGTGAAACCCTGCCGTCTGTTTCCTGAATCTCGGGGCTTTCAGGAATGATCGGAGCTTCGGGTGGTTCGCCGCGTTTTTCCGGCCAGAGGGGCACGAACAGGTGCCGGCTGTCGCGACTCCACCATGACGGGCCGATGAGGACCGAATTCAGCCGGGGTGGGGTTATACATCTGCCGGTGCCTTTGAACGGGTCGAAAACCCAGACCTCAGAGCCGCCTTTTTTATACCAGGAGGCTGCCAGCAGTTTGCCATCAGGTGACCATGTTGGAAACCCGAATTTAGCACCGGCCGGCAGCTCGATGGCCGTGGTCTGGCTGCTGGTCAGATCGAGCAGTTTCATACTCTGAACGAAATAGCTGCGCCGCGGAATGTTGTATCTGGTAAGAATT
>JAKQKW010000130.1 GCA_029560455.1 Candidatus Rifleibacteriota bacterium
GCGGCCTGCGCAAAATAGAGTGGAAACCTTCCACTACCTGCTATTAATCCTATGCGTGACACTGAACTCCCTCGCTTTTCTGCCCCGGAAGCGAAACGACCGACCCCGGGATCGGGCATAAGTTTATGGATTATATCATGATTCGCGAATAAGTTCGACAGACAATTTTAAGAAATGTTAAGCGGAGGCCACCCGCCGCAAAATCTGCGGGTGGCCTCAGATATTACATATCAGAAAAATCGTTGTCGTCGACGTCACTGCCGGAATCGTCTACCGGCGTTGACGGCTCGGCCGCCTTATTTTCATGGGCAGGCTGAGGTCTGGGACCTTTTTCGCGGCGTCTTTCAGAAGTTTCAGATCGTTCAGGCCGCTCGGGTCGCTCGGGTCGCTCAGTTCGTTCCTGACCGTCATCTTCTCTTCGCGGCGGGCCATCACCCTTTTTCTTTTTCTTGCCGGTTCCGGGCGGGTTGAGGTTCTTGAGAAGAATGCTCAAATCAGGCTCTTCGGCACCGGGAATACTGACCCACCAGAGATTACGGCCGGTGGTTGCATCTTTGCGGCCACAGACCTTGTCGAGATCGTAGGTTACCTTACGCCGGTCGATAAAGCTGATCAGGATTTTGCGGGTGATGTAGTTAATATCCATGACGCGGCCGGTTTCGGCACCAACAACCACTTCTGCAGTAATTTTCGGGAATTTGCCATGAAACGAAGCATAATATTCATGTTCGTGTGCCAGGCAGCAGAGCAGACGACCGCAGATACCCGAAAGTTTTGCCGGGTTGAGGCTGAGATTCTGCTCTTTGGCCATTTTAGTCGAAACCGGGTAAAAGGTGCTCATAAACTGAGCGCAGCACACTTCTTTGCCGCAGCAGCCAATGCCACCAAGCAGCTTGGTTTCGTCGCGCACCCCGATCTGCCTGAGCTCGATACGGGTTTTGAATATGCCAGCCAGGCTCTTGAGCAGATCACGAAAATCAACCTTGTTGTCTGACTTGAAGTAAAGAATCAGGCGGCTGAAATCGTAGAGATATTCGGCCTTCAGCAGCTTCATCGGCAACTGGTGATGCTGTATTTTATCGCGGGCCTGCAGAAAAGCTTCTTTTTCGCGTTTGCGCAGGTCGCAGATGCGGGCACGATCTTCAGCATCGACAACACGCTGAATTTCTATGATAAATGGGTCAGATTCGGCTTTAAGGCCTGCGGGTCGGGTGTCGACGACCTGCAGAACCCGGCCGATTTCACAGCCGTGTTGAGTGGTGACCACCACATCCTGGGTGGCTTCGATGCTCATGGCTTCCGGCCTGGGTGTCCAGTAGACTGTCGGCAGTTTGCGCAGTCTAAGGGCAATGTATTGATTCACGCTTCGGGTCCTCCGATCTGCGTAAGCAGGTTTTCAAGTATCAGCAGCGGTTGAACGTAGCGGCGCAGCAGCCCGACGCTCTTTTCGAGCATTTCGATACGGGCGCGCAGAAGGGCAGTTCCTTCAACCTTTGCGAGAATAATGATATCGTCTTTGCGGTCGAGGTTCAACAGCAATGTTTCATCGGCGCCACAAGCCATAAGCAGCGCGTCGGCATACCAGTTAGTCAGGCAGAAAAAGAATTCTTCGATCTGAGCGGTAGACCAGCGCTCGACCGCGGTCGACAACTGCCCGTCGATTTCTTTGACCAGGGCGGCCGGATAGGCTTTTTTCGCCTCGGCAAGCACCGGATCTAAGCTTTTCTTCATAGCTGAGGCAGCCTGATCGAGCCGGTCAACGAAAGCATCAGAAAACATCAAAGCAAAAGCGGCCGGCAGACCGGTATTCATAACCAGCGAGCGGCAGAAAGATTTGCGCGCCGCCTGCAGGGGAAGGAAGCCGGCATTGCCTATCTGCCCCGCCAGCTTGAGAGCGCGATCGCAGGTATCTGCTGCCGAAAACTCATGCTGTTTCAGCTCAGAAAGCATGTCAATCTGCACCAGGTAGTCAGAATGGCTTTCGCGGATACCGGATGGGAAATGCAGCTCGTGGTAGCTTTGCGCGATCATCAGAGCCTGGCCGAAACGGCCTTCAGAAAGGCCATAACAGGCAGCAGCCTGCATTTCATCGAGACCGGCCACCCGGGCAACCGCCAGGCGAGCCTCGTGATGTGAAGGCACCGCGAACCTGACAATCTCAGAGCGGCTCAGTACGGTTGGCAGAACCGAACCGGTATCACGGGCAATTAGAATAAAAACCGCGTGCGAGGGCGCTTCCTCAAGAATCTTCAGCAGGCTGTTTGCCGAAGAAACATTCAGGCGTTCGGCCGGGTCGAGAATAAAAATCTGCCACCTGCCCATACCGGGTTTGAGCGAGGCCGCATCCTGCATGGCGCGCACCTGATCGATTCTGATTTCGTTGCCATCGGGCGTTATGACATTAACATCAGGATGGCTGCCAGCCGCAATACGCCGGCATGAGTCACAGACGCCGCAGGCATCGGCATTGCTTTCGTCGGTAACGACAGGCTCACGACACTGCAGAAGTGCTGCAAAGGCAAGCGCTGTAGTCATGCGGCCTGTCGATTCCTTGCCAGAGAACAGATAGGTCTGGGCAATACGGCCGTTGGCAAATGAACGTGACAGGTGCCTTACCGGGTTTTCCTGCAGCAGAATGCCTCTGAAACAACACTTATTTTCTCTCATTGCTCTTCCTGATGAAGGTCGAGATGCAGAGAAAAACCATGACTACCAGAAGCACTGCCGAGGCGATCTGAATGCCACGATGCGGAATATCGGCTGCGAGCAGAGCCACGAAGCCGAAGCAGCATGAGACCATCCAGAGGAACTGGGTTGTTTCGCGCTGCGAAAAGCCACGCTGCAGAAGGCGGTGGTGCAGGTGTTCCTTGTCGGCCTGAAAAATCGGCACTTTTTTGAAATAGCGGCGCAAAATCGCGAAAAGAACGTCGAGAACCGGCAGACCAAAGGCGATCAGCGGTATAATCAGCGGGAAAAGAATTGAACCTTTGGCAGCGCCGGCAACTGAGAGAGCCGAGGTCATGAAGCCAAGAAAATAAGCCCCGCTGTCGCCCATAAAAATTATGGCCGGAAAAACATTAAATCTTAGAAACGCCAACAACGCACCCATTATCGAAGCAGAGAGAACTAGAACATTGGTAATCAGTTCGGGGTCCTGCATGTTGGGGGTGGCAAGGCGAACCGACAGGAGAGTTGCGAGGGCGATGAAAACAATACCACCTGCCAGTCCGTCGACGCCGTCGACAAGATTGACTGTGTTCGTCAGGCCAATCACCCACAGCAGGGTCAGCGGGTAGGTCAGAAGACCGAGGGCCACGAGGCCCTTTCCCGTGATAAAGTCGGTGACAAAGCTGATTTTAACTCCGAAAAAGAGAAGAATCATACAGGCAAAAATCTGCCCGGCGAGCTTGGTACGGGCCTGCAACTCGATCAGGTCGTCGAGAAGCCCGATAAGAAAAATAAAGGTGCCGGCGAGCAGAATCCCGATGGTTTCGGGGCTCTCTGAGAGAAACGGCAACGCGCCAATCAGCCCCCCGAGATAAAGAGCAACACCCCCGACTCTTGGAATCGGCGCCTTGTGGATTTTTCGGCCACCCGGGCGATCGACGAGACCAAGATTCAGGGCAATTTTTCTGACCAGGGGAACCAGCAGCATGCCGGCCGCCCAGGCCACCAGAAATGGTAAAATTACGTGTTTCAAGCTCATGGATTATAGCAGAAGGCAGGTTAAGGGGCAATGCCCGCGAAATCTCAGCATTTCAGCGTTTCAGTTGAAGCTGAAGGTGAGAATGTGGCTCAGCATCCAGACCCCGGCGAGCAGTGACAGAATTGTTGACGGAATCCCGAAGCGGGCGAAGCCCCAGAATGACATCGGGCATTCATTGCGGGCGGTTTCGGCCACAATCATGTTGGCGACCGAGCCGAAAATCGTGAGATTGCCGGCGATGGTGCTGACGAATGCAAGCAGACACCAGAAAAGATCAGGGCTGGTCATCGCCGGAATGCTCTGTGAGGCCAGAAGAACGAACGGCACATTCGACAGCACGTTCGAACCGACCAGGGTAACGCCCGAGAAAATCCAGACCTGCGAGGTCAGATCGCCCGCAATGAGCTTGAGAGCCCATTCGGTTACCGCCTTTGCGAGGCCACTGGTCTGCAGCCCGCCAATGACGACGAACAGAGCGGCAAAAAACATCAGCAACGACCATTCCATTTTTTCGAGCAGCTCTGACGGGTCTTTGCGATGAAAGGTAATGACGACAACCGCTCCCGCAAGGGCTGAAAAGGCCATCGAAAAGCCGGCGACAAAACCGGCACAGGCCAGGCCAAGCCCAACCAGACCGATACGCAGGCGGCGCGTCTTCTGAATCTTTTCGGGCAGACTTTCTCGCGGCAGAATTTCATTGTTGGCCGGGCCACTGGTCGGGTCTTCAACCAGTTCGTGCCGGTAATAAAACCAGGCAAGCACCAGGTTTATCAGCATCGAAACAATAAATGGCGCAGCCATCAGGCTCATGAAGCGGAGAAAACCGAGTTTTGACAGGCTGCCGATAATCATGTTCTGCGGGTTTCCGGTCAGAGTCAGCGTCGAACCGATATTACTGCTGGTTGCAAGAATCATCAGATAAGGAAACGGCTTGAGACGCTTGCGCCGGCAGATTTCGAGAACCAGCGGCGTCATGACGACACAGACCGGGTCGTTAACGAGAATCGCCGAGGCAATGGCAGCCGAAAACCCGACAATAACCAGCAGGCCGAAGGGTGACGAGATTTTTTCAGCCAGCCGCGAAAAGCGTTCGAACAGACCGGCAGCGCGCAGATGCTCGGCAATGATCATCATACCCAGCAGCAGACAGATGGTATCCCAGTTTACCAGCTGATATGCCTCTTCTGGATGAACCACACCGAAAGCCACCATCAGCACCGCGCCGGTCAGGGCGGCTGAGGGCCTGCCGATCGGCAGCAGACTGAGCCGGCGAAATGATATGAGAATGAAGGTCGCGATAAAAATGATACCGGCGGCCCATGGGTGCCTGAACGCTTCGGTGGCGGTCTGCGCAAGTTCGTGCATTTAAGAACTCCTGTTAATCTTGAACCGGCAGTATAATTGCCAGCCGCCAAAATTTCAATACCGCTGCAGTAGCTCTGAGAGAGAGAATATGGTATATAGAGAAAAATTCTGTCTGATACAAAGGAATGCACAATGAGTAAAGGAATCGTCTGGGATCTCAGCAGTTACTTTAAGAAATATAACAGCCCCGAAATGAAAGCCTTCAAAAAGGCTCTCAAAGAAGACATCGCGAAACTGCAGAAGACTGCAGGCGGTCTGAAAACTCTCGACGCCGCAAATCAGGCAAAATGGGAAAAGGTTTTTCTCGATTTTGAACAGTTGCTGCGCCGCCTGTCGCATTTTTCGTCGTACATCGGCTGTCTCAATGCCGGTGATGCCGCCAACGAAGATTACAACCGCGAATCAGCCGAAATCGACAGCATCAGCGCCGAATTCGGCAAGATCGTCATTTACATGAAAATGGGCCTTAAAAAGGCTGCAAAAGACGATTTCGCCGCTTTTACCGCCCGCAAAAAACTGGCCGAAATCAAATTTCATCTCGAAGAAATGCGCCAGGATGCCCAGAAGACCATGACCACCGAGCTTGAATCTCTGGCCGCCGACCTCAGCGTCGATGGCTTCAGCTCATGGGACCGCCTCTACAGCACGATTTCTGGCAAACTGACCTTCGACATGCACTGGCCTGACGGCCGGGTCGAGAGAACCCCGATGGCCCAGTGCCGTTCAATTATGCAGGATTCAGACCGTCAGGTGCGCAAGGCGGCCTTTGAATTCGGCAACAAGGCCTGGCAGACAGTAGAAGATATCTGCGCTGCCTGTCTGAACGCTCTTGCCGGCACCCGCCTGATGCTCAATGAAAAGCGCGGCTACGACCATTTCCTCGATGTGGCCCTGGCTCAGTCACGTATTTCACGCAAAACGCTCGATGCAATGTTCAAGGCGATCGAAGAATGCCGCCCGTTCATTCAGAAAATCGGCAAGGCCAAAGCAAAAGCTCTTGGCCAGAAAAAACTCGCCTGGTATGACTGCGAAGCACCGCTTGCGATTCCGCAGCTCAACCGCTATTCATGGGATGAATGTGTAACCATCGTAGAAAAAGCCTTTGGCACCGCCTACCCGAAGCTGCAGCAGTTCTTCAAAGACGCGCTGAAAAAGCGCTGGATCGAATCAGAACCACGGGCCGGCAAACGCCCGGGCGCTTTCTGCACCGGTTCTCTGCTGACCGAAGAATCACGCGTCTTCATGAGCTACGCCGGCAGTATGAACGACATTTCGACACTCGCCCATGAAATCGGCCATGCTTTCCACAGTGCTCAGCTCAACGGTATGCGGCCGTTGCTGCAGGAATACCCGATGACGCTGGCTGAATCGGCCTCGACCTTCGGCGAAATGATTCTTGCCGATGGTATTCTCAACGACAAAAAAGTCAGCGACGCGCAGAAGCTCAACGTGCTGACCAACACTATCAACCAGGGTATCGCGTTTTTGATCGATATTCCGATCAGATTCAACTTCGAAAAGGCATTTCATGAAGAACGTATAAAAGGCGAAGTCAGCGTTTCAAAGTTCAAAGAGCTGATGACGACAGCAATGCAGAACCAGTTTGGTGACCTGCTCGAAAAAGATGGCGCCAATCCAATGTTCTGGGCTTCAAAACTGCACTTCTACATCAGCGGCGTCACCTTCTACAACTTCCCATATACCTTCGGCTATCTGCTCAGCCGCGGTCTTTTCGGCATGTTCCAGAAGGAAGGCCAGGCTTTCCTGCCCAAATATCAGGAATTTTTGCGGCTGTCCGGCAGCGACATGGCGCACAAGGTCGCAAAAAGGGCCGTCAAAGCCGACCTTGAAAGCGCCGAATTCTGGAAACAGGCAATCATGAGCCACGAGCCCGAACTGGCCATGTTTGAAAAGCTGGTACCCAAAGTCATCAAATAAGGGTTCTGCATGACCGAAAGCCGATTCCGGTTGCCCGCACGAAGACGATTACTGGTTCTGCCTGCCGATGCTGCAGGCAGAACTTTTCGCGTCGCCTTTTTCGACGCCGACCGCACTTTGAGAAACTCGAAAAGTGGCCGGCCATCGCCACACGGCAGTTCAGATCTGGTGATAGTCAAAAAGAGTTTTGCCCGGCTCAAAGAGCTCGCCGAGGCCGGCTATCTACTGGCGATTGTCTCGAACCAGGCCGGCATCGATCTTGGCTACATTACGCATGCCGAAGTCGAAGAGGCTTTTCAGGCGATGCTGAAGAGCTTTGCCGAGAAGGGCATTTTGTTTAGCTACTATGACTATGCCGAGTTGTATGACGAGGATCGCAAGCCTGAACCCGGCATGGCCTGGCGCCTTGAGCGGCAGCTGCTGCTGGCCGGGTGCCAGATCGACTGGGCAAAAAGTTTCATGGTCGGCGACGCCGCCTGGAAACGCGGTTCAGATCTCAAGCCAGATGGTACGCCGGGTGAAGACCATTCGAACTCAGACCGGCGCTTTGCCGAAAATATTGCGCTGAAACACCCCGGGTTCGGCTTTTTTCACCCCGACGACTATTTCCGGCGCAGGGCAGCAGCCGACCGCACCCGCTCAGGAGGGCCAGCCCATGAATAACGCCAGCAGACTGCCGGTTCCGGGAACTGTAATCAATGGCTGCCGGATTGTCTCAGAGGTTGGTGCCGGCGGCATGGGCTCTGTTTTCAAGGCCCTCGACGAGACGCTCGGCAGGCATGTCGCCATCAAAATCATGCACCAGGCATCTGATGAGCGCATCGGCCGCACCCGATTTCTGCGCGAGGCCTCGGCAATTGCCCGCCTTGACCACCCTTCGATCGTCAAGATCTACAGTTATGGCGAATATAACGGTCAGCCCTTTTTTATCATGGAATACGTCGAGGGCTGGTCAATTCGAGATTTCATCTCGCGCTGCCGGTTCATTCATTATGCCGGGCATTCGCTGAGCGATCTGAAATTTTCGGGTTATCTGCGGCTGGCAGCCCCGGGAACCCCGATGTTTCTGCAGGACCTGGTCGAAAACCCGCTGGCAAATCCAGACTACCCGGCCAAGGTTCGCAGACTGATGCATTCAGCGGCATCGGCACTGGCTGAAGCGCATCGCAACGAAATCATTCACCGCGACATCAAATCGTCGAATATTCTGATCAGCGATGATGCAAGAGTTAAGATCGTCGACTTCGGGCTGGTCAAGCAGCGCGGCGACAGCGAACTGACGAAAGCCGAGCAGTTCATGGGCACACTTTCCTATGCGGCGCCTGAGCAACTGATGGGCGAACGGGGCCGGGTAACGGCGCAGACCGATATCTACAGTCTCGGGATCGTCATGTATGAGCTTGCCACCCTTACCCACCCGATCAAAGGCGAAGACCCGGCAGCGCTGGTAGCTTTCATCACGCAGGGCAATATCAAGCCGCCGCGCGAGATCAACCCGCATGTTTCCGGTGATTTTGAGGCTATCATCATGAAATGCCTCGACCGCAACCCGGGGCGGCGTTATCAGAGTGCCGCCGAACTGGCCGAAGATCTGCTGCTGCGCAAGACGCAGCCCAACTGGTTCAGCGGTTTCAAAGACATGCTCAGGGGCTGGTTTCTCAAAGAGAGTCATATTATTGAGCCGGCCGGAGAAGAAAAGGGCAGATCGGTGACTGGCGCAGTCGAAGAAGAGCCTGACCCGGAATCACCGCCGGGAGTGGCGCTGAAATTTCTGCGGTCGGCACGCCAGAAGTTTTTTGTGAATTTTGCCGTCATCGAGGCCATCGACGAGTTGCGTCAGGCCCGCGAGCTCGACCCCGACAACGCCGACATTATTTTTCTGATGTGTTTTGCGCTCAATACGGTTGCAGAGAACACTGAGATCAAGCACATCATCGAGGCTTCGTCACAGATGGCCGAAAGTGAAAATGAAAAGGATCGTGGCAAATACGAGCTGTCACGGCAGGTTTTCATGCTGCGCGATTACGAAGAGGGCCGAAAACAGGCGGTCAGACTGCAGCAGGTCTACCCTGACGACACCGATTTTGAATTTGCGCTGTTTTTCTGCCTTGAAACGCTCGGCAACTATACCGAAGCGATCAGGGTCGGCGAAAATCTGACGCGCAAGGCTCCTGAGAACAACATCATGGCGGTGGCGCAGAGTGAATGTTATTTCTCGATCATGGATTTCCGGCGCGCGATCGAGGTTCTCAGGGTCCGTATCGAGAAGCATCCTGACTTTCACAACCTGCGGCTGAAGGTCATTCAGGCGCTGCTGCTGAGCGGCCGCTATGACGAAGCAGCCGCTGAAGCCGAGCAATCGCTTGCCAAAGACCCGATGAACATGCTGATGCAGTTTTATTACGGCCGAATCCTGGCGTGCCGCAATGAGCTGCAGAAGTCTTATGGCGCTTTCAGACTTGCGGTTGGGCTGCCGGGCGATGAAGGTCTCAGAGCCATGGGCTATTATTCCCTCTACCGGGTCATGGAACTGCTCAACCGCAACGAAACCGCAGTGCGGCACCTCAGGCAGGCGCGCAAAATCAAGCCGCAGATGGCTTTTCTCACGACCCAGGAGTTGCAGAAAACTGTTGAAGCAGAGCTTATGCCCGGCATCAGAGATGAGTTCAGCGATGAGCCGTGGTTCGCGACGGTGCGCAAGTATGCGCGCCTTATCTGCGCTGACTCGGCCGATATCAGGTCATACACGATCGGCAACTACGGCTGCACTTCGGTTCTGGTGGTTCACCCCAACGGCAGTTTTTCACATCAGCTGATTTTCAGCAATTTCAACATGTATGATTATGAAGAGCTGTACACCCAGCTCTGGCTGCCTGAGCTGGCCAGTTCGCCATTCATCGACGAGAACGGCAACATTCTCACTTCGGTGTTTTATAAAATTGAAGGAGCTATCGGCGGCGGTATCGCTTCTCTTACTCTTGCCGAGCCCTGGAAATCAGGCCGCGGCAGTCACATCTGCTGTCGCCTTGCCGACGGCCGCCTCGAAAAAACGCCGGAAGGCAAAAAGTTCGTATTACCGGCCCTTCCTCAGCCCGCCTGCCGTCGTCAGGCCTTTCTCATTGTTGTACCGGCAGCAATGACCGCCGACGCTTTCACCGTCGAGCCCGAAGAAACGGTCGCTTACGAAAAAAGCCGCGTTTACTGCTATTTTCCCTACCTGACCGCCGGCGAAACCTTCAGCCTCGAATTTAAACTGAAATAACCGATCAACAGGAGCGACCCATGACCCCACGTGCAGTTGTCGAGGCTTTTTATGCGGCGATGAACAGCAATGATTTTACGGCGGCAACACGCTGGCTGGCAGAAGATTTTGAATGTTTCTGGCCGCAGTCGTCAGAGCTGATCTGCGGGCGCCGCAATTTTGCCGCGATCAACAGCGCCTACCCCGCCAACGGTCGCTGGGTATTCGAAACCGATTCGCTGGTCGCCGATGGCAATCAGGTTGTTACCAGTATCAGAGTGACAGACGGGGTCATCAGAGCCAGAGCGATAACCTTTCACACCGTTGAAAACGACCTGATCAGCCGCCAGACAGAATACTGGCCCGACCCATTCGAAGCCCCGGCCTGGCGGCGGCAGTGGGTAAGACTAACCGCTGCCGAGCCCTGAAATTAACCAAACTGATATCTGTTTGTCTCACGTTCCGGGAGCATTATACAGATCAGCTAAAAGTGCTTTGGCTCTTTATTGCAACAACACGATCGATCGACTCTCCGATCAAAACTGATCCCACTTGCTGGTAGAATCGCCTGGCTCCGACGGAGCAAAAGCTGCAAAAATAACTAATGTAACATTGTTTACAAATGTTACATTAGTTATTTTTGCATATATTTATTTTAGAGGTGGTTTAAAAATGAAATCCGAAGCAAAAACAAGTATGATCCGGGTGAACGAACATACCCACAGGATGTTGAAGGGTCTGGCTGGTCTGAACGGCTTAACCATGTCTGAAATGCTTGAAAAAATGGTTTCGTTCTGGACAGGACATAATGAGAATACCGAAGAATGTAAGCTTTGCCGCCAATATGGCCATGAGCCAAACGAACTGACACGCGAAGTGATTGAGAATGCCGACCGTGGCATCGGGCTTTCTGAGCCAGTTTCTTCTGAGGAATTCTTCAAAAAGTTCGATAAAAACTACGGCAACAAATGAGCCTGAATCCGCAAGAAGCCAAGTGCGAAGTGAAAATCAGTGAGAACAGGGTTCTGCAGCTTTCAGAACTGCTGCCATTCGACTGGAAAAGCGCTAAATAAGAAAAAGACCTCGACTGACTCGTTGAGAATGTAAAGCAGTTGCTCTTCCGGCATAGGCTGTTAAACGAGATCAAGCTTACAGAAATACCTTATATGCAACATTAAAAAGCTCGCCAAGCTTTTTTGCAAGGGCTTTTCCTATTGGTCTATCGCCTTTTTCCATTGCAGAAATATTCGGCTGTTTCAATCCAAGCTGTTCTGCAAGCCATTTTTGCGATTTACCATCACGATAACGCAAGCCACGCAGTATTTTTCCCGGCTGATTGTCCGGAAGAACTTCTTCCCAAGCAACGCTGTCATCAGCTTCTTCTTCGACTTGCCCACCAAGCGCGACAACCACGTTTTTGATATCTTCAAGTTTCCTGGCCGGAACACGAAACTTAACGCTCATCAGATTGCTATTTGGCAGCATATTATTTATTCTCCTGTTTTATTTGTCTAATAGTCGGCGTTTTCATGCGTGCCGGCATATACGATCTTAACGACGTTTTTGTCGATCACTTTCCATATGGCAACGTAGGTCGGTCGGCCAGCTTTAAGATGGCAATGGTGTTCTCCAGTGCCTAATTTGCTGTAATGCGGCCAGTTTCCACGCACAGGACCCTGATGAATGATATCTTTAACCAGAGCCCTCAATACTTCTCGTATCTTTTCAGGGAGCTTCGCCGCCTGTTTCGCCGCTTTTCCGGAAAATGTTACTTCGGTCATGTATTAACCTCTGTAATATATAGCATCCAAACATAAATATATCAAAAAAAGGTATATTCGTCAAACTATTTGCCATAATTTAAAAGGAAATGCTACCTATCCTAAGTGAATCAACTTTTAGAGCCCTGAAACAGACCGGGGGCCCCGCATTGCGGGGCCCCGGTTTATCTGGTCGTTATCAGAGGATTTATTTTTTGGCGGCTTTGCTGGCGGCGCCGTTTACGTATTTGTCGAAGGTTTCTCGGTTGATGGTGGCGGCTTTGTCGCTGAGAATTTCTTTTTTCTTGAGGGTCTTGATAACTGACAGAGGCATGGTGGCTTTCGGGTTGTAAATGAAACTCGGAATCGCCCAGAGTTTTACCTGGCGTTCTTTCGGCAGGGCGCTGTTGAGAAGAATTACCACGTTGTTGGTGCAGTTGTTTCTGATGGTGTGGTAATACTCGCCCT
>JAKQKW010000132.1 GCA_029560455.1 Candidatus Rifleibacteriota bacterium
AGAGCCCGTGTTCCGGTCGTGCGAGCAGAGGGAGCAGATGGAACTATGAGGGTGCGAAGATCGCAGAGCGTTGTTGCCAGGACGGCATTATGCCGCGTGAGCCAGGAGGGCGGAAGCGGCGGCAACGACTGACATGCCGTAACACGCTGTTGGAAAGAAAAAAGTTTACGTTTCCCCTGTAGATTTGCTTCGAGCATTGCCAGATTGTTATTTTTGCGGCATAATTTTCGCATGGCCAAACAACTGCAACTGTATTTTTTCGAAACCGGGCCCGGGCACGCCGCCGTCTGTTTCAGCAATGATGCGGTCAAAGCGGTATTTTTACCTGAAAAAGGTCTCAGAAGCCTGCAAAACAGGTGCAAAGAAGCCTTTTCGGAAGCTGGAATGACAGATATTCTGAACAATCGGCAAAAGAACTGCGTCGAGCAGATACAAAAATATTTTGCCGGCGAAGAATACGACTTCAGGCGCATTCAACTCGATCTTGAAGATGCCGGCCCATTTGCCCGAAGAGTTTATGAAGAGCTGATCAAGGTCGGCCCGGGTGTAACTGTTTCATACGGTCAGCTGGCAGAAAGGTGTCAGAAACCAGGCGCCTCAAGAGCCGTCGGCACTGCCGTTGGCCGAAATCCTCTGCCACTGCTGATTCCATGTCATAGAGTAATAAACTCTGACGGCCGCCTCGGTGGCTTCTCAGCCGGCGGCGGAACCGAACTCAAGGCCTGGATGCTGCGCCGTGAAGGCCTGAACCTTTCAGCCTCAGACCCGTTGCGGGTATTACCCCCGGCGGTATTTGCGAATACCGACATCGAAGCGGCGATTGCCTTCCTGGCAAAAGCTGACCCGCAGCTGGGTAATTTTATAAAAAAGGCGCCCGCCTTCAATCTGGTTGCCGACGAGTTCTCATCACCGTTCATGGCACTGCTTGAAACGATAGTTTATCAGCAACTCACCGGCAAGGCAGCCGCAACGATTTTTAAACGCCTGCTGCATCTTTTTTCAGATGGCGACAGCATCAACCCTCTCGACCTTATCAGGGCTTCAGACGAAGAACTGCGCTCTGCCGGGCTTTCGGGGCCTAAAATAGCGGCCGCACGCGATCTGGCTGAATTTACAGTCTCAGGCAAACTGCCTGATCTTGAGCAGATGCACAGAATGTCGAACAGTGAACTGGTCGAAAAACTCACCGCAATTCGCGGGATCGGTCGCTGGACAGTGGAAATGCTGCTGATCTTCAAGCTTGGCCGGGTCGATGTCATGGCTCCTGACGATTATGGCCTGCGTAAAGGCCTGGCTGTAATCAGAGGCACGCCTGGCAATCTGCCTGCGCCAAAAGAACTGGCACGCCAGGCACTTGCCTGGCAGCCATACAGGTCAATTGCCGCCTGGTATCTCTGGCGGGCTTCTGAAGTCGCCGGCAAGCTGACAGGTTAACACCGCAGCTCTTCAGCAAAGCCGTTTCTGCTGGAGTTTTTCCGTCCAGACCTGATAACCCTGCTTGATGCGGTTAAAATGGTTGAGACGCTTTCTCGTTTCTTCGCTGTCAACGTTTTCAGACTGGCTGGCCTTAAAATCACGGCAGCTGAGAATGTATGCTCTCTGAATCTCTGCTTCGCTGGCATCAGGGGTCAAATTGAGGAATTGAAAAAAGTCGTCGAGCATCACTTCTTCCTTGAGACGCTGCGCACTACCGTAGTAATCGAATGGCTTTGCCGCAAAAAGAAGTGGCCGCATATCGCCAGGCTCAAACGCGAAGGTTATAACGTCGGGCATCCTTGCATGCCCCTTTGGCCGCAAACCAAGCGACTGCACCAGAAATCGCCAGATCGAAGGCAATACCCAGCCGGCCTCCGGCAGAAACAACTCGTAGTTGCCGGTCTTGTCAGGTGCCAGGGCAACCTTCAGACTTGCGAAAAAGTTGTTATCGCCACTGTCGGGGTTGCCGACAAAAGGCTCGAACAGCTGCATCTGCCCCATATCAGCAAGAAAAGCACAAAGAAAAACATTCTTAAAATCGGGGCGTAACAGCTTGAGCTCGACACCGATTCTGATGCCGTTGAGGTTGTGATGTGAGCTTGCAAAACAAAGATCAGCAATTTTCAGGACTCCATGCTCATTTTTTGATCTGACAGAGCCGTTTCTGGAGAACCAGGCGCCAAAGTCGCGCCATTTAAAGGGCAGAACCATTTTTATTTACCCTAACCCGCAAAAAACCTGATAGTTTGCCACAGGTCTAGGTTGCAGAGGTGTACCTTCGAATCGTGTTTTTCTTTTCCTATGATTGGCGCGCCTGTAGTAGAATATCTGAAGTTAAATGTGGAGGTAAGCCGTGAACAAATTTTTCAGACTGGTTCTGTTTTTTGCTCTATTACTGACAACCGCCGCTCTGACAGCCACAGAACCGGTTTTGCGTTCAGAAACCATTGCCACCGTTCATATTGATGCTGCGAAAATTTTCAATTTTTATGCATCTCAGGCAAAAGAAATGGTTAAACCCGAAAATGCCGACAAACTCGCCGAACTTGAAAAACAGTTCAAAGGCTTTGCCCGCATCGACACCAATATTTCTGACTTTTTCAGGAAAATCGACGATTTTGCCGGCAAAGAACTTTTTCTGCCAGACGGCCAGCTCAGCTTTTCAATAGACAGTTCGCTGCGGCCGAACCTGTCATTCAAAGCAAAAGTCAAGCCGCTCGCATTTCTTGAATTCGTCGAAAGCATTACCGGTAAAATTACTCCCCACCCGACAAAACGAGAGCAGGAGCTGGTTGAATTCACTCTGCCAACGCCCGGCAATCAGATTCTTCTGTCTATTCGACCGGAAGGCCTGTTTATGCAGACTCAAAATGCCCCCGCCGAAAGCGACCCGCAAGGCCGAGACAAATGGGCTGACTTTCTAAGCAAAGCTGCAGACCAGAAAACACTTATTGCAGCAGAAATTGATCTTAACGGCATCAAACGTATGGTGGCCGGCAAAGCCGCGAATACCCAGCATGGCGTCTGCTTCACCAACCTGCGCATGCTGACTGCTGCCATTGAAATGTACACCATGGACAAAGAAACCCCGGTAAAAATTCTCGATCAGAAGCAGCTCATTGCCGATCACTACCTCAACAGCGAACTGACCTGCCCAAATCAGGGTGTTTACTCCCTTTTACCCGACGGCGAAGTCAGCTGCAGCTCTCACGGCACAATCAGGCAACCCTCGAATACAGGCTCAGATAAAACGACTGAGGCCGAGATTCCGGCACCCTACAAGCCGTTTGAAAATTTCCGGCTGCTGATTAAAAATGACCAGGCAACCGCCGAACTCGCCCTCAACGACAAAAACCTCGCCGAACAGTGGTCAGCAATCGGAAAACAGCAGCTGCTCGCGATCAAGAACATGGCACAGAGCCAGATGGGCCAGCTTCCAGAAAGTGAACGCCAGAAGGGCATGAAAATGCTTGATGCCATCAAAATCAGTCACGAAGAAAACAAGCTCAGGGTCGCGGTTGAAGGCCTTGACGAAAAAACCATGCTGTCAGGCATGACCGGAATCGTCGGCGCTGCAGCAGCTATCGCGCTGCCCGGCATCGAAAAAGCCCGCGGCCTGGCACAAAAGAATGCCTGCCGCGCCAACTGCCGGATGCTGATGGGTGCCATTGAAATGTATGAGCTCGACACTTCGAAAACCATGCAAACCCTCGACAGCAAGACCCTTGAAGATGGCAAATACATCAAAAAGCAGCCCGCCTGCCCGGAAGGCGGAGTTTATCATCTTGAACGTGACAAAAGCGGCATTTCAGTTAAATGCAGCGTGCATGGTTTTTAAGAGGCTGCGGCATCTTTAAATTTGGCGACAAGGCAGTTTTTTGGTGCTATAATTTCTGCACATAACGATCAGCAAGGAGAGAATGATGAAGGTTTTATACATTACCAATGAATACCCCCCGCATGTTTACGGTGGAGCCGGCGTGCACATCGAGTATCTCTCAAAGGAAGTCGCGAAGCTGGCAGGCGTCGAAGTTCGCTGCTACGGTGACCAGAAACCAGCCAGCGGCCAGATCAAAACCACCGGTTATGAATCAGCAGCCGGCTATCTCAAGCTTGACCGCGGCCTGCAGTCGGTTTTTAAAACCATTGACCGCGACCTGCAGATTGTCGGCGAAGGCGTCGACGCAGACGTCGTGCACTGCCATACCTGGTATACCCACATGGCCGGCATCTGGGCCAAGCTCAATTTCGGCGTGCCGCTCGTCGTCACCACCCACTCGCTCGAACCACTCCGCCCCTGGAAGCGTGAACAGCTGGCCGGCGGCTACGACTTTTCTCTGTGGGTCGAAAAAACCGCCATCGAAATGGCCGACGCTGTCATCGCCGTTTCTCACGGCACCCGCGCTGATGTAAAAAGCCTGTTCAACGTCAGAGAAGACCGCCTCAAGGTCATCTACAATGGCATCGACACCGATGAATTCAAAAGAGTGCCGTCAACCGAGCATATCAAACGCTTCGGCTTCGACCCTGCGAAGCCCTACCTGCTCTTCGTCGGCCGCATCACCCGCCAGAAAGGTATCATTCACCTGGTGAACGCGATCAGATATCTGAACCCTGATATTCCGGTCGTGCTCTGCGCCGGCGCCCCTGATACCCCCGAAATCGAAAAAGAAATGGCCGAAGGCGTCAAATCAGTTTCGAAAAACCGCACCAATATCCATTGGGTCAGGGAAATGGTCGACCGCAAGACGCTGATCGAACTGTATTCGCATGCCGCCGTGTTCTGCTGCCCCTCGATATATGAACCTTTCGGCATCATCAATCTCGAAGCCATGGCCTGCGAAACCCCGGTTGTCGCAAGCGCCGTCGGCGGAATTCCTGAAGTCGTCGTTGACGGCGTCACCGGCAAACTCGTCAAGCTCGAACAGATGAGCGAGTCACCGTTCGAAGCGGTCAAACCAGATGAATTCGCTCACGACCTGGCCAGAGAAATCAACGCCCTGATGGCCGACCCGGCACTGCGCGACAAAATGGCCGCCGCCGGCCGCAAGCGCGTCGAAGACGTATTCAGCTGGAAAT
The DNA here is from genome assembly GCA_029560455.1 of Candidatus Rifleibacteriota bacterium. The sequence continues at coordinate 5,056 of JAKQKW010000132.1, forward strand.
CTATCGCCCAGCAGACTGTCGATCTCTACAAATCATTGATCAAGGGAAAATAACATGACCAGAAACCGCAAACGCGCATTTATCGAAAATGTCAGACCCCTCGTCGATGCCGGAACCTACCCCTTGAAACGTGAACCGGGCGACAGCGTCAAAGTTATTGCCGACATCTTCAGAGACGGTCATCAGAAGGTGGCTGCCTGGGTCGAATACCGCCCGGTCGAACGCAAAAAATGGCACAAAGTGCCGATGACCTGCACCAACCCAGGCATGGACCTCTGGGAAACCGAATTTAAAGTTGACCAGGTCGGCTTTTATGAATACATGATCGTAGCTTATTGTGAAGAATACGGCACCTGGGTATACGACACCCGCAAAAAAGTCGATGCCAACGTCGACTACAGTTCAGATATTCTCGAAGGCATGGCCCTTGCGAAAAATTATCGCGCCTGGTTGAATGAATCAGACCGTGAATACCTGAAGAACATGCTGCAGAAAGCCGAAAAAGCCGGCTCAGACCTACAGCGCTGGCATATTCTCAGCCACGACCGCCTGGTCGAACTGCTGGCCGAATACCCAGATCCCGCTTCGCGGGTCGAAAGCAAAACCTTCATGGTTCGCGTCGACCGTAAAAAAGCGAGATTTGCCTCATGGTATGAATGTTTTCCGCGATCATGCGGTTTTGAACCCGGCAAACACGGCACTTTCAGAGATGTGATCAAACGCCTGCCGCATATCGCCGAAATGGGGTTCGACGTGCTCTATTTTCCGCCGATACACCCCGTTGGCTTCAGCAAGCGCAAAGGCCCAAACAACAGCCTGACCTGCCAGCCCGGCGACCCCGGCTGCCCCTATTCGATCGGCAACCAGCACGGAGGACACGACGCCATAGAACCGGCCCTCGGCAACTTCGAAGACTTCGAAGCCCTGGTCGAAGAAGCCGCGCGCTATGGTATCGAAATCGCCCTCGACTTTGCCATCAACTGCTCGCCCGACCACCCCTACCTGAAGCAGCACCCCGAATGGTTCAGCCGCCGGCCCGACGGCACCATCAAGTTTGCCGAAAACCCGCCGAAAAAATACGAAGATATTTACCCGATCAATTTTGAAAGCCACGATTACAAAGAAATCTGGAAGGAAATGCGCCGCATTTTCCTGTTCTGGGCCCGCAAAGGCGTCAAAATCTTCAGGGTCGACAACCCGCACACCAAGCCCTTTGCCTTCTGGGAATGGGTAATCTACGAAGTGCAGCAGAAATACCCCGATGTCATTTTCCTGTCTGAAGCTTTTACCCGCCCACGCGTCATGAAGGCCCTGGCAAAACTTGGCTTCACCCAGTCTTACAGCTACTTCACCTGGCGCAATGAAAAAGCTGAGCTGACAGAATACTTCAGCGAACTGACCACTCCGCCTGAATCTGATTATTACCGGGCGAACCTCTTCACCAATACCCCGGACATTTTCCCGACCTTTCTGCAGGGTGGCGGTCAGCCGGCTTACAAGATCAGAGCCGTTCTCGCAACCACGCTTTCGAGTGTGTATGGCATTTTCCAGGGGTTCGAACTGTGTGAAGGCATACCGGTTCCGGGCAAAGAAGAGTATTTGAACAGCGACAAATACGAAATCAGAACCCGTGACTGGAAGGCACCGGGCAATATCGTCGATCTGATCACAAGACTGAACCAGATCAGGCACGAAAATCCCGCCATGCAGGAATACGACAACCTGCAGTTCTACCATTCAGAAAACGACAAGATCCTTTTCTACGGCAAATCTCTGGGCGACAACCACATCCTTGTCGCTGTCAACCTCGACCCGTTCATCAGACACTCGTCGTTCGTTCATGTACCCCTTGATAAGTTTGGCCTGACACCCGAACAGGGCTATCAGATGCACGATCTGCTTACCGACCGCCGTTATCTGTGGTACGGCTCAAAGAATTACGTCGAGCTTGACCCGCACACCAGCCCCGCCCACGTATTTCTGCTGCGCAAATAACCTGCAATAGGCTAAAAATCGAAGGACAGAAACCCGATCGGGTTTCTGCCCTTTTGTTCTACTGAGAAATCTGTTACATACCGGCAGCTTTGCGCATTTCCATGTATTTTTTCTTGGCAGCCTGATATTTGTCCATGGCATCCATAATTTCGTTCACCGGAGCCTGCTGCTGCACTTTATACTGATAAACCTGCTGGTAATACAGGTAAGATTCGTAGGCAAGCTGCAGATCTTTGGCGGTCGGCTTCGCACCAGAAGAAGTCTGAGTGCTTGTCTGAGTCTGGGTTGCAGTGGTCGTGGTCGGCCGGGTCGTAACGGTTGAACTGCTTTCAGCCGGGGCCTGACCGCTGTTTGAGCCGTTTCTGGCCGGCAGTTTTGCGATTTCTTTCTTAACTGCGTTGATACGATCGGTCGTCGGCGGGTGGGTTGAAAAATATTTTGTAATCTTTGAAGCTTTGCTGTCGTTGTTGATCTTGTTGAAGAAACCGATGATGCCATTCGGGTCATAACCGGCGGCGTGGGTATATTTGACTGCGCAGGAATCAGCCTGATATTCATCGTTACGCGAAAATTTGAGATTGGCGAAATAGGCAGCAATCGCGGCGAAGGGAGCGGCATCTTTGGTTTTCTTGTTGAGACCGAGGCCAAGAACCAGAGCGGTCATCAGACCAGCTTTTTCAGCCTGCCTGACGCTGTGTTTTTTGTCGATATGACCCATTTCGTGAGCGATAACGCCGGCGAGTTCGTTGTCATCCTTGCACATGTTCAGCAGCCCGCGGGTAACGTAGATGTAACCGCCGGGAGCGGCAAAGGCATTGACTTCATCGGTATTCAGAACCGCAAAGTGCCAGGTCAGGTCTTTGCGTTCAACATGCTTGACAAGGCGGCGGGCAACATTGCCAACCCGGTTGAGCTGATTCTTGTCTTTGGAAAAGCCGGGGTCGGCCTTGAGTGACTCGTGGGTCTTCGCACCCATCGAGGTTTCCCAGCTGTCTTCCCACTTTCCAAGGAAAGCGCTGGTCTGCGGGGCCTGCTCGCGTGACTGTTCGAGAACCTTCTGGTTGTTGGCATCAGCGCCGCCAAAGGTTCTGTCAAGAGTTGCAGAAACCCGGTCAAGAGTACCGGTCACTTCATCGAGAAAACCACCGATATTAAGAGCATGTGCCTGCCCGATGAACGCGGCCTGGAACAACAAACACAGCACCAGAACCAGCATCTGCTTTTTATTACTCACTCTTGTACCTCTTTTTTAAGGAAAGTATGACTAATTGTACTGATGAAATAAGAAAGCGTCAATGCGCTGCCGAAAATTTGCACCTGATACCTGCTATGGCCCTTTTATAAAGAACTATTTCCCTGCGCTTTATTGCCTCTCTGGTATTAATGAACATTGCAGGTCCCACTTGAGACACGGGCAAAAATCTGGGATAATTAAGGCAGATAGAATATTGCCGGGTTGAGAGATGGGAGGCCCACAATGCACTTTGTTGCTTCGCGGCCAATTATTCTTACAGTTGATGATTCCGAAGAAAATCTTGACTTCATTTCCGGTCTGCTGGAGGCAGAATACACTGTGCTGACTGCAGAAAACGGCGAAGAGGCTCTGAGCATCGCCCGGCATCTTCCCCGCCCGGAGCTCATTCTTCTCGACATCTGCATGCCGGGAATGGATTGATTCGAAGTCTGTCAAAAGCTTAAGTCAGACCCTGAAACCTGCCTGATTCCGGTCATTTTTCTGACATCTCTCAACCAGCCCGAAGACGAGATAAAAGGCCTGGCGAGGGGCGCAGTCGATTTTATCACCAAGCCCTTCAAGCCAGCGGTGGTGAAGGCCAGGGTCAGAACCCACATAGAACTTGTCAGAGAAAGGCAGCGCGGCGAGAGCCTGCTGGCAAATATTCTGCCGCCGAAAGTAATTGAAGAACTCAAAATCAGTGGTTCTTCAACTCCGCAGCTCTATGACGATGTCAGCGTTATTTTTTCTGATCTGGTGAACTTTACGAGCCTGGCTGCAATTATGCCTCCCAAAATCCTGTTGAATGAATTAACCGAGATTTTCTCAGCCTTCGATGATATTCTTCTGCAAAACGGTGCCCAACGCATAAAAACGATTGGTGATGCCTATCTCGGGGTCTGCGGCATGCCTGAACCTTCGCAGGATCATGCCGTTCGACTCGCCAGATGCGGCCTTGAATTCATCAAATTTCTGCAGCAACGCAACGGCCATGGCGCACATAAATGGCAGGTCCGCATCGGCATCAACTCTGGCCCGGTAGTGGCCGGAATAGTTGGCTTTGCGAGGTTTCAATACGATATTTTTGGCGATACCGTTAACCTCGCCTCAAGGGTTCAGACGGCCAGCGAACCAATGCAGGTATGTGTTTCCGGCAATACCCTGCGTCTGTTGAACAACCAGTTCAAGGTTGTCGACCGGGGTGAAGTCGATCTTAAAGGGAAAGGCCCGACGAGACTCGCATATATTTCCTGAGAAAGCTGGTGGCACAAATGGACGGCATGATCGGTCTTTATGTTCTGATAATTGTCGCCGACCTGATCGTTCTTTTTATTTTTTATCGCGCCAACCGCCGGTTGCGAAATGCCATGGAAGGCAGGGAAAAAGCCGAAAAAGATCTCAAGGAAAATCAGGACCGCCTCGCGCTGGCCCTGCTCTCATCCGGAATAGGAATATGGGACCTTTCGCTGGCAGATGGCAAAATGATATGGGACGAAGGAATGTACCATATTTTCGGTATGCAACCCGGAACCTTTGAAGGCACCCGCGAAAGTTTTCGGGGCCGGATACTGACCGAAGATCTGCCGGCGTTCGAAAGCGCCACCCTTGCGGCAATGGAAGGGCGGGCACCATTTGAAGCTGAATTCAGAATCAGACGCAAAGATGACCGGGTGATGTGCCTGCGGGCAAAGGGACAGGTCTATCGCGACGAGCAGAATGCGCCTTTTCGCATGCTTGGGGTCTGTGAAAATATCACCTCAGAAAGAGAAGCCGGAGAGAAAATCAGGCAGCTTTCACAGGTGGTTGAACAGAGTCCGACCATGGTTATAATAACCGACCTCAACAGCCAGATTGAATACGTTAACGCCAGCTTTTCTGAGATTACCGGCTATTCAAGAGAGGAGGCGATTGGCAGAAACCCGCGTTTTCTCAGGGGTCAGGAGCCCTCGCCGGCCTTATCCAACAATCTCTGGGCAGTCGTCGCATCTGGCAAAACCTGGAAAGGTGAATTCTGCAACCGTCGCAAAAACGGTGAGATCTTCTGGGTCGATTCATCAATTTCGCCGGTTTTGAACGATCAGAAAAAAGTCACGCACTTCATGGCAATTCAGCAGGACATCACCTCACGCAAAGAAATGGAAAAAGCCCTGAAAGATGCAAAAGAAGCGGCTGAGGCAGCAACAGAAGCCAAGGGACAGTTTCTCGCCAACATGAGCCACGAGATCAGAACCCCCATGAACGCGATCGTCGGGCTCGCCTACCTGTGCCAGCAGACCGATCTGACTCCCCGTCAGAGCGGCTATATAAAAAAAATCACGGTTGCAGCCGACAATCTTCTCGGCATCATCAACGAAATTCTCGATTTTTCGAAGGCCGAAGCCGGTAAAATAAGCCTTGAGACAATCGAATT
>JAKQKW010000136.1 GCA_029560455.1 Candidatus Rifleibacteriota bacterium
GGTGCCGGGAACAGGTGTTACGGAAGAACCCCGCAAAGCGCCTGCACCAGAGTTGCTTTTTGAAAATGTTATCTGCGGCGTATGCTTTTGCTCGTATTCGCCATAAATCTGAAGCCGGCCGTTGGTTCCGGCAATTGTCAAACCTGAAGACGCCGAGTCATTAAAGCCGATTGCATTGCTTTCGTATGAGTTGTTAAGAGTAATGACCGGGGAGAGTTTTTTTTGCCCGTTTCTTGAAGACTTGATGCGAAGGCCGGCCCGGTCAACAAATGTGACTGCCTGATTGTTCTGATAACCCGAGAACGAAATTGCCTCAGAAAACCGGTTTTCTGATCTCGTCTGAGGAGAAGGGGTATTGTTTTCGCTGAACATCTGGCTGCCGAGTGAGAGGCGAAATTCGTTGCCAGCCAGAGTACCCGAATGTCTGAGTCCCTTGCTGCGGTTAAGACTGATAAGCCGGTTGCCTTCACTTTGTGTGTAACAAGGCGCCGTCAGCAGTATTGCAGCTGACAGTATGAGCAAAACCCGGTTTTTAAGAGCCTTAAACACATTAACTCCCTGAATTGGCTACCCCAACTTAAAAATATACCACATTTCCGCATTTCAGCAACTAAAAACATGCACGTTTACGGGCAATTGCATTAATCTTCCAGATTCCGGGTTTATGCCCGAATGATGCAGTTGCATCGGTCATTTCGGCTTGAAAGTTGTCTGTTTATCCGTATTTTTAACGTTTCTCTATTCGAAACCGATGGGGCGGTCGAGGCTGGAATACCTTGGAAACAGGTTTTCAGCAAGCTGCTTTTCGGTTTCATTCAGTTCAGATTCTGATAACTTGCATCCCAGAGCGGCGGCATAATGCCCGGCAGTAGCGGCTGGAAGTTTTTGAATGTTCTGATCACTTATGAATTCATTCAGTGACGCCATTTTCACTGTCAGATCGCGACGATTTTCAGAAAGAAAGACTTTTTCCGGTGGACTGACAATGCTTATCGGAATCGAACCGTGAATTATCAGGCAGTCGTTGCGAAAAACTCCAGCGGCGCCAATCAGTTTGTGTTGCCCTGCGAAAACCGAATGCCCGGCCGCGGCGGCATAGCAGTGCAGATGGTTGCCGCGCCCTGAACTCATTTCACGCGCCGATGAAAAGCGAGCCGGCACCCCAAGATCGACCAGTGAGTGAACCAGGGGTTCGATGGCAAATCTGAACATATCGAGAAAGGTTCTGGCTTCGGGGCATTTATCTTTGATAAGTTCAAGGGTTAATACCAGCGAAAACGTGTGTTCGTCAGCATGAAAGACCATTTTGCCGCCAGACATGCGTCTGACGATTCCCAGGCCTGAGTCTGAAACTGCGTTAAGATCGACAAGCTTTTCGAGTGATTGATTATACCCGAAAGAGAGCGCATACGGCCGCCAGCGATAAAACCTCAGACAGGCAAAATCACGGTTCTGGCCGGCAGATATGGCGAGGGCCTCGTCGACAGCCATGTTTTCGACCGCCGACCTGGGCCCGGAATCGATAAAGCGCAGCACAAAGTTTTGCATGCCGGTGATTATACAGAAAATTGTTAAATATCGTTAAGGAAACTTCAACTGTTGACGACATGGGTCATGGATTTGTTTGCCTCCTTATTTTTTGGGCCGGGAATAACCCCGGTCTTTTTTTTTGCCAGAATTGTGTTATTCAGTTATAAATATCTGCATCCGACAGCAGGAGTTTAAGTTCTATGAATCTTGAATGCAGCAATCTCGACAAGGTTTTTCATGATTTTCTCACCCTCAAAAAGATTCGCAGAACCGGTTGGCAGCTGCGTGGCATCAGAAACGGCGAGTCGCTTGCCGACCATTGCTTTGGCGTCACCCTGCTGACCTTTATGCTTGCTGACGTTGTTCAGGCCGACATCAATCGTGACCGGGCCGTGGCGATTGCAATCGTTCACGAACTCGGCGAGTGCAGGGTCGGCGACATACCTTACACCGCCCTGAAATACTTTCCTGATAAAAGCAAAATTGAGACCGAAGCGGTCGAAGATATTCTCGGCCCGCTTGGCGAAAAAATAACCAGCGCCAATCTCGAACTGTTCAAAGAATTTGAAGATGGCAGTTCGCTCGAAGCACGCTTCGTTAAGGCGATCGACAAACTCGATATGCTGATCACCGCGGCGGAATACGAAAAAACCGGATTTGCCAGTCTCTCCGATTTCTGGGCCAATGAATCAACCTTCAGGCCCTTTGTCGAATTCCCGGAACTGGCGACTTATGCTGAACATTTGCGCCGTAGTCGTGAGCAGCGCCTGAAAGGTTCGGCATGATCAAGATCACTGGTCTGACACGCAAATTCAACGGGTTCACTGCGGTCGACAACCTTAATCTTGAGATTCCGCCCGGTGCCGTGTATGGTTTTCTCGGCCCGAACGGTGCCGGCAAGACTACAACCCTGAGAATGCTTATGGGGCTCCTGCAGCCGACCGCAGGCTTTGTCGAAATCGACGGTCTGACTGTGGCGGCAGATCCGGTGGCGGTCAGAGCAAGGGTTGGTTATCTTCCTGATGAGATTTTTCTTTACGATTATCTGACAGGCTACCAGTTTCTTGAGTTTGTTGCCGATATTCACAAACTGCCCGATTCAGTCAGAGAGCCCAGGATAAAAGAACTGCTCGACGTGTTCGGGCTTGCTGATGCCGCCGGCGATTACACTGCCAATTACAGTTATGGTATGAAAAAAAAGATCGCTCTGGCTGGTATCGTCATTCACTCACCGTCACTGCTGATTCTCGATGAGCCTTTCAATGGTCTCGATCCGCAATCGACCCGTGATTTTCGCACGCTTCTCGAACGCATGGTCAAAGCGGGTACAACCGTGATTTTCTCAAGCCATGTGCTTGAGGTCGTCGAAAAGCTGGTGACTCATGTCGGCATCATCTGTCGCGGAAAAATGCAGATGTCTGACACCATAGGCAATGTGGTTGCCAGGCATGGCAGTCTCGAAAAGGCCTTTTTCAGTCTGACTGAGGCGGCGGAGGCGTAAGCGGTTTGCGCTTGCGCAGTCTTACCCTGGTAGCCTGTTCGAATGTGTCATCTGCCAGACCTGTAATAGTGCGTGTTTCTACGAGCACGTCGAGGTCGGGTTTGAGGTTTTCGAGAGTTTCTTCGGTCAGAGCGGAAAAGGCGAAGAAGATTTCGCGGCCGTCGTGAGTTCTGATTATGCCGACCTTTTTTTCGATATCGTATTTTTCGATTTTTCCGGGTGAGGCGTCTGAAGATTCTGACTCACCGATTTTTTCGACCTGAACCGCGATCGGGCTCATCGCATCTTTGACAATTCCGAATCTGACGGCATCGCCTTTTTTCAGTCCGGCTTCCTGTTCAGGTTTTATTGCTGAATAATGCAGTAATACTTCAGGGTATTCGGCGCAGCTGAGAACGCCCATGCCGGTTTCGGCGTTATACCATTTGACAACCCCTTCTACGAAAGCATCTGGTGCCGGGTCAAAAACAATCTCTTCGACGGTGCGCCCGATTTCGCCGCGAATGGTCTCGATCTGGGCAATAAGCTGAATTACCTCGGGCTGGTCGGGCGAACTCTTCAGACTGTCGCGCAATGTCTGTACCGCCAGACCGAGAAGCCGGCGTTTGAAGTAGACCAGCCCAAGAAAAAGCAGGGCTGCAGAATCGCCCGGTGCTATTCGCAGTGCTTCTAGCAGGTGTGTCTCGGCTTCTTCAACCATGTCGAGTTCATACATCACACCGCCGGCTTCGCGATGATATGACGCATTGTATGGAAACCGTTTCAGCAGCTGCTGATACAGGTCCAGTGCTTCATCGTAGAATTTCATGCGGCTGTAGATATCGGCAAGCTGTTCCATCGCGTCGACATTGCGGGGGTCGACCTGCATCACCGCTTTGAAAGCCTCTGCTGCTTCAAGGTAATGCGTGTCAGAATTGTCGTCATCATGCCTGAGCCGGTAAATATCGCCCATATAGCGATGAAAAAACGCTTTGCGCTGGCCTGTGCTCAACCCCTGTCGATAGCTGCGCAGAGCGCTGTCTAAATCGCCGCCGAGGCGGTAGGCGAGACCGACGGTTTCGTAATAGTCTGGTTCGCCAGGGTTTTTGCCAATGCACCAGTTGATTTTGTCAATCGCCTGCTGCAGTTCACCTTTTTCAAGATGGGCGACCGCCTCTTCGAATTTTTCGTTGAGATCTTCGAGAAAATCGGCGAGCTTTTCGTCGTAGTCTTCACGGCGTTCGTCATCTGAGAGCAGGTCGAAAGCATCTTTCAGTTCGCGTAGTTTGGGAATATTGGCAAGCGGCGAATCGGATGAGAAAAGCTCGGCATGTTTCTGCTTGTAGGCAGCGGCAATTTCTTCGAGAGACGCGAAGTTGGAAACCCCGAACAGCTGATAAAAATTTTGCATGCTGAGCCTTTGATTCAGTTGGTTTTGCTTAAATTTTGTGATGCGACGATTTTAACCGCTTTTCGCCACTTTTGGCAAGATCAAATGCCAACCGGTCTGTGTTAAAAATATTGAAAAATGTATCCTCTCTGGGGTAGAGTGTCTGATTGATTTATGGCCATATCTATAAAAACAGTTGACCGCTATGTACTGAAAGAGCTGCTCGAGCCGTTTCTTTTTGGCATGGCGTTTTTCGTCGCCATCTGGTTGATCGACCTGATGATGGAACTGATCAACCTTATTTTCGCCAAAGGGGTTCCGGTATCGGTTGTCGGGTTGTTTTTCGTCTACAGCCTGCCGCCAACCCTTGTTATCAGCTTTCCGATGGCCCTGCTGCTGTCAAATCTCGTTGCCTTCGGGCGCATGTCGTCAGACTCAGAGATCACCGCTCTCAAGGCTGGCGGATACAGCTTTTCGCGCATTGTCACTCCGGCGGTTATCGCCGGTATTTTCATTACCGGTCTGACTTTTCTGTTTAACGAAAAGCTTGTGCCGGTCGCCAACGAAAAGTTTACCCGGCTGTTCAGGCGCGAGGTGACGCTGAAACGCCCGCTGCCGATTATCGCCGAAAATCGTTTCTTCGAGGCTGGTCCGGGTCGCAAATTCTTTGTGCGCAAATTCGACCAGAAAACCAAAGATATGTTCGGCGTCGTCATGTATGAGGGGCAACCAAACGGTTTCCCGCGCGTTATCGAAGCTGACCGGGCCCGCATCGAGGGCGGCGTCTGCTATTTCTGGAAAGGCCGGGTTTCTGACATTCACATGAGTGGAGAAGACCGCAATTACACCTATTTCGACAACATGGAATACCCGATCGATACCCATTACGTCAACCCCGACCATGTGCCAGATTCGAAGAATTCACGCACGATGAACCTGCAGGAACTCTATGCCTTCATTCAGGATGCCGAAGCAAAAGGCATGTCGGCCAATATCATCACTCAGCACTGGATCGAATTCTGGTCGAAGACTTCGATTCCTTTCGCAGGGCTGATTTTTGTGCTGATCGGTGCGCCGCTCGGCTCACAGACTACCCGTTCAGGTACCGGTATCGGTATCGGCATGTCGGTGGTGATCATCTTTCTCTATTACGTTCTGTTTGCCGCCGGAAAAGCCTTTGCCAAGGGTGCATATCTGCCACCCTTTGTCGGGGTATGGTTTCCGAATTTTATTATCGGCGCCATCGGCGCCTGGCTGATCGTTAAGTCAAAGGCCTGATTTAGAACAAAAGGACACACAAACCAGATGAAAAAGCAGCTTATCAACCTGATTCACAACAGGCTTGCCGGTATGTTCAAACGCTATGGCATCGAAGATTACAGTTTTATCGATGTACAGGTGCCGCCTGACCGTACCAATGGTGATTTTTCGATGAATGCCGCAATGAAACTGTCAAAGGCCGCAAAATGCGCTCCCAGACAGCTGGCAGAAGAAATAAAAGCAATTCTTGAAGCAGAAAAAGACTGGTTCAGCCGTGTCGATATCGCCGGCCCCGGTTTTATCAACATGTATATTGCTGACGGTATGATCGAAAAATGCTTTAACGACAAAGCTGTCGGCAGTGCAATTCTGGCTGACGAGGCTCAAAAGGCCGAAAAGACCGTTGTCGATTATTCAAGCGTCAATATTGCCAAACAGATGCATGTCGGGCACCTGCGCTCGACCATTATCGGCGATGTGCTTGCCAGAGTGGTTGAAGCCCTCGGAAACCCGGTTGTCAGGCAAAACCACCTCGGCGACTGGGGTCTGCCGATGGCGATGGTAATCTATAAAGCCGAACCTGAAATTGCTGCCGCTGAAAAGGCTGGCATTTCTCTCGAAAAAGCTTTGCCGCTGGCCCGGCTCGAAGAGCTCTACAAGGCTGCCACTGCTGAGTGCAAAGAAAGTCCAGAAGTTGCTGAAGCCTGTCATCAGTATCTGGTGAGACTGCAGCAGGGTGATAAGGGATTGCTCGATCTCTGGCACAAGATTACCCGCGTTTCGATGGCCGAAGTTTATCGCATTTATCGCCTGCTCGATGTAAAACTTACCGAAGAACACGAATGCGGCGAAAGTTTTTATCGCGATATGCTTGCTGAAACAGTCGAAGCGATTCGCAGATCAGGCTCGCTGGTCGAGTCTGAGGGCGCTCAATGCCTGTTTCTCGACGAATTCAAGTCAAAAGAGGGTAATCCGCTGCCGGTGATCGTGCAGAAATCAGATGGTGGCTACAATTACGCCACCTTCGATCTGGCTGCTGTCAGATACAGAACCGCCAAACTCGGAGCCGAACGCATCGTCTATGTTACCGATGCCCGTCAGGCTCTGCATTTTAAACAGTTTTTTGCCGCTGCCCGTCATGCCGGTATTCTCGCTAATCCTGACGTAAAGCTTGAGCATGTAACTTTTGGTGCCATTCTCGGTGAAGATGGCAAGCCTCTGAAAACCCGCAGTGGCGAAAACGTCAAACTGGCCGAACTTCTTTCTGAGGCGATCGACAAGGCCTATGCCGTGGTTAACGAAAAGAATCCCGGCCTGTCAGAAGAGCGCAAACAGGAAGTAGCACGCCAGATCGGCGTTGGTGCGATAAAATACGCCGATCTGGCGCAGAACCGCAATAACGATTATGTTTTCTCGTTCGACCGCATGCTGGCTCTGAACGGCAATACCGCTCCGTATCTGCAGTATGCGCATGCACGTATCTGCTCAATTTTCCGGCGGGCTGGTTCTGACCCCGATACTTTCACTGCCCCGATGCGGATCAGCCAGATCGAAGAGCGCGATCTGATGATAAAACTCATGGAATTCGGTCAAACCGTCGTGGCTGTGGCTGCCGACCTGCGCCCACATATTCTCTGCAATTATCTGTATGAACTTGCTACCTGTTTTTCATCCTTTTATGACAAATGCCCGGTGATGAGCTGCGAAGACCAGGGTCTCAAAGCTTCGCGCCTGGCAGTCTGTAACTATACCCGCAGAGTTCTGGCCTTTGGCCTGGATCTGTTGGGTATAGCAGCACCACGGGAGATGTAACGATGGCAATCTGCCCGAAATGTTCTTTTGCTTCTGTTGCCGGCCGCTTTTGCGGTAAATGCGGCGCTGTCGTATTGTCTGCCGGATCGACCGAAGGCCCGACGGCCTCTGTTGTTCAGCCAGTGACTGCGGTTCCGACAAAAGAAGACCTTGCCGGCCTCGAACAGGCTCTTAAGAAGAACCCGGGCGAAATCATGAATTTTATCAACCTGGCCGAGGCCCTTGCGAGCATGGGGCGATTCGATCAGGCCTACTCGACTTTCAGGGCGGCAAAAGCCATCGCGCCTGAACACGCCGGGGTTTTGAAAACCGGGGCCCGCGTTTTTGAGCTGATGAACCGTCGGGAAGAAGCCATAGACTGCCTTAAAAAGGCAATCAAAAGCAACAATAAAGACAGTGATGCTATTTTTCGTCTTGCCGGGCTGCTGTATGACAGCGGCAAGAAAGAAGAGGCCCTTGAATGGCTTCAGGAACTGTTCGAGCGTTCTGATGATCAGCCAGAAATACTTATCCGTATCGCTCAGATTCACCTGAGCCTGGGCAACGCCCCCGATGCGCAGGAATACCTGGCCCGCTACAAGGAAGTCGCCGGTTCGACCAGCGAAATGTATCTGCTGCTCGGCCAGACGATGCTGACGCGCAAATTCTATGATGGCGCCGTCAAAAATTTCCGTGAGGCGATCAGAAATTTTCCTAATGATGCGCAGATGCGTCTTGGGCTTGGTCGCGCCTATCTTGGTATGAACGAGAAGGGGCAGGCGCTTCTTGAGTTTGAGCAGGCTCTTAATAAAAGCCCTGATAACATCGATATTCTCATCGAACTTGGCAAGCTCCAGAACTCGATGGGCATGGAAGACCAGGCCGATCTGACCTTCGCAAAGATCGAAAAGGCGAAACCTGCAAATGGTGAATGTTACCTGGCTATCGCCCTTCATTTTATCGAGCGCAGTAATCTCACCCGGGCAACAAAATACCTTGAGATGGCGCATGAACTGAGCCCTTATCACCCCGAAATTCAGCAGATTCTTGGTCAGACCTATGCCCGCCAGAAACGGCACGCCGATGCCCTGAAAATTTTTCGGCATGCGATCGAGACCTACCCCGAATGCCAGTGGGGCCATGAAGGCATTGTTGTCAGCGCTCACGAAAGCAAAAACTTCGAGCTCAAGGCCGCGTCTCAGAAACGCCTGCTGCAGATTCGCAAATCATCAGCCGAAGACTGGTGCGATTATGGGGAAACCCTCATCAGGCTTGGGCAATTCGATGCAGCCCAGGATGCCTTCGAAGCTGCCTCGCGTCTTGATCCGACCTGCGTCAGGGCCTATCAGGCCCCAGAACTGATCAAAATAGAAAAAGCCAGGGCCGAAGGCGAAAAACTGGCAATGCAGGGCAATGAAGCTCTGCAGAAAAAGTTCTTTCTTACCGCAGCCGAACGTCTTGAAAAAGCTCTTGATCTGGTACCGAATCAGCCCGAATGGGTGAGAATGCTGGCCGAAGTGTCGCTTAAAACTGCCGAAATTGAACGGGCTTCGTCACTTTTGCTCAAGGCCAGATCTTTCGATGCGTCTGACTATCTGACAACCTTCAATCTGGCGAGGGTTTATGAATTCGAAAACAAGATTCAGATGGCAATTGAACTGCTTTCAACGCTTACCCGTGATCATCCGACTCAGCTTGAAGCTCATCTGATGCTGCTGCGACTCAAACGCAGTCAGATCAGAGGCAATCGTGTCGAGCCGGAAATGCTCGATGCGCTGGTGCGCAATCTCGAACTCGAGCTGGCTCATATTCGCCGTGATTCTCCGGTGCCACTGCTGGTTAAGGGTTACGCCCATTTTCTGTTTGGCATGCGTTCGAAGCTTCAGACCGAGGCTCTTGCCTCGGCCGAAAAAACTTTTAACGAGACTCTCGCGCGCTTCGGCGAGAATGAAAGCGCGATTCGTGGCCTGGCCCTGTGTGAAAGGGCGCGTGGTAACGTCGAAAAGGCGGTCGAGCATACCCGCTTTCTGGTTAAACTTTCGTCAGATCCGCAGCGTCTTTTTGAACTGGGGCGGCTGCACGAGAACTTTCAGCAGTTTGGTGAAGCCAGGAAATGCTACGCGTCATTGCGCAGCCTTTTCCCTGAGAATGGGCATTATCGCCGAAAAATGCTCGAGGTTACCGCTGAAGTATCGAAGATCAGCAGCAAAAACGAACTGATGAATCTTCTTTCTGAACACCATCAGGCACTTCAGGCAAAGCCAGACCAGATATGGCTGTTGTACGAATCGGCGATTGGTCAGGAACTGGTGGCCGAGTTCAATGCCCAGAAAGAAGAGTGGGTCAAGCGATCGCTTCTCAACTGGCATAAGGCTATCAACCACTCTTCGACCAATCACTGGATGCGTTGGGCGATGCAGCGTTGTCAGTATAAACACCTGAAAGGCCCGGATCGACAGCGGGCGGCGACAACTAATCTCAAGGCCTGTGAGAAGATTCTGCGTGAGATGCCTGACAGTGCTATGGCCTACCAGGCTATGGGCAGGTGCTATCTGGCAATGGGTGACCTTACCAATACCGACAAAGCGCTTGGTTACCTCGAAAAGTCGTGGTTCCTTGGGCCAGACAACTCAGAGACTGGCGAATTGCTTGCCAGAACCGCTAAGGAACTGGGTAAATCTGTTATAGTAGACTCAGTTGGTTATAACATGCTACTATTAGAACCCGAGCTGGCGAATGGTATTTTCCAGCTCTGATTTTGCTGTTTCAGAGAGAAAGGTTTGCTTGCATAACGATATTCAGATGCTGATCAATCAGATGCCTGCCAGTTCCACGCAGATGAAAATGCATGT
>JAKQKW010000139.1 GCA_029560455.1 Candidatus Rifleibacteriota bacterium
CAGTTGTTTTTTGCCGAAACCTCATCAGCAAGCAAAGAAAAGCTGACCCCGAGAATCAGCGACACAGCCAGACATCTCTGGGGTTGGTATTTTCTGCTTACGGTTTTACAGGCCCTGATTCTTTACTATCTTGGCATGCCGCTTATCGACTCGTTTGCCAATTCCTTTGCAACGATGGCGGCCGGCGGCTTTTCGCCAAATCCGCAGAGTATCATGGGCTATCAGAGCACGCACATGGAATGGGTGATCATTTTTTTCATGTTTCTTGCGGGTGCCAACTTCACTCTTCAGGTTAAAGCGATCAGGGGAAACTTCGCCTCGTTTCTGCGTAACCCCGAGCTGCGTCTCTACGCCATCATCATCGCAGTTTCTACTGCTGTTCTTACTTTTGTTCTCTCGCAAAACGGTGCAGGCGGCGAAAGCATTGTCGATACAATCAGAATCGCGCTTTTTCAGAACATCAGTATTCTGACGACTACAGGCGCAGCTACCGTTGATTTTGAGCTCTGGTCAGACAGTGCCAAGGTGGTTCTTGTCGTGCTGATGTTTATTGGCGGCTGCTCAGGTTCTGCTGGCGGTGGCATGAAGGTGGTGCGTATTCTTCTGATGCTGCGCTATCTCGGAAAAGTTCTTTTGAAGACCATTTACCCATCGGTTGTGGTTACCGTCAAACTTGAAAAAAGAATCTTCAAAGAGGCCGAAATTCAGCCGGTGTTTTCATTTGTGGTGCTTTATATGCTGTTTTTTGCGGTTGGTGGCACCCTGGCTACTCTGCTTGAAAGTGATCTGATTGTCGGCTATACCGGGGCGATCGTGACTCTTGGCAATATTGGCCCGGGTTTTGGTAAAATCGGCCCTATGGGTAGCTTTTACGAGCTTCACTGGCTTACCAAAGCCATATACACATTTCTGATGTGGGCTGGCCGCCTCGAAATCATGGCTCTGGCCGTTTTTCTGCGCCCCGAGACCTGGCGCGATTCAAAATGGTAAGGTCAGCTTTTTTCGATCCAGCC
>JAKQKW010000159.1 GCA_029560455.1 Candidatus Rifleibacteriota bacterium
AAAGCTGTATCCCGGCAACGGGTGAACACTTATTTGCAGGGGCAAGCGCGTTAAACTCCTGGATTCCGGGTCTACGCCCGGAATGACGAAATTCATATTCGCCGCCGCACATCTTTTTCGCCGCTGCCGCTCAGGCGGGTCTAAAGACAGGCTGGCGTAAACAGAAACAGCAATTACAAAAGATTGGGTTTGGTTTACATAACGCCGGTTGCACCGGAAAATAATCTTCGGCTACTTCACCGGCGGGCAGATCAGGTGCTCCGGAACCTCTGCCATTACCGGAAACATTCGGTTCGGGCTCATCACCACCAGGTCGCTGACCTTGAGATGTCGCTTTGCCATCTTGCGCGAGCGGTTGACGATTTTCTGCAGCTGCTCGCCGCAGCCGGCTTTCAGGTCTTTGCTCAGGGTGATATGCGGCTGATAATTATCTTTATCGGCATGCGGAAACACTTCGAATTCTCTGAAGCGATCGCAGATTTCGTTGTGCAGATCGATCAGAGCAGGGCAGGGCAATACTTTTAAAAAAACGACCGTCGCCCGTCCTTCGGCATACCTGAACAGGTCGAAACCGCGCATATAGATTTTCAGCGGCAGATACTTCGCGGCAAGCGCGTGAATCTCGGGCAGCAGCTCGACAATCCGCGCATCATCGAGAAAATCCGATGAAAATCCGAGAAACTTGACGGTCAGATGCGCTGTCTCAGGCGCCTCGAACGAATTGCACACCTGCAACAGCTTCTGCTGACAGGCACTAAGATAACCGCGAAAACTCACCGGCACCCTGAAAGCAAGGGTGTACGGCAAATTCCGGTTATTCTCATCCGCCTGTTTTTTGTGTGAACCCATCGTTATTGCCCCTGAGATGCCTGCCTGCGCAGGCATGACGAGCACATAAGACTCCTGTCACCCGCTTCTGCAAGTAATGACGTATGACGCGGCATTTGCAGAAGGTGCAGGAAACGGATTGCGCCGTTCCCTGCACCTGATTTTACATCAATTCCGGTTATTCAAGCCCATGACTGCCGGCGGGCAATCACAGATTCTTGAGAACGCCGGTCTTTTCGTTGAAAGCGGTGATCATTTCATCCCAGTGCTTGATCACTTCTTCGCTGAAAGCGTCTTCCCAGAATTCCGGATCCCAGAGCTCGTTGAGTTCTTCAACGGTTTTGCCCTGCTG
>JAKQKW010000171.1 GCA_029560455.1 Candidatus Rifleibacteriota bacterium
GACGCACCTGTATATGAAGAGAGGGTCGAAAAAGTTATTGCTGCAGACCTGTCGTTTGAAGATGGCCTGAAACAGCTCATTGCACTGCAGGCAGAATTTGCCGAGAAAAAAGGCCCTCTCGTCAAGCAGTTTATGGCGCTAGGGCCGCAGCTCAAACTCAATGACATTCAGTTCAAGCATCTGACCGGTCTGTTTGAAAAAGCGGTTGCCCGTCTGGCACGTTTTTTTGACCGCTGGAGAAAACAGGGAATTCTCACTTCGCGGTTTACTTCCGGGCAGATGGCATTGATGTTTCAGGGACTGTTCGATCTTAATGTCGCCATGTCATATTTTCAGGAACCAGCTCTGCGGTCTGAAGACGTGCTTACCTGTATCATGAAGGTTCTGAGCCGGGAAGGTGAAAAATAATGCGCCGAGTTGCTTCGCTTCTGACGCTTTTTATCGCTGTAACAGCCGGATTACAGGCTGTTCAGCCTGAGATTCAGGCTCTAGGGCCTGATTTGAAGCCATTGCCGGCCGCTTCGGCCACTTTTGAGACCGGCGACTTCAAACTGGAAAACGCCATCGAAATCGTACTGCGCGATAACCGCACGATTCACAACGCAGCTCTCGCTGTTGAAAAAGCCGATGGGCAGGTGCGTCAGGCCCGTTCGATAGCGGGTATGAAGCTCGGCGCTAATCTTACCCAGACCCGCCTCGACGAAATAACCAGCGCGGATTTTGGTGGCCAGAGTGTTGCCTTAAGCAAGTTGGATAACCAGAAAATCTGGTTTGAACTTTCGCAACCACTTTTTCTCGGCCAGAAAGACCGGGCGGCTATCAAATCTTCGCGCCTTGGCCGCGATATTGCCGGTTCGGCATATACCCTGACCCGTCAGCAGACGATTCTTGCCGCCAGTATCGGTTACTATTCCTGGCTTTACGCCCGCGAAGTTGAAGATGTCGGCCGCATGAATCTCGAACTGGCGCAGGCACACTACGACCTGGTAAAAAAACGCTTTGGTGCCGAGCAGGCATCCAAATACGAACTGCTGCGCGCCGAAGTCAGGCTGGTGCAGACTCAGAGCGCCTACCTCAAAGACCAGAACGATGCCCAGCTTGCCCGGCTCGAACTGCTGAAAATGCTGGCGTTGCCGCTCGAAACAGCACTCGATACCAGTTGCCGTCTTGAAGCCGAAATTCTTAAGCCCGATCTTGAATCAGACCTTTCACAGGCTGAAGAGCTGCGTGAAGACCTGAAAATAAAGCGTGACGAGAAGCGTCTTGCCAATCAGGCGGTGGTTGCCGCCCGCGGTGAAAAACAGCCGACTGTCGCTCTTTTTGGTCAGTTCGGCAGTGAAGACCCCTCTTCAAAATCAGGTTTCGGTTCGCTCGAACGCAAAAGCTACTGGCTGGCCGGCGTTTCGGTCAATCTGCCGGTTCTTGATGCCGGCTTCAGTTCTGGTAAGGTTCTCGAAGCAAAATCAGGCCTGAAACAAAGTGAAACAGGTTATGCCGACAGTCTCGAACAGGCGCAGCTCGAAATCCGCAAGGCGATTCTCAGCCTTAATACCTCTGAACAGATCGTCAATGCTCAAAAAGAAAACGTTAAGCAGGCCGAAGAAACGATGCGCCTGGCCAAAGTGCGCTACGAAAACGGCATGTTCACTCAGGTCGATCTGTTTGACGCCGAAACTGCCTGGTCCAATGCCAGGCTGATGTATATTCAATCAGTATTTCTGCACCATCAGGCCAGACTGTCATATCTTCTGGCTACCGGTCGTCTTGGCCGCGAACTCATTGCCGACAGCAGCGGCGAAAGGAAAAGCAGATGAAGTTGAACACGCAGATACACCATTCACAGACAGGCTTCAAAAAACTGTGCCGCAACCTTATCCTCTGGTCGGCGCTCTCCCTGCTGATTCCGGTTGAACTACCGGCCCAGAATGGCAATGGTGTTGCTATTCCGGTATTTGCCGAAAAAGTAACTACTGGCACCATCAATCGCCGTATCGAGACTTCGGGTGACATTCTGCCACTGCTGGGCGTAAACGTGCACCCCGAAGCCGCCGGCCGTATTACCGAGATTTTCGTCGATGTCGGTTCAAATGTTAAAAAAGGTCAGGAACTCGCCCAGATTTACAACGACGTGCAGAAAGCCCAGTTGCAGCAGGCTCAGGCTGCCGTAACCGTTTCTAAAGCCGCAATCGAAATGCAGAAAGTTATGGTTGAAACCACCCAGTCAGCCCTGGTTGCTGCAAAAGCCGGTGTCGAGGCTGCTGAGTCGCAGTTGAAGAATCTGGCGATAACCAGGGAACGTCTTGAAAAGTTGTTCTCTGAAGGCGCTATTTCACGCCAACAGCTTGACGACGTCGTTGCCCAGCATGACTCGGCTTCGGCACGTTTGATCGCCGCAAAATCAGAAGAAAAACGTGCCGGCGATGCCATTCAGTCGGCAAAGATGACCCTCGAAATGCGCCGTGCCGAACTGATTCAGGCGACCGCGAACCTCAACTCGGTGCAGGTATTGCTCGACAATACTCTTGTCAGAGCGCCATTCGATGGTGTGATTACCGCCAGACATGCCGACCCCGGTGCCATGGCCGGCCCGGCTGTGCCTCTGTTCAGAATTGAGCAGATCAACCCTGCCAAAATTCTCGGCACCATCATCGAAAAGGATCTTTACCTGATCGAGGCTGGCAGAACGCCGGCGATAATAACTGTTGACGCCGTAAGAGAAGAATCGCGCGGCGTGGTTTCACGTATTTACCCGGCGATAGACAGTAACAGCCGCACCGGCCGTATTGAAATTCTGCTGCAGAACCCTGAACTGAAACTGCGCAGCGGCATGTTTGCCAAGATCAGCCTGTTGATCAATACCAGCGAAGACAAGCCGGTAGTTGGCCGCGATGCGCTGCTTAAATACGAAAACAATTACTATGCCTATCTTATTGAAAACGGGCACGCCGTTAAACGCCAGGTAAAAGTCGGAATCATCGACGAAGACCGGGTTGAAGTTGTCGAAGGACTTAAACCCGGCGACCTGATCATTTCAAAGGGGCTCGAATTCATTCGCGAAGGCAGTGCCGTCAAGGTTTCTGAAGGAGACGGCAATAAATGAAACTCTCTGAATTCGGGGTTCGCTGGCCGGTAACGACCAGCATGATCTTCATTGCCATCGTCATTCTCGGCGCTTTTTCCTATACCCGCGTCGGCATCGATCTGATGCCCGAAATGGATATCCCGGTCGTTTCGGTTATTACCGCCTATTCCGGGGCTGGCCCGCAGGAAATCGAGACCCGCATAACCGAACTCATCGAAGAACGCGTTTCGACGGTTCAGAACGTCGACAAAGTGACGTCTGCATCTATGGAAGGCATATCGCTGATCAGCGTTAAATTCGACTGGGGTACTGACCTGGCAGAGGCAACCAATGATATTCGTGAACAGATCGACCTGGTTCGCAAACGTTTGCCCGACAATGCCGAAGACCCGGTGATCATGAAATTCGACATGAGCATGATTCCGGTCGTCGTTCTCGGCGTAACCGCCAACGAAAGCTGGGAAAAGCTCGACCGCATCGTCGATAAAAAGATTGTCGATAACCTTAAAAGACTGCCGGGCGTTGCGACAGCCCTTTCTGAAGGCGGCCTGAAGCGCATGATCAGAGTGCAGCTCAACCGCGAACGCCTCAAGGCCACAGGCATTACTGGCCAGCAGATTGTTCAGGCCCTGCATCTGCACAATCTCAGCAATCCTGGTGGACACATCAAGTCAGGCACCATGGACTTCCTTATCCGCACCCCGGGCGAATTTTCTTCAATAGAGGAAATCGGTAACGTCGTAATTGCAAAGCATGCCGGTATCGTGCGTTTAAAAGATATCGCCACCGTCGAAGACAGTTTTGGCGAAAAAACCGAAGACTTTCTGATGAACGGCAAGCCGGCGATTGGGGTTATCGTGCAGAAACAGTCGGGTGGCAACACCGTCGCGGTTTCGCGGGCGGTCAGAGAGGCGCTTCCTGGCATCCAGGCGCAGTTGCCGGCTGACGTTAAAATTCACGAATTTTTTGATTCGGCCAATTTTATCAGAAGCACCGTTGACAACCTGAAAAGTGCACTGCTCATGGGCGGCGTCGGCGTTTTCTTTGTCATTCTTTTCTTCATCAGAGACCTGCGAGCCAGTCTGATTATCGGCGTTTCGGTGCCAACCTCTCTGATCATTACCTTTTTGTTGATGTACCTCAATGATTACACAATCAATCAGATCTCGATGTCGAGTCTTGCGATTGCGGTCGGCATGGTTGTTGACAACTCGATCGTCATTCTCGATAACGTCAAGCGCTATGCCGAAAGGGGCGTAACCCCGCGTGAGAGCGCGATATGGGGTGCAGCAGAGATGGGTTCGGCGGTTGTCGCCTCGACGATGACAACGGTTGCCATTTTCCTGCCGATCATTTTTACCACCGGTATCACCAAGATTATTTTCGGGCAGTTGGCTACGATTGTAACCATGGCGCTGATTGCTTCTCTGTTTTCAGCGTTGTTGCTGACGCCGATGCTCTGCTCGAAGTTTCTCAAAACCGGTGATCTGCGTGAGCACAAGCTTTTTGCGGTTTCCGGGCGACTGCTTGAACGGCTCGAAGAGGCTTATGGCAGTTTTCTTAAAAAAGCGCTGCGCAATCGCTGGAAAGTGCTCGCCGGCCTGGTTGCGCTGTTCATGTTTTCGCTGGCCCTGATTCCGCTCGTCGGCGTTGAATATATGCCGCAGCAGGACCAGGGTTTCCTGTTCATGGAAGTAGAACTGCCCACCGGTACCCGCTTCGAAGAGACCCGCAACGTCTGCATGCAGATTTATGACATTCTCAAAGAGCATGTGCCCGAAATGAAATCGTGCGTCATTACCTTCGGTGTCGGTGAATCGGCCGAACAGGTGATGTTCAACCCGAAGAAAGCTTCGAATACCGGCAAGGTTGAGATGGTGCTGACGTCAAAAAACACCCGTGCTGCCAGTGCCAAAGATATTATCAGCCGGGTCAGGCCATATACCGACAAAATTCCCGGTGCGATCATCAGATTTACCACCTCTGACCCGATTGGCGAGATGATCATGGGCGCCAGTTCTGATTTTTCGATCGACATTTTCGGGCACGACCTCGACCAGGGCGTGACTTTTGCCCGCAGCATCGTCAAAGCCCTCGGCCAGATCGAGAACCTGAAAGACATCGAAATCAGTCAGAAGCTTGCGAAGCCTGAGTTGCAGGTAAAGGTCGACCGCGAAAAGGTTTCGTCTCTCGGCCTCAACGTTACTGATGTGGCACGGGCGATCGAACTTTATTTCAGCGGTGATAAGACCGTCAAATACCGCGAAGGCGGCGAAGAATACGACGTCGAAGTGAGACTTCGCGCCGAAGATCGTCTGAATCTCAAAGACCTTGATCAGGTCAGTATGCTGACCCCGACAAATGAGCCGGTCAGGTTGAGCAATCTGGCCAACATCATTCAGACGATTGGCCCGACCCGCATCGAGCGCTCAGAACAGCAGCGCTACATCAAAATCAGCGGGCAGGTATTCAACACCGACCCTGGCACCGTTATCGCCAGAGCTGCTGAAATAATGAAGACCGTGCCGGTGCCCCCGGGCTTCAGCTGGGAATTCAGCGGCAACGAAAAGGAACGCGTCGAATCCTTTCTGCTGATGCTGCAGGCCGCCGTGCTCGGCATGATTCTCGTTTACATGGTCATGGCTTCGCAGTTTGAGTCGTTGCTGGCACCGTTCATCATCTTTCTCAGCATTCCGTTCGGTTTCATGGGCGCGATTCAGTTGCTGGTAATTACCGGTAACCGTATTTCGGTCGTGTCACTGCTCGGCTTCATCATTCTCATCGGTATCGTCGTTAACAACGGCATTGTTCTGATCAGCTACATCAATATGCTGATCCGGCGCGGTGTACATCTCAGTCAGGCTCTTATCGACGCCGGCAAAAACCGTCTGCGTCCGGTGCTGTCGACTACCTGCACTACAGCTCTCGGCATGGTGCCGATGGCCATGTCTACCGGTGATGGTTCAGAAGTCTGGGTGCCGATCGGCCTGAGTGTTATCGGCGGTCTGTTCGTTTCAACGATCATGACGCTGGTTCTGATGCCGGTAATTTATCATCTGATGCGCCGCTGGCTCGTGCCAGAAGACCAGCGCCAGTGAAGAGAAACGGGCTGCGCCATTCCGGGGATTTGCCATCGCGAACACAGGAGAACTAAAAATGGAATTTGTCATGCTTGTCTGCAGCGCGACCCTGCAGGAAGATCTTGAAAAGCTGTTTAAAAAGAATCTTATTACCGGTTACACGCTGCTGCCAACAGTTTATGGCTCTGGCCGCGGTGGTGGCACCCGTCTCGATACCGAAGTCTGGCCGGGAATGAATATAATGTATGCTCTCGCTCTTCAACCGCAGCAATACAAGGCTGTCAAAGACTGGGTCGAATCATATCGTCTGCTGAAAACCCGCGAAGGTATCAAACTCTTCTCTCTCGCCCTCAAAGAGATGCTTTAAAATCTTTTCAATCAAAGTCTTTGAGCATTTTGAGAATGTGCTTTGCCAGCTTTTCATTTATTTCGTTGTGTCGTGGTACTGGTTGTGAGACTCTGGTTCGTGGGTTTTGATACCAGTCGTGATTGCCGCCGTGCCTTATAAACACGCAATTTATCTGTGCGAGCTTTTTTAAAAGTTCGCTTCTTTTCATGCTACTTCAAGCTCGTCGATCCGTCTTGCACAAGGTATTTCCCCTGATGTGAGATCTTTATAGAGGTCTTTAAGGTTTTCTTTTAGTTCGTCGAGGGTAGTGCCCTGAGTTCGGTAGTCGGGAAAATCTGATAAATAACCGATCCAGAAATCTTCATCGCGCCAGTAGACAAATTGAGCTTTCATGGTTCAAAATCTCCGATTGATTCTTGTTTAATTATATCATTTTCCGGTTGCGTTTATGCCGGAGCTTTATATTATTGGTAAAAAGCGACAGTAAAATTCAGGGAGGCACAAAATGACCGTCGAACGTTCTCTTGAAATCATTAAACAGGCTCTGCTGCTCGAAAAGCGTGGCAAGTCATTTTACAGCAAGGTTGCCGAACACACTCAGCATGCTTCTGTACGGGATTTTTTCCAGTTGATGGCTGAAGAAGAGCAGAATCACATTCATGCCCTGCTAAAACAGTACAAAGCAATGAAGGAACGCGGCCGCTTTGAGGCCGGCAGCTTCGACGAAAGCATCGATATCAGGCAGACCGCCGATCAGGTTCTCAGTAATGAAATAATCAAGCTCATCAATGGCGCTGACTATGAATCGGCAGCTGTTTCCGCTGCCATTTCCATGGAGGAGCGAGCCGTAAAAGTCTATTCTGAACGGGCCGAATCGGCCACCGACCCTGAAGAGAAAAAGCTCTACAGCTGGCTCACCCGCTGGGAAAGAGTGCATCTGCACCAGTTGCTCGAGATCGATCGCGTTATCAGCGAACGCATCTGGAACGACAACAATTTCTGGCCATTTTGATGCCCTCCTGATTGTTCTCGAAGCATCATCATGATGCTTGCCATATATTACACCGCCTGCTCACGCAGGCGGTCTTTTTTGCGCCACGGATGGCGCAACGCAGCGGAGGCCAGGATGGCCGAGAGTCGCGTCAGCGCTCACGGGCGCAACGCAGCGGAGGCCATGATGGCCGGGAGTCGCGTCAGCGTTCCTTTTTTTAGATTGCTTCGAGAATTCTGGTTTTCAGCTGATTGAATTTTTCTTCGTTGATCAGTTCGCGTTCGCGCAGCAGTCTGACGAAAATCAGCTTGTCCTCGACTTCGGTGATCTTTTCCAGATCAGCTTCCGGGTCAAGTTTGCGCAGATATCCTTCAATGATCAGGTCGCGCTCTTTGCTGCCGATGATATCGGCTTTGAGAAAATGATCGAGGTCAGAAAGCCCTTCGGCAATCTTGTTGGGCCCAAGCTCTACGAACAAACTCTCGAAAAGACTCTGCTTCTTGGCTTTAAAATCATCGATCTCGATCAGTTTGATTCTGAAAAGTTCTTTGAGTTTGTCGAGTCTCGGAATAATCGCGGCACGACGTTCTGATACCGATTTAACCTTACAATCCATAACCTTTGCTCCGTTACTCCATGTTCGCCAGTAAGTTCCGATTTTCTTGTCTTCTTCGCTGACGTGCTTTTTTACCCATTCGATGAAGAACTGAATTAGACCGGGGGCTTCAGGATCTTTGCCTTCCTTCATCTGCAGCAGAATTTCAGTTACCTTGTGAATGAGCTCGTTGTGTATTTCTTTGTGCTGTGGCAGTTCGTCGAACCCGATTGACCGCATCAGTTCTTCTTCGGCCGAAAAATGGTGCCGCGTATAGCTGACGATAAATTTGAGGGCACGGGCAAGCTGCTCATTGGTAAGCCCGGTGCGCGCTGATCCTTCGAGCTCTGCAACCAGATTGATCAATTCTTTGTGCTGACCGTCGATCAGATCGCAGCCAACACTTAAAGATTCATCCCAATACATTGATTTTTCCATGATCTGTCAGTCCAGTAAACTTTTGATCAATTTAAGATTCATTGTTTCAAGAATCTGCAGAGCTCTCTTTTGCTCTGCTTCAACTGCGATTACAACCGACTGAACCCGGTTATACGTAACTTCGGGTGCTTCTGGCTTTTCCATGCTGGCGCCGGCTTCATCATGCTGCAGTTTCCAGTCTTTGCCCAGAATCACATAGGTTGTACCTTCGACCCAGGTTTCATTATACATCCGGCCATTTTCAACCCGAAAAATCTCTGTGCCATCGCTGAGTTTGCCGGCAACCGGCTCACCGTCGAAGCCCTGATAAAACTGATTGACCCCGATTCTGACAACTGCTCTGGCATCCCGGGCCGCGAGTTTTTCGATGACCTCGCGAAATTGCCGGTCAGATTCGGCGAAAATAGCCTCGCTGCGTGCCGAAATTTCTTCGGCCATGCTGTTGAGGCGCTCTACCTCTGTCATATTGCCGGCCGCCGCTGCGGCTGCGACCTGCTCAGACAGTTCCTCAAGCTCTCTTACATCGTGGCTTTCCGAGGCTTCAGGTATTTCCGGCAGCTTTTCAGCCAGCGCGGCACTGATTTCGTTGCTGGCCTTTTCGAGCCGTTCCTGATCAGCCCATTCGGCGTAATAGTGGTAGACAAGAGGCATGTTCTCGGTGCCTGGTGAAATATTCTCATATTCAGCCGTTTCGTGCCCCGATTCGTCGATTTTCTGCCACAGACTGACGCCGGAGACCGACCCGGTACAGGCGGCGATGACCTTTTCGTAGAAATCTTTTTCTGCCGGCGTTGCCGGGCGGGTTTCCGAGTCGGCAATTACCGGCCCGACCAGAAAAATACTGGTGAACAACAGCAGCAGAAATGTTCTCAATGTCACTCGTCACAGCCTCCGGTTTAATTACCGCAAATTATAACCTTAAGCCGGTAAAAAAAACAGCTGCAGACAAAATAAGTCTGCAGCTGCATTCAGAATCTTTTATCTCGGGTTGATCACCGGTTTGAGGTCATCACCATGGAAAGTCTTTTCGAGTTCGAACGGGTCGATCGGCTGAGCCGCATCTTCGGTAAAGCTGGTCGAGTATTTCATGCCGCTTTCGATGATAACTTCGTGGCCGGCCTTCTTTGAGAACCCGACTTTGCCCTTTTCGACGCTGACAACGGTTTCGGTTTCTGAAGCGTCAATGCGCAGCACTGTGCCAAGAACGGTTGCCATGCCCTGCGGCGTCTGGATTTTGAGCTTGCGGTCCTGCGGGGTTACGTTGTAAATGGCAATGCCGCTGATCTGTCTGAGTTCTTTTTCGGTAAAATTCTTGATTTCGAGAAAAGTGTTGCTGCTGAGCCGAATCTGGCTCTTGTCTGAGATAATTTCGAGATCGGCATCGGCATCGTCGCCGGTTTTTATGGCATCGCCAGAGCGCAGCATCTGCTCAGCCGCTGCCGTGGCAAAATCAGCCGCGCCCGCCAGTTTGGTCGAAACCGCGCCTTTGACGGTGGTAATCTTCGCGACCGGGTCGCCCTGACTGCCACAACCGGTCATTGCCGCCAGCAAGCCCACAAACAAAACTGCAAAAACTTTAAGATTTCTCTTCATTTTTTTCTGGTTCCCCTTTTGCAAAATCTAATACAAGTAACGTTACATCGTCTTCAAAATTCCTGCCCTGAGCGTGTACCTTGAGCTGTGCCAGAAGATCGTCGACGTCTTTTTCGCAACTCTGCCCGTCAGGCAGCTCGGCCACCATTTTGTAGAAGGTGTCATAGCCGAGCATTTCATTCGACCAGTTTAACCCTTCAATAATACCATCAGAATAGATAAAAAGTTTTCCGTTTTCCGGAATCTCAATTTCTTTGATCGACATCGGTCGCTTTTTTTTGGCAACGCCAAGCGGCAGCCCGGGCAACGGGTGTTCGGTAGCCGTCGCCCCCAGCTTCATGACACTGGGAAGATGGCCAGCGGAAGCGAGCGTCAGCTTACGGTTTTCGAGGTCGATGATGCCCGCTACTGCCGACATCATGCGGCGCTTGTTGGTCATGCTGAAGATGGTATAGCCGATTTCCTGCAGCAGATTCTGCAGATCGAAATTTTCTTTTTCGGATTCTAGAATAACGACGGTTTTGGCGGCGGTGGTGATCATACTTGCCGAAATGCCGTGGCCGGTAACGTCGCCGAGCATGAAAAAGACCTTGCCGTCGGCGAGTTTGAAAAAGTCGTAAAAGTCGCCGCCCGCATCCTTCTGCGGAATACAACGGCCGTAGCAGGTCAGGCCGCGCGGGTCGACAAGATTCTCGGCCGGAAAGAAATTCTTCTGAATCGTGCCGCAGATTTCGGCTTCGAGCAGCTGCTGGCGCAGTTCGGAAATTTCGAGAAAACGCAGCAGAATGAAAATGATGCTGCCCGCGACTGTGTAGCCGAACCAGGTCAGTATGACCGGCGGGTGTTCAAGCGGCAGAAACGAGACAAAGAACAGCAGAACCGGCAGTGTCAGCCACATAAGAACCATCTGCCTGACGTTGTCTTTGAAGAAGTCAGAGAAAATAAGCAGTGCCAGCAGAGCGCCGGCAAGGTAGTAAAGCAGTCGGCGGGTTATCGAATCACCAAGCAGCTGAAAATGCCCGGCGCCGAGAGTCACGATCGTGTTGCAGATGATTTCGGGGCCGGTGATCAGCCCGAGCGGCGTCTGGTGATAGTCGTGCAGAACCGGCGCCGTAGCGCCGATCACCACGATGCGGTCTTTGAGGTATTCAAAATGCAGGTCGTCTTCGAGCAGCTGTTTGATGCTCAGCTGTGAAACTCCGGTTTCTGAAGTCGCAAAATCAATGAGGGCGACCGCCTTGTCGCGGCGCATGAGTTCATTTTTGTGGGCGACCGGCATGTCGACTTTGTCGAGGAGTTCCCAGGCGATGTGGCGGCAGTCGATGCGCATGTCGCGCAGCAGAAACGACCTGATTTTGCCGTCTTCATCGATTGGCTGCTGCGAAAGCCCTGAAAAGGCGGCGTTGCGGCGCAGCAGCTTGTGCGGCGGCACAAATTTGAGCTGCCGGCCGAAATTGGTGACGATCTCTTCGTAAAGGGCGACCAGCCCGGTGCGGCCGGTCTCGCCGATCGTTTCGGCGAAGACTTTCAGCTCGGTATCGTCGTCTGATTCAGGTGTCTGAAAATAAACGTCGATGATCACCGCCTTTGGCTGACCTTCTTCGTTAATGCGGCGCAACAGTTTTGCCCAGTATGACTGCGGCCATGGCCATTTGTGCGGCGCGGTGGCCAGAGTTTCACTGTCGATCGACAGCAGCAGAATATCAGCCGGAATCGTCGCCTTGACATAACTGGCATTGAATTTGATCTTAAGGTCTTTAAGCCGGTTGTCGAACGGCGTCGTCAGACTGTTGAAAATTACCAGCAGCGCCGAAATGACCAGCCAAACCGCCGTCGCGGTGATGAAATCGCGGCGTGGCAGCAGCATCTGCAGGCTGCGCAGCTTTAACGACAGGTTGCGAAAAGGGTACATGAATCTGTCTTTCAGGGTTTTATAAATTCAATATACCCCATACCGCACATCAGGGCTAATAGTTTCTGCCAATTTTACCGCCTCGGGGTTTGACTCCCCGGCCGGCATGCAATAAGATTAAGATACGCAAAACAATGAGGATACAGCATGAAAAGAAACGTCTTGAAGCTTTTCATTTTATGGTTGCTGCTTACGACTGCCGGCATGCTTTCGGCCGCGCAGACCTGGGTAACCTGGAACCAGCGCTCGGGGCTTCCCGGCAATAATGCAATCTGCATGGCCATCGCCAAAGGCCGTCTCGCCGTGGGTACCGACCGCGGCATCGGCCTGTTTCTCGAAGATCAGGCGAACTGGTTCGACATCGGCAATCACCTGGAACCGCTCAAAGGCATTGCAATCAGGTCGATCGACTTTGACGCCTGGGGCAATATCTGGGCCGCGACGCCCGCCGGTTTGTTCTGCGTCGATCTTGAAGATTTTCCTGAAAGGCCCATGACTTTCGTCCATTTTGGCACCGAGCAGGGCCTGTCGACCATCGATACCGAAGTGCTGCAGATCGTCGATAATACACTTTACGTAGGCTGCTTCGGCGGCTGGCTGTTCAAGTCGACGATCTTTCAGAAAGCCGGCGGTGGTAACTTTCTGCCGGTCAACTCGATGGGCATGGGCAGCGAAGA
>JAKQKW010000174.1 GCA_029560455.1 Candidatus Rifleibacteriota bacterium
AGTGCCGCACAAAATCCGCAAGCGTCAGAGCGTTCTACCGGCCTCCCCATAAAATCGGGGATTGAAACACATCAGTACCAAAGCAGTTTCTATTGGTAGCAATCGTTCTACCGGCCTCCCCATAAAATCGGGGATTGAAACTCAGAGCTTCAAGGGGTTGTACTGGTCGAACGTTGAAGGTTCTACCGGCCTCCCCATAAAATCGGGGATTGAAACGTTTGTTCAAAAAAAATCAAAACACACCGAACTCTTCATCATCCCGTCAGGCCAGCATTCTACAGGGGAAACGCCATTTTTTACCGAATTTGCTGAAAGAGAGATTTGCGTCAGAATTTATTGTGATTGCCCGGACTGAAACCAGAAAAATTTCTTGCCATTTTCAGCCAAAACTGGCGGGAATTATTACCAGGTACCCTCCTGGGAAATGGTTACTTTTTCATTCAAGAATTTCTCAATTACAGGGGTACTGAAAGCGATGGTTCGCTTTCTGCCAAAAAACACCTGACTGTCCAGAAGGCATTTGAAGAATACTGGTTTCGTCCTTTCTGCCATGATAAGATCAGCCTCTGGAATCCCCGGAGTTCTTAACACATGCCGAAAGGCTTCGGGGGGTGTTTTTTTACTTCAATTAGCAGTTGCGTTTTATAGATTCAAAACGTATGCTTATAGTGAATGCATAAAAGTGAGGACTATCATGAAAACCGTCACCATAAGAGGAATCGATGAAAATCTGGATAAGATGATTAAGACCATGGCCGGAAAAGCCGGAATGAGCATTAATCAGTGGCTTATTATGGCGTTAAAAAAAGTCACCCGCCTTGATCGCGACAAAGTTTTCAATGAGTATCACGATCTGGATGCACTTGCCGGAGGCTGGTCCAAAGAAGAGGCTCTTCAATTCAAAAAAAATACCGGCATTTTTGAAGCCATTGATGAGGAAATCTGGAAATGAGAAGAATTGCCATTGACACAAACGTCTATTCCGCTTTTAAAGAAAACGATTCCTCAACAAAAAAGCTTTTTCAGCATGTTGAATTCATTGGCATGGACATCACGGTCATAGCTGAATTGTATTCAGGCTTTAAAATGGGCAATCGTGAGACGCAAAACCGTGAAGAGCTGGCTTTGTTTATAGATTCACCAAGGGTCGAAGTTCTTTACCATGATCTCGAAACCGCTGAATTTTATGCCTTCATTGTTAACTCTCTCAGAAAAAAGGGAAAGCCGATTCCCACCAATGACATCTGGATCGCGGCAACTTCCCTGAGGCATGGACTTGCGCTAACCTCTGCTGACAGACATTTTAAAGAAATTGACGGCTTGATGCTCATTCATCCAGGCAATTCCTAAGCGAGTCCACTCCGCAACCTTTGCCCGGCGATGATAGAAACAGCTGAACCGTATGGTCTGAGACTTTTAGATGAGCTGGTAAAAACCTGCAGCGAGCTGGCAAAAGCGGATAACCCGATGATTGTCCACTGACAAATCCCGGAAATGACAGAAAAGACTTACTCGACGAAGATTCTGACTTTGGCGACCCTGATGAGTTTTTCGCGGAAAGCGTAGCCGGGCAGGCAGACTTCGGCAATTTTGCCGACCTGAGTTGCGTTACCTGCCACACCGCCGACCGATTCGTGCAGATTCGGATTGAAAAGTTCGCCGGGTGAAGCGATTGCCTGTAGGCCCTGTTTTTCGAGAATTTCGAGAAACTGGCGTGCCCAGAGTTCGAAGCCGGCGGCGAACTGGCCGGAATGGTCATTGCTGCCAGTATGCGCCAGGGCGTTCTTGAGACTGTCGACGGCGGGCAGGATCGCCAGCAGCAGGTCGGCACGGCCCGAGTCGGCGGCGTCAGCGATTTTCCGGTCGGTACGAGCCTGCAGATTCTGATAGTCCTTCATGAGAGTCTGGTAACGGTGCATAAATTCGGTGGCGAGTGCGTTGTTTATATCGTTAACCAATTCTGGCTCCTGTGCCCGCAAAACTTCGGCTTCATTCTACAAATCGCCGGCATGTTTTTCAACCCGGTAAACCAATAATTACATAACAGCCGTGCAAAATAAGCAAAAACGGTTAATAAAACTGCATTGTGAATAACTGAAGATTGCCGGCATGGCATTTTTTTGCCCGACGCTCTTTGGGGGTGCTTAACAATGTTCAGCATCAAGAACCCGTCAGGTTGGAACAAAAGCTGCTCAGGGCAAATATATCTGCAGCTTCACGTCGTCGCGCAGCGAGGCTTTCAGCAGCCCGAAAAACTGTTCGAGAGCCTTCTGCGCTTCGCGGCGGGCTTCTTCTTTTACCAGTTCATGGCCGGCGGCTCTTAAAACTTCGTTTTTCAATTCTGACATCGCTTCTTTGCGCAGAGCTTCAGCCTTCGGGCCGATCAACGGCACCCACGAGCCCTTTTCTTCAACAATTATCTTTTCAGGATCGCTTTGAACCGAAACCATCTCTTTGTCGATGCGCAGCGGCGGCGACATCACCCGCAAGGTGCCCGTCAGATCGTCGTAGATAAAATTCTGCCCGATGATTTCTTCGACCGGCACATAATACTGCACCCGGTTATCGAGAACCTTGATGCGCACCCAGGCCGAACCGGCCGGGAACCAGTCATTGAGCACCCGTTTGTGATTCTCGCGATACAGCTCGACATCGACATTCTGGGTCACGACCACCAGCTTGCGCGTGCGGTCGGTGCTGCCAAGCAGCTGCGAAAAGACCGATTTCACCTCGACTGACGGCTTGAGGGCTTTGCGAATCGCGTCCATCCCCTGATTGCCCAGTTCCCGGGCCATAAACATTGGTAGAATCCAGACGGCAGTGATCGCAAAAATCGCGACAAAAGCCGTGGCCCAGATAAAATGCACCCATGGGCTCGACCGCACCGCCGGCGTTTTTTCTGCCGGTGGCTGTTCTTCAACTTTGCCTTCGCTGGCACCGGGCACCAATTCGTCGATTTTCGGGTTTTCCTGTCCGGTCATCAGATCCCTCCGTTTTTCTACATTCTACGCCGCGAGCGCCACGGCTTCAACCAGAAATCATTTTTCACAGGCTTTGGCAATTTTCCCCCGGGCCGAAAAATCATGCTATAATTTTCCCGAAAATACCCACTCCCAAGGATCGGAGAATTCCATGAAGGTAATGAAATTCGGCGGCACTTCGCTTGCCGGCTGGGCAAGATTTGCACAGGCCGCGGATCTGATCGCGACTGCGGCCCAAAGCGAACCCGTCGCGGCAGTTCTTTCGGCACCGGCCACCGTCACCAACAGTCTTCTCGAAATGATTGACCAGGCACTGAAAGGCGCAGATTACCAGGCAGTCTACCAACGCCTCGAAAGCCTTTTCCGCAAACTTTTCGCCGATGCGGCCGCCTGCGGCCTTTCTGAGCAGCAGAAGAATACCCTCGAAACA
>JAKQKW010000187.1 GCA_029560455.1 Candidatus Rifleibacteriota bacterium
GACGTCGTAGCGATATTTTTCTTTATCATTTCTGTCTTCGTCGAAGACAAAGTCAAGAATGGCAACAGTATAGACCGCTTTCAGCTCGAAATCCCAGTCGCCGGCTTTTCCCTGCTCGGCAATCGGAAAGGTCGAATAATAGAGCGCGCGGTCTTTGAAAAACTTTTGTTTTGACTTCTGTATCTCAACTATGAACCTGTCACCCTGTTCATTTTCACAGTAGAGATCGAAAACAGCGCGGCGATCGGCTTCGGAACGGCCTAGATGCTCATTTTTGAGATAAGTCAGGCTTTTTATGCTGCCTTGCTCTTTTTTGAGGAGCTGGTTGAGAAAGTCGACGAGCAGGTCTTTGTTGTACTCTTCGCCGAACAGCTTTTTGAAACCAAAATCAGTGAACGGGTTCAGATATGTGGCCGGCTGCATGCAGATACCTCAACAGAAGTTTTTCATGGTTGCCTCAGTATAGTTCAGTTATCAGGTCGGGTCAAGGAACAGCGGTGGCCGAAAAACAGCGTTGCTGTTTTCGGTGGGTTCAAATAATTGTCTGGTGGGGCGGGCTGTGTTAGAATTGGCGAACGACCGATCGTATCGGTGCGCGAGGAGGACCCCAGGCAGATGAACAGATTTTTCAATACCACCGGGCCATGCAACCCGCAGGACCATTACATGCTGCCCGCCCATGAAAGACTGGTGGGGGCCAGCCTGAACCGTTACATAAAGAGCAAGCTTTACTGGGTGCTGCATGCACCGCGGCAGACGGGCAAGACCACCTTTCTGCAGAGCTGGATGCGTCAGATCAACAGCGGCGGCGAGGGCGTCGCCTGCTATGTCAGCGTCGAGCGCTGTCAGGGGTTTCCAGCTGCTGATGATGCCATACCGGCAATTATCGATGCAATTCACTCATTTGCAAAACTTGAACTCCCGGAACCACTTGTTCCACCAAAATGCACCGGAAATCCTTCAAGTATATTATCTGAAATGCTCGAAAAATGGTCGGCGCAGGTGACACCCAAGCCTTTGATCATACTTTTCGACGAGGTCGACACCCTGCAGGACCAGGCGATGATCAGCTTTCTGCGCCAGCTGCGCTCGGGCTTCGCCGCCCGTGGCATCGGCAAGTTTCCGGTTTCGGTGGCACTCGTCGGCATGCGTGATCTGCGCGACTACCTGATTCAGTCAAAAGATGGCGTGGCGCTCAACCCGGGCAGCCCGTTCAATATCAAAGAGAATTCAGCGACCCTCAGCAACTTTTCGGCCGAAGATGTTGCCCGACTGATTTCTCAGCATACCGGCGACACCGGTCAGCAATTCACGCCGGAAGCCGTTGCCAAAGTCTACGACCTTTCACGCGGCCAGCCATGGCTGGTCAACGCCCTCTGCAAAAAATGCGCCTGGGAGCTGGTGCCTGAAGAATCACGCGAAACAGTCACCGCCGACCACATACTACAGGCAAAAGAGCTGCTGATCAGGGAAAGGGCCGTGCATCTCGACAGTCTTGCCGAGCGTCTCAGGGACCCTAAGGTCAAGCGCATCATCGAAGCGATTCTCGTCGGCAAGAACGATCCGACTATCGGCCGGGCAGATCGTGACGTTGAACTGTGCATGGATCTCGGCCTGGTAACCTTTGAAAACGGCCTGAGAATTGCAAATCCGATCTATCAGGAAATTATTCCGCGCGTGCTCAGCCTGAATGCTCAGGATAACGTGCCGACACCCGAATGGCGCTGGCAGAAAGACGACGGGTCACTCGATTACGCCGCGCTTTTCGCCGAGTTTCAGGCTTTCTGGCGCCGCAACAGTGACGCCTGGGAAAGCAAAATGGAATACGTCGAGGCG
>JAKQKW010000197.1 GCA_029560455.1 Candidatus Rifleibacteriota bacterium
AAGTTGGATAGGTCTTGTTGCCCATAGCCCATCGCCAGAAAGAATCCAGTTCGATAAACAACTGAATCATTTCGACAGGCGTCCTTTGCATGAGGGTTTCGACGACAAACTCTACTTCTGTACCAACCTTTTTACTCACTGTCCGCGAGTTAAGCGTGTTCAGAACATAACTGCCCAGCTTATGAACTGCATCAGATGTATTTATCAACACTTCGTCTTTTTTGAAAGCTTTGACAAAAGCCTCGATCACCTTACCATTCTTGACTATTCCTCGATGATTAGCGACTATACCGCTGTCGCTTGCAACAAGAAAAAATCGGTATGGTTGCGGATTCTGCCTGTCGAGAAAACCTCTGATCGACGCCCGGTTTATCTTATTATCTTTTAGCGCGACCAGCAGTTCAGATTGCGCCTTTTCCATGCGATCCTTTTGTATCGTCATTTCGCTTATATATAGCTCGTCAATATTCTGAAGATAACCGCTGCCACGGTTAAAAGCATGGTTCACCAGACTTCTGTGCATCTGCTGCAGATAATCAGAACCGATAACCATCAATACGAAGCCCGGCAGCATGTTCGAAACCATGAACAGAATAAGCAACTGGCGTTTCAGGGGTAGTGCGACACTGACCTGAACGACGATCAGCCGATAAGAAAACCACGCAAAGAGCACAATGACGAGAATCATCAGCGCAAGCGCAGCAATAAACCATGGCGACACATTCAATGATTCTAGTTTTTCTTTTTCGATTGCACAAAACCCTGTTTTTTCTGTAGTGATAAAGTTCGTAGAAATTTTATACCCGGCCATATCATGTACAAGCCGGTAGCTTCCCTGTATTTTCTCAACTACTGGCTGAAGCCTTTCGGAAAGAGCCGGATCAGCAGTCACAACCCGGCCAGAATCAATAAAGCCCGGTTTGAGCTGGTGCTTTTCGTTAATCACCAGATTTCGCAAGCCACAGTTGCTATCGAGTATTGCATGATCAAAAAACAGACACAGACCGTAATCTTCAGCAAATTTCATCCAGACCAGTGGACGTTTTTTGGTAACGTCGGTGCGCAGAAACGAAAGAAAGTTACCTGAAAAACACATGTGATAATAACGTGGAAAAAAGTGTGGGCCAATGAGTTGCCTGAGATTGTTGAGCGACTTTTCCGGCATGTTTCTGGCATAGGCTGAGCGTTCCACAACTTTTTTCATGTCTTTCCAGGCCATTTGCCAGTCACCTGGGATTTGTCGCCAGTCGAAATTACTGCTATGTACGCTGCCGTCGCCTGACCAGATAAGATAGCGCCCCCTCAGCTCATGATTGTTCATAAATTTTTCAAGCGAACTCTGCAGCTTATCTTTGCTCTGATTCATGTCGAACATGTCACTCAAACTTTTGCATAAGTACTTTTCGGTAGCTGCAACATAGCGCATACTTTCGAGAATCTCACCGGCTGCGGTCTCAAAGTCCCTGAGTCTGAGTTCATGTCCAAGCGACAACATGTACCAGCTGCCGGCAATAAGAAGCAGAACAGGCAACAACAATGTCGATGCCAGAAGTTTAAGCCATATCAGCTGTCTCTGTTTCATCTGGGCTCTCCAGATCGGCGTATCATCATGAAGGTCAGATCGTCATCCTGGTTAACCGCCCAATTGTGGTAACCAGACATAATATTTTTCCAGTAATCTTCGAGATCATCTGACCATGCCGATTGCAGAAGCATTGAAAATCGGCGGTAGCCAAACATTTCGCCCTGGGCATTAACAGCCTCAACGATGCCATCTGTGTACAGCACCAGAGTTTCATCTGCGCCAATAATGCCGGTACTTTCAGAGTGAGCCTTTTTACTGGCGCTGCCCAGCGGCATGCCGTTGATCTCAAAAGGAGTTGCAGAAGAACCATTTTTGCCGACTATGTATGGATAACAATGCCCGGCACTTGAGATAACAAAATCGCCAGACAGGCAATCAAGACTGATAGCCTGCGCAGTCATCATGCGACGCCAGTTTCTCTCTTTGAGTTTCAAAAGAATCTGATTAGTTCTGCCCAGCAGATCGGCCGGTCCGGCAAAATCTTTCTGCATGCTGCTTATAACAGCCTTTGCCATAGACATTATCATGGCAGCTGGAATTCCATGACCGGCCACATCGCCAAAAAAGATTCCCAACCTGTTTTCGGGCAGATCGAAATAATCATAATAATCGCCACCCATTTTGCTCATAAACAGGGAACGGGCAAAAAGTCTGACTGAGCCGCGCTGATATTTTTCAGCGGGCAGCAGGCTTACCTGAACAGAGGTTCCGAGGGCAAGATCCTGCATGTCTTTCATGGTTTGATTGAACACTTTGACAAGCTGCCCGAGTTCGTCTTCGGACTGATAATCGACACGAAACTTGAAATCACGGGCACGAATATGGCCGATTCCCTCTGCCAGCGATTCTACCGGCACCAGCAGACGACGTGAAAACAGCCTGACAATCTGC
>JAKQKW010000225.1 GCA_029560455.1 Candidatus Rifleibacteriota bacterium
GATTTCGATGCCGACCCGCTCGCCGAAGCCGAAAAGAAGGCCCTCGAACGCGAACTCGAAAAGGTGCTCTCGTCACTTTCTGATCGCGAAAGAATCGTGCTGATGCATCGTTTTGGCCTGCGCGACACCAAGTCATACACGCTTGAAGAAATCGGCAAACTTCTCGGTGTAACCCGTGAACGTGTGCGTCAGATTGAATCACAGGCACTGGCCAAGCTGCGCAACCCAAGACGCTCGCAGAATCTGCAGAACTATCTGACCTGACGGCCCACAGAAAGGCCTCTGTCACACCTGAGTGTGCTGCGGGCTCTGAGTCTGCCAAAGGGCTTTCATTTCCGTAGAGTCGTGAGTCAAATATAAAGGCCTGGATCCCTGCCTGCGCAGGGATGACGTAAAATTGCCTTTAGTTTGTTCAGTTTGACCTGATATCCTGGCTGCTGCCGATCTTGCGCAGTGGTGTGACTTGCAATCGAACAGGCGTTTTTAATATGTCCCAGATAAAATCAGGGAACGGGCGAACCCGTTCCCTGTTTCATTTTAGAGAGTCGTCGACCGAATTATTTTTTCGGGCGACCGATGATCATCATATAGCGGTTGAAGTTTTCTCTGGCCGACTTCTTCACATCATCGACAGTCACAGAACTGTAAATGCTCAGGATTTCTTCGAGGAAATCAGGTTTGAGGCCGTTCCAGAGATAGCTGGCCAGCACCGCCGACTGGGCGTCTGATTTTTCGAGGGCGCGGTTGAAATAGGACCGAAGCTTCTGACCAGCGGCCTGAATATTATCGGTCGAGACTTCCATCTGCGGGATTCTGGCAATAATGTCTTCGATGATCTTTTTCGCCGCATCGACTTTGTCAGTGGGCACTACCGCATAGAAAGAGAATACCGACGAGAGCTTGTTGGTAAGATAATAACCCCAGAGCCCGCGGTAGGCGTCGATTTTCTTGAGTTCTTCGGCGATCAGGGCGTTGCTGCTGGCAAACAGCAGGTGACTGAAAACCGAGTTGGCCCCGAAGGTTGAGCGCAGTTCTTCGCGGCTGTTCAAACTCAAAAACTGTTTCATTCTGAAACCAACGGCGATAAAGGCATTTTCACTGCCCTG
>JAKQKW010000229.1 GCA_029560455.1 Candidatus Rifleibacteriota bacterium
GGTGCCCATGGTGTACTGCAGGTCATCTTTTGTCAGCCCCCATTCTTCGCGGCCGAACAGAATCGAAACCGGGCCGCTTTTGAGCGCTTCGCCGATGCGTTCGAGACCTTCACGAACCGTATAATTGGGCTCGTGGTATTCGCCTCTGCGGTTGGCGGTGCCCAGCACCAGAACGCTGCCCGAAATGGCCTCAGGAATCGTCTGCACGACCTTGGCGCTTTCAAGAATGTCGGTAGAATGCATGGCCATTTTTATGGCGTCAATATTCATTTCGCAGCCAGGCCTGACCACAGTCAGGTCGCGCAGGCCGAAATTCTTCATGGCCCGGCAGGTAGAGCCGACATTGAGGGCGCCCTGGGGTTCAACCAGAACGATTCTGATCTTATCGAGCAGGGTGCTGGTTTCAGACAAGCAAAATCTCCGAAAAATGGAAATAAAAAATAGGCCCGAGCGGACTTGAACCGCTGACCCCCACGATGTCAACGTGGTGCTCTAACCAAACTGAGCTACGAGCCTTTGCGTAAGGTTAATGTTACCATTCTCGACTGCCGAAGTCAACATTTTTTGATTTTTTTCAGGCCCATCGCACTAAAATAACTTAGATTTGCAATTGGACCGGATTCCATGCGCAGGCCCGAAATTCACAAGTTTAACCTTATTATCACGCAATTTTTTTTGACGCCGGCTTTATTTTTGAGAATACCTTTAAGTCATGACTTGCGGAAACCGGCGTTTACAGGTATGCTGGAACGGCCTGAAACCCGACCGGGTCTGTTTATGAATACTGCCAATCGCATAATCGTCGCTTTATTTATTCTGCTGCTGATTGCAGCAGTAGTGCTGCACGTCAGAGAAAGCCGCCGGCAGGCCTTTTACAGCGAAAGTCGTATGCTTATGGATACGGTCATCAGCATCAAATCATGGCCGGCCAATTCTGGCGAAGCGGTTGCCAAAGCATTCGACGAGTTTGCCACCGTCGAGAAGCAGGCATCTTTTCATATTCCAGAGTCAGATCTGTCGAACCTCAATAATACCGGAACTCTTGGTCTGCATGTTTCCGCCTCTGAACTCCTGCAGATCGGAGTTGATTTTTACCACCGCACTGAAGGTTATTTCGACCCTTCATTTGCGCTGTTACAGAAAGCTTACGGCTTCTATGATGAAAAGGGTCGCCTTCCGTCAGACGAAGAGGTAAGCCAGATGCTTGCCACCGGGTGTGGGCTCGACCGCGTGCTTGCCAGAGACGATGAGCGCTGGCTGCTGGCCCCGGGCAGTCTGCTTGACTTCGGTGGTCTTGCCGGCGGTTATGCGATCGAAAGGGCCAAAATGGTGCTGCGTGCTGCGAGTTGCAGTGCTTTTCTCATTGACGACGCCGGCGACATCTGGTTCGAAGGGCAGAAGCCTGACGGCAAGCCCTGGCGCATCGCCGTGCGCGACCCGCGTGATAACACGGCTCTGGCTTATGTTGAGTCGCATCAGCCTCTGGCTGTTTCGACTTCTGGCGATTATGAGCGCTTCATCATCATCGATGGCCGCAAATACGGCCACATCATGAACCCGCTTACCGGGCGACCCGTTGATTATTATTCATCGGTGACGGTTGTTGCCAGTGACTCGCTGACTGCAGATGCTTTAAGCACCGCGGTATTCGCAATGCCGCCCGAAAAAGCTTTTACCTGGGTCGATGCACAGAATCTGCCGGTGTTGTTTCTCACTGCGACCGGTTCGATTCATCTTAGCCAGGCCGGGCGGGCGGTTTTTACCGGAGTCAAAGAAAAATGAGAAGACGGCCGAAGTTGCCCCCGGTTTTTGCTAGTCGCACTGAAGCTGTTGTTATTTTTGTGCTGGCGCTGATTTCGCTTCTTGGCCTGATTGTGGTCGCCAATCCGCTCGTTCACAGCAGTGCCTCACCAGAAACGTGGAGGCTGACGATTTTTTCGCAGCCGCAAAAGACGAGCGAGATTGCCATGCCGGCCGAAAAGCATCTTTTGGTAACAGGAAAGCTCGGACCTGCCGAAATAGAATGGGATGACCGTGGAAACGTGCGGATCGCTTCTTCGACCTGCCCGTGCCGAACCTGCGTGAATATGGGCTGGAGCGGCGATGCGGCCATAATCTGTGTTCCGAACGGCATCATGATCGAACCTCAAAGAAGTGGGGCGCCTGCTGTCGATGCGGTAACCAGATGAAGACAGATCGCGAAGAAAACCAGACAACCGCCAACGGAGACGTAAAAATCGAAGCTGCAGAACCTCTTGCCACAATAAGCCCGCTTGCATTGCCCGGGCGCTCTTCACGCAGGTCTCTTGCCCGGCAGACTTCTACCTACACGCTGATTGCGATGCTGGTTGCTGCCGCCTCGGCGCTGCAGATAATCGAATCACCGCTGCCCAGGTTTCTGCCATGGCTTAAGCCGGGTCTGGCAAATGCCCTTACTCTTTATGCCATCGTTCGCATCTCGAAACGTGCCGGCCTGCTGGTGGCAGTTCTTCGCACCGCAGTTGCCGCCATGTTCCTTGGTAGTTTTCTTTCGCCTGTGCATCTGATTTCACTTGCCGGGGCCACCGCCGCCGCGCTGCTGATGGCTCTGATCTACCGTGTCCGCCCAAATACCGGTCTTGGTATTGTCAGCATCGCCGGAGCAATGGCCAATAATTCGGCGCAGCTGGCAGTGGTGCAGCTGCTGTTTGCCGGCAGCCTGCCGCTCTGGTTTCATTTCGCAACTATTGTTCCGGTGGCTGTGCCTTCTGGCCTGATCGTCGCCAGAGTCACCCAGGAACTTCTAAGGAGAACCGCCTGAATGAACTTGCCACAGCTCTATCTCGCCTCAAAATCACCGCGCCGCCAGGAAATCCTGACCGGTCTGAAAATTCCTTTCAAACTCATCGATTCACCCTACGAAGAAAAATTCTCTGACGTCGCCGAGCTCGAACCAGAAGAACAGGCCGCGAAACTGGCCGGCCTCAAGGCTTTTCACGCCTCTTCCAGTCTGAGAAGCGGTCTGGTGATCGGCGCCGATACCATAGTCGTGCAGGGCAACTCGATTCTCGGTAAGCCCAAAGATCGGCGCGAAGCCGAGAGCATGCTCAATGCCCTTTCAGGCCGGCGGCATCGTGTCGTTACCGGTCTGGCGCTCGTCGATGCCGAGGGCTTTCGCACCTACTCGCATGCCGAAGTAACTTATGTTTATTTTCGTCAGCTGTCGCAGAAAGACATCAAAACCTACCTCGACACCGATGAACCCTACGACAAAGCCGGTGCTTATGGCATTCAGGGGCATGCCGGGCTGTTTGTCGAGAAAATTGAAGGCTGTTATTTCAACGTGGTCGGGTTTCCGGTAGTGGCGTTCGAAAAAATGATGCAGATGGCCGGTTACGATCTGGTCGATTTCATGGGAAGCAGGTAAAAATGCGCGTCGCAATTTATCCAGGCAGTTTTGATCCTTTTACCAATGGGCATCTTGATATTCTTCAGCGGGCAGCAGTGCTGTTCGACCACGTCATCGTCGGGGTGCTCGTGCATCCCGCCAAAAAATGCCTTTTTTCGCCCGAAGAGCGCGTCGAAATGATCAGCGATGTGATTAAAAAGATCGAGAACGTCAGGGCCATTCACTTTAACGGCCTGCTCGTCGACTTCTGCCGCAGCACCGGGTCATGCGCCATCATCAGGGGCCTGCGCGCCGTATCTGATTACGAATACGAAATGCAGATGTTTTCGGTTAACAACCAGCTGGCGCCTGACCTCGAAACCGTTTTTCTGATGTCTTCGCCGAAGTTTTCGTTTCTCAGTTCGAGCATCGCCAAGGAAGTGGCCCGCTATGGTGGCGATATTTCCGGCCTGGTGCCCGAAAAGGTTGCCAGCGCCATGCATGCCAAGTTTACTGCAAAAAGCTGACGTTGGTGGGCTTATTGGCGTAGATCCAGGCGGAAGAACCCTATGAATGGAGATTTCTGGGGGTCTAGAAACTCTAGAACCGTATTGAGATGATATTTCGGCAGTCCGAGACAACCGGCAGTTGAATTGAACGGTCGGCCCCAGAAGTGAATGAAAATCGCGCTGCCTTTGCTGGGGATGACCGGGTCGGTGTTGTATTCTACCACTAGACCGTTTCGATATAGTTCGTCATGGCGCCGCATGTGTTCAAAAGACTTTGCCCTGGTTGAACCCTGTTTAACCAGCCGGTTGTAATCAGGCGCGGCCGGGTCATCTACCCAGATGTCGTCTGCAAAAACCTGCCGATATGGCATTCTGGTGCTGCAGGTCGCATCATAGCCAAAGGCCAGACTTACTGGGTAAACCCCACAGGGGCTGCAGCCATCGCCTTCGCGCTTCATTTCAGGGTCGGCAATGCCGTTGCGACCGACAGACGCACTCATCGGTCGAAGAGGCATCTGCCACTGGCCGTTCTTTTTTTCTAGGCAGAAAAGCTGCGCCCGTGATTTGCCGGCAGCACAGGTGAGAACCAG
Source organism: Candidatus Rifleibacteriota bacterium (assembly GCA_029560455.1). The sequence continues at coordinate 4,467 of JAKQKW010000229.1, forward strand.
CAGCATCTGCCCGGCGCCTTTTTTGTCGGCTTCCTGTAAATACGTGTTCCATGACGCCGGAATTAACGCGGCAGCGGCATCAGATACTCCTGAAAAGGCAGAAAAGGCAAGCAGCATCAGTAAAAATCTCCAGATTTTCATAAATCGCTCTCCAATACAGTGTAACATTTGCGTGGTTGCTGTTTCGTTATTTCAAAGTCTCAGGGTAAACGCAAACTTAATTAACTCTAGACGCTGCTTTCGGCAGGTCAGGCGATTGCATAAGCGAGCTTGTCGAGCACCCCATAGTTCCCTGCGAACGATGCCGCTAAGACCGGACGTTTTGCCTGGATGGCAAAACGC
>JAKQKW010000245.1 GCA_029560455.1 Candidatus Rifleibacteriota bacterium
TCTACCACGTTGTTGACCGCACGTGAATAACAGTTGGCCAGAATCGTTCTTGCCTCAGCGTAGCGCTTACCTTTGGTATATGCATACTCAAGGGCGTCGTAATACTGGTTGGCCCACAGTGATTCGTAGATCATGCGGGCACTTATTCGTTTAACATCATCACAGCCGTCGAAATTGACGCCGTAGGTAAGTACCCATTTGTCAGCATCTTTTTCAGTGGCGGCGTGATAACTTTTTTCTTCGATGGTATCGTCGAGACTGGCTCCAGTATGCAGCGGCTGAACCAGGTCAGCTGAATAATGGGCAATCCAGCCAAGTTTTTGAATGATTTCTTTGCGGCTCTTCTTTTTTTCTATTGCCAGGCCGACTTCGTTAACCAGGTTCTCGATGTGAAACGGACCTTTGCCCATGCTCGAAGCCTGTATATGAAAAATGTGATTCTGAAAATCTTTTAATACTCTGTCAGGTTCTACGCTGGCTTCCATCAGAGGTTTCAAGGAAGGCTGCTTGAGTGTCGGTCTGGTCGTTTCGCCGAGAAACTCGCGAAAAGCCTGTGGCATTATATGGTAGGCGTCTGAGACGATCTTCATGTGAACCCTGCTGCCCCAGGCAAAAGCATTGCCAGAACCAGCCAGAAGGAAAACCACAGCTATACTCACTACTTTTAAACAGTTTGGTTTCATTTTCTGGTTATTTTCCTTATATAGAATCTGCTAAGGAAAATTATACGCAAATAACGTACCGACCGCCACCCCCCCGTAGAGAACTCAGCCGTACAGCAAAAAACCGGCTGTTACCGGCGGGTTATGTGGGAGCGAATTGTCAGTTTTTTGGCAGCAGCTGGCCAAAAATCAGCACGTCAAACCTTGGGTGCTGGTTCGGTGACGTTTTCGCCGTCTAATGTCGGCTTCTCTGCCATATCTGTAAAATCTGGCAGTGGTGTTGCATTTCTTTCGCGTTCGAGTCTGCGGCGCTTTTTCAGTTTGCGGCGGGCCTTCTGGCTTTCGGGCGGCAGTCTAGGTGTTTCACCAGTGGTTGGCTGTGGATTGTTCTGGGCGAATTCAGCAAAATCAACGACAAGGCGCTTCTCGATCTGATTGGCAACGTCAGTCATCCGCTCAGACAGCACGTTGTACCTGTCCATGACGAATTTGCGCTGGTGTTTGTTTTCTTCTTTGAGGACTGCGATTTCTTCGTGCAGATCAAGCAATACGATAAGAATCGGAATGATGATAAGGGCGACAATCATGTAGGTGTCGGCCTGCCGGCGCAGCAGCATCGAGACGATCATTGCCACCCAGAGACCCCACAGCCACTTGTTGATTCTCATCACTGATTACCGCGCTTTCCGACTCAGAATTCCGTCGAGTATTTCGGTTGCCAGGCCCGCGTCCAGACCCTGCAGCAGAAAAGCTTTCTGCCGGCTGGTCTGTCCCTGCTTCAAACTTACCCGACTCTTCGGCAGTCCGAAGGTTTTGGCAAGAAAGCCGGTCAGCTCAGCATTGGCTTCGCCGTCAACCGGAGCACCCTTGACCTTTATTCTACAACGTTCCTGATGTAAGTCAACGATTTCTGTTCGCGAAGATCTGACAACAGCTAAAACCATAATAACAGACCCTTCCGGGGTCTGTTTTATGCATACCTCTGCCGACATGGCGTCAGGCGGCTTTTGCGGTTGGCTCGGCCGTCACTCTTGCGAATACCGGTGATTCTTCGTTAACCATCGCCAGATAAGATTCCAGAACGGTGCGCAGTTCGACCTTGAGCATGCGCTTCTGCTTTTTGAGTTCGCGAATATCTTTGCCGATCAGTTCGGCTTCGCTGCGTGCCTCGTCGAGTATTCGCTCAGACTGCAGTTCAGCTTCCTTAACGATCAGCTCGGCTTCCTTTTCGGCGTTGTCCTTGAGGTCGCCAGATGCTTTCTGTGCCGAAATCAGTGTCTGCTTGAGAGTTTTTTCGAGTTCGAGATAGTCTTCCATCTGACCGGTCAGACGCTGCGCCTGATCTTTCAGCGATTTGTTCTCGGCGTAGAGGGCTTCGTATTCGCGCCCGACCTTCTTGAGGAAGCTGTACACTTCGTTTTCGTCGAGGCCGCCAATGTTTTTTCGTGAGAATTCTCTCTGGTAGATGTCCAGTGGGGTGATGCGCATAAGTTGCCTCCTATATCTTTTCCATGAGAACTATTCGATTTGTATTGGTGCCGAGCTTGTTATTCTCGACCCTGAAACAGTTGGCCAGTTTGGTGAACTGCTGGCTCTGCACGTAAATTTCCTTAACTTTGAACTGATGGCGGTTATACTGATGCGAGCAGGTAAGCTGCACCAGAATTTCATCGAGATTGAGCAGTTCGCCCTGATAGCGGACTTCACCGACTTCCATGGCGACCAGTCCGCAGGGAACCAGCACTCTGTGAAGCTCTGACAGCGTGTCGGAGATAAATTCCATCCATTTGGTCAGGTCGGGGGTCTGTACGATCTTGCCCTCGACTTCTTCACGCGGGATGCCACAGAACCAGGTTTCTATCCAGGTGTCCTGAACGTAGTCGACCTGATTCAGAAATGGCGGCGAAGTGACGACGAGGTTCACACTCTCGCTGGCCCATTCTTTCAGTTCGCGGGAATCGCCGGTAGTCAGCTTCTGGTGCTTCGCCCAGCGCCGCAGTTCGTCGACCTGGCCGCTTTTCAGCGTGGTTTTGGCTTTTTTCAGTATGCGTGATTTGATATCACGATAGTCAGGCTCGACTCCCCGGGTCTTGTTAATCTTGGCCTGATTCACTTTTGGAATCGAAATCTGCGGGAAAGAGTAGGCCGAGAAAAAGCCGTTTGAGTGGCCGTGCAGCCGCGACAGGGCAGTCATTTCGATAAAGCGGTCGATGTCGTCGCGATGTTCCGCCAGATAATTGCGCAGATTGATCAGCTCGCGATAGGTGTCTTCGTGATAGAACATCGACATGTCTTCTTCGCGGCTCATATCTACCGGCGCGTTAAGATCGATTTCGTCGAGTCTGTCACTGATTTCTTCGATGGTTACCGGGCAGATCTTCGGTGCTGCCAGTCGCTCAGAAAGAGGGTTAACATCGTTAGAGACGCCCTTGCGGTTCATCAGGGCCGCCTGCAGAATCGTGGTGCCACGCCCGCCGAACGGATCACCGACACGGTCTCCCGGGTTGGTGAAGCGTGAAATGAAGTATTCCGGAAGCTCAGGCTTGAATGAGGCCCGATAAGAGTTGGCATAGTGCAGCGAATGCATCTGTCGCTGTTTGGCTGTCCAGAATTCATCGAATTTTCTGGTAACCGGGCCGAATGGTGTTATCAGCTGCGACGGTTGCGATGCTGATTCGGTAACGATATTTTTAAGCAGGGCCTGGGCGCTCATGTTGCCTCCGATTCGTTTTTCTTTTTACAGGAAAGCTATCGGCGTCGAGCGCTCAAATCTTGACCTGATTTTTAAACAAGTTGAAAGCAGCCAGCAAAAACGCTATATATTGGGAAATCACAGCCGTAAGGAATAATCAGTCATGGCAATCGAATTTTTTAATGAGCTTAAACAGGCTTTCAATAGTAATGAACCCTTTGTTTTGTGTACTGTTGTCGAAACCATTGGCTCAAGTCCAGGTACTGTTGGTCAGAAAATGCTTGTATTCAAAGACGGCGCCACTGTCGGCACCGTTGGCGGCGGCGTCAATGAAGAGCGCACCCGCAAGGCCGCCCTCGAACTCTTTGCTGCCGGCACCGCCAGAATACTCACCTTCGATCTCGACAATCCGCTTGAGGGCGGTGACCCGGTCTGTGGCGGCAAATCCCGCATATTTATCGAGCTGCAGGCACATGAACCGCGCATGGTGATCTTTGGGGCCGGCCATATCGGCAAGGTGCTGGCAAAAATGGCTGCTTTGGCCAGGTTTCGCGTAACCATCGTCGATGAGCGCCCGGAATACGCAGACCCCTCACTTTTTCCAGAGTGCGTTCAGGTAATTTGCCAGCCGTTTGAAAACGCGGTTGTCGCAGCAGGCATCGATGCAAAATGTCACGTCGCCGTACTGACGCCTGGCCATCTTAAAGATTTCGAAGTGCTTGAAAGAGTTTTGCCGACTCCGGCGTCTTATGTCGGCCTTGTCTGTTCAGCTAAGAAACTTGTCGAAATGAAGGCGGCGCTGATCAGTAAGGGAATCGCGCGAGATCGCGTCGAAGCCCTTTTTGCGCCGATCGGCATCAATCTCGGCAGCGCAACGCCCGAAGAAATCGCAGTCGAAATCCTCGCCCAGATTGTCGCTTTCCGGAACGGCAGAATTATTCGCTTCGAAAAGTAGCATTCGTCGTTTTTCTTCAATTTCAGCCAAACCGCGTCATAAATCATTTAGAAAAAAATATTTTTTTAGTTGACGTTAAAACCGGTTTTTGGTAAGATGAACTTCCTGCCCCGGCAGGACGGGCCAAAAAAGCCCGCAGTTCATTGAGAATAAGATCAGAAGACTTATTATGACGCCAAGCGGGTCTTGTTATTAAGTTAATGAGATCCTTTGAGCATCGCAGAAAATGTGATGTTTATAAACGTTGAATCTTGAATAGATCAACTA
>JAKQKW010000408.1 GCA_029560455.1 Candidatus Rifleibacteriota bacterium
TTTATCGATTTCAGCCCATCGAGCAGTTTCTGGCGGTTTGCGCCGAGATCGAGCAGTGAAGCGACCGCCATATTGCCGGCGATGCCGCTGAAGCAGTCCCAGTAAAGAGTTGTCATTGTTCTTTTCCTTTCAGAATTCGCACGGCCGCCGCCGCTGCTCCAAAACCGTTATCAATGTTAACCACCGTAATTCCTGCCGAGCATGAATTCAGCATGCCTAAGAGTGCCGCAAGACCATTGAAACTGGCACCATAACCAACCGAGGTCGGCACCGCAATTACCGGGCAGGCAACCAGTCCGCCGACCACACTTGGCAACGCTCCCTCCATGCCGGCTACGACAATTACCGCATCAGCATTCCGGAATTGCTCGATTCGGTTCATCAGGCGATGAATGCCGGCGACACCAACGTCAAAAATCCGATCGACGCCAAAGCCCATAAAATCAAGTGTGATTGCTGCCTCTTCGGCAACCGGAATATCAGAAGTACCGGCTGCCAGAATTGCAACTCGTCCCCACGGTCGCATTACCACCTCAGATACTGCCCAGGCAGCGCTGCAGCTGAAGTTAATATTTGCCTGCGGGCATTTTTCAGCAAGAAGCTTGAGGGTTGCTTCGCTGCATCTCGTAGCCAGAGCTTTTCCGGTGGTTTCGTAAAGGCGGCTGAAAATTTCGCAGACCTGCTGTGGTGTTTTTGAGGCGCCATAAATTGCCTCTGGAAACCCGGCTCTGGCCTCTCTGCTGGTATCCAGCACCGCGTCTTTGGTCAGGGCTTCACTGTCTTTTGTTGTCCGGCCTGCAGGCAGTTGTGACTGACCGTTTTCAGCCAGTCTTCTGGCTGCTTCTGCTGCTGTTATCAGACCGCTTTTATAATCTTCCAGTATTCTTCTGGTTTTCAGATCGACTGTTTCCATAGTTTCCTTCTGATATGTTGTTTATTGATCGCCGGTTGCACAGCTTGAGCCGCTTTCCGGGCTGAGTGTGAATGCCTGTAGATCTGAGCGCTGATGCCCGAATGCAAACACCAGGGTGCCGAGACAGACTGCAAACCAGAGAGTCAGGGCGCGTATGAGAAAGGTTGCCGATACTGCCTGCGCTTCTGGTATTGCAGCGAATACAAAGAACATTCCCATTGTTCCTTCGGTCACCAGAAGCCCGCCGGGCAGAAATGAAAGGGCTCCGGCAATTGAGCCGAAAGCATGTGCAAAAATCGAAATGGCGGGCAGGTTGTCGGTCTGCAGACCCATGGCGCGAAAGATCATAAAAAGCGCCACCCCTTCGCCTGCCCATGAAATAGCACTCAAAGGCACTGAAACCATCATTGCCTTAAGATTCAGGATGCTGCCGGTACTCTGTTGCATTGCCCGAACTGCGCTTTTAAGACCTGCAAGTTTTGGATGCAGGTTCAGGGCCCTGTCTGCCAGGTTCCAGAATGAGGGTCTGGTAAGGCAGATAACTCCCGATGCGATCAGAGCCCCTGTCAGTAAAAGCATTCTGCCCCCATAGGCAAACTGCGAAAACCCCGCAGCACATAAAATCAGCAGGCCAATCAGGTCGGTCAGACGTTCTGCCATGATAATCGGGGCGGTTGCCGATATGGGTATTCCCAGACGATTTTTCAGAAGCAGTGATTTAACCAGTTCGCCTAGTTTGGCCGGGCTGAGAACCATGGTAAAGGCCGAAAAAAATACCCAGAGGTTCAGTTTGAAGGGAACTCTTATGTTCAGAAGTCGTAAAAACCAGCTCCATTTGGCAAAGCGCAAAGCGTAATTGAAAAGCACGGCCAGAATGATGAGACCGAGCCACTGAAGAGAAATACCACTGAGAAGTTTGATTACCCGGTCAAAGTCGGCAAACATGGCAGTAGCGGTTAAAAAAAGCACAGCCGCTACCGCCAGCCATAAGGATAGCCTTAAAATAATTGAAGACAGGGAAATCGCTTTTTGCATCAGACCATTTTTTCATATCTGCAGGCTAAATTCAAATGCAAAAAAAAGCCGGTTGCGACAGGCAACCGGCTTTTTTTAGAATGGTCAGCGACGATTGTAATAGTCGCGCATTGCCTTTTCGGTGAGACGGTTCAAAGTAGCTTCGTCGCGCTCTTCTGAATCGAAGGGTATGGCAACCGGAATTATCTTTGCGGTTTTGGGTGCGACTACCTGCAGCCCATTCTGAATACCGCCCGAAAGCTCACTTTCTACGGTAGAAATGGTTTTGTTGGTAAGCGTCTTTTTGAGAAAGTCGACGATCTTGTTCAGGTCTGGCGCGGCGCCATCGTCATATTTGGCTTTTTCAAGACCAGAAGCCAGGATTTCTGACTTAGCAACACCATTCCAGCCACCAAAGGTCTGCAGCATCTTGCCGTTTGCCTCATCGACAATTCCGCCAAGCTGTTTGTCTATCTGCTGCTCAGTCATTCCCTGGGCTCTGAGCTGGTTGACGCGCATGTTGACGTATTCGTTGCGGAAAGAGGTGGGTTTAACCATGGCAGAAGCATTGTAAGCACGTCTGACCACATTGTCGATTTCAGCCTGTTTGAGCTCGGCCTGAGAACCGCCTTTGAGGCGATCCATCCAGTGTGCCGCATCGCCGCTCTTGTATTCGGTGCGCATAACTTCGACACCGTTTTCGTCAGTTACTACGACATAGTGCTTGCCATCGTTACCTTTTTCTACCTTGCCGAGCAGTTCCTGGGTCTGGCGATTGGCCTTTTCTTCCATCTGGGCGAGCTTCATGGCATTGGCTTTGGCTGCGTCGTCATAGCCTTTTGCCACCTCGGCCTGGGCTTTTACTCTCAGTTCCTGGGCACTGAGTTCTGAATTTTCAGGCTTTTTGCTGAGTTCTTTGATTTTGAACTCAACGTAGTTCTCCCGGCCAAGTGAACGGGCAAGCTCTGATTGCCGGGCATATTCAATATCGTTCGCGACCTGCTTTTCGATGTCTTTTATAAGAGCCTTGTTTTCGCTTGAACTCTGAGCGTTGCTGGCATCGACCTTTGCCTTCTGATATTCGGTGCGAAGACTGTTTACATCGCGGGCATACTGTTTCAGTGCCTGTGAGTATTCCTGTTTGGTCGCATAATCACCTGGCTGTGGCCGGTCAGCCTTGCGCACTTCAAGACGCTGGCGAACTTCGTTGGCTTTCTGCCATTCAGGGTTCTGCTCTTCATAGGTCTGCTGAATTTTCTGGCGCTTCTGCGAAGGGAGATCCCACAGGCGGGTTTTTGCAAGAGAAGTGCCGACTACCGCGGTCTGCATTGCGGCGTTCGAAAGCATCGCTGATTTGCCTGCCTCTGAAAGTTTAATGTTTTTGTAGGCTGTTTCGAGATCAGCGATCTTACCTTCGTAGTAGGCCCAGGCCGGAGAATCTTTTTCGTATTTGCTCTGCAGCATACGGTTGTATTCGATCTGGTTGAGGATCTCTTTCTTGTCAACCGCAGCACTGGCTGCGCCGGTGGCAAAGGCAAACGGATTGCTGATCACCGCATTTGAAATCAGGTTCGCCTTAGAAGTGCTGCCAAAAAGCTTGCTCGATGCAATTTTAGCCCAGCTGCTTTCGGCTCCAAGCCGGCCGGCGATGCCGCCGAGAACCCCTGAGATGCCCGCTGAAACCAGAGCCTTGTGTTCATCCTTGCGGAAGTTGTCCCAGGTGTATTTTTCTTTGGTAATTGTGTCAAGCTCTTTAAGAGCTGCTACCAGCTCTTTCTGCTGCTCTTCGTCTGGGTTGTCGATGGCTGAAAGCTTTGCGATCTTCGCTTTCAGCTCTTTCTCGCGTTCGTCGTAGTTGTAGTAGTGATCATACCAGAGATTGGTTACGGTGCCTTTGGCCACATTCGAAACGGTGCTGCCGAGAAAGCTTATGGCACCGGCCTTGGCTGCGGTCTGAACTATGGTTTTTACTGTCAGCGGCCCGACCGACTGAACCAGGCCGCCCGTGAGCATGTTGAACGGAGCGAGAGCGCCGCTGATTGCCGCCTGAATACTGACTTCACGCAGAATCTTGTCCATGCCTTTCTTGCTGCCTTCGTCTCTGAAAGAGTTTTTACGCAGCTCGTAAGCGAGGGTCATTGCAGCAGCAGCAGTTGCACCGACAGCAACGGCTCCGACGACTACCCAGGCCAGCGGGCAGACTACGGCGGCAGAAAAGGCCATGACCGCAAGGGTTGGCAGAAGCGCCTTGCCGATCGACCAGGCGATTTCTTCAGCCTTGCTCATCTCTTTCTTTTTTACCGCATCATCAACCTCATTTTCAGAGATGACGGCGGTTGCCGAGGCTGCTTCGCCTGTAGCAGAGCTGACGGCCATCGGGTTATCTTTGTCGATGGCAACTTTATTTTCGGTGAATGGGGTGGCTGTGGCTGCCTGCAGTCTGTTTATCGAAAGATTTTCGAAAATTCCCGGGCTGACGCCAATCAGCGCCGCGATCAGTAACAGGCCAAGAATACGATGAAAGGCGTATTTTTTCTGGATTCTGCTGTTAAGATTCATGCGTGTCTCCCTGTCTCCGGTAAAATTTAACGTCAAATAATACCGCTGTTGATTGTACAAAGTTTATCAGAATTTTATGATTTAAAAAACCATCTACCGTCACTGAAAGTCGATATCGCCAAAATTGAGTTGATAAAACGGTGGCTCTTCGTGCTATTATCGCGATGCTGGTTGCCTCTAATTTAATGATCTATTGCAGGAAAAGCCGATGCAGCAGACAACTCTGACGTTCAGAGAAAAAATTGTGGCGGGTTTTTATCTGGTTTTTACCGTTCTGGCATTCTCCTCGATCGAGATAATGGTCAGTCCGGTCAGAAACGATATGGCTCCAATGCTTATGAACTTCTGGCGTTTTCTTATTGGCACCTTGACTCTGCTGCCATTCGTTCTGCTGACGAGATTCAGGCAGTTGCTGCAACTGCGGCGCACCGATCTGTTTTACCTTGCTCTGCTTGGGTGTATGAACATCTTTTTGAGCATGGGAGCTCATTCGGTCTGTATAAAATATGCCAAAGCTTCGACGGCTGCGGTTTTGATTGCTGCCAATCCGGTGGCTACGAATTTTTTTGCATGGCTGCTGCTGCGCGAAGAAATGAGCCTGAAGAGAATTTTTTCTCTTCTGCTCGGTTTGGCCGGGGTGGCGCTTATTGCCGTCAGAGCTGATGCATCTGTCGATACACCGCTCGGAATTGCTTCAGGGATTGTGGCGATGATCGGTTTTGGTCTTTATACCGTTTTATCAAAGCGCCAGCTGCAGAAGCATGGCAGTCTTGTCGTTCTGGTAATGAGCTGCCTGCCGGCGCTGATTCTCTATCTGCCGCTTCTGCATTTCTTCGGGGCAGGATTCTGGCCACCGTCGCATACATGGCCCAATCTGCTTGGTTCTGGAATAATAGGAACCGGCCTTGGTTATCTGACTTTCATGAAGGCGATGCAATATCTTTCGGCTGGCCGTACCAGTTATCTGTTCTTTTTCAAACCGCCGGTGGCAATGATCATGGCCTGGTGGTTCCTGGGCGAAAAAAGCTCGAATTCAGCGATTGCCGGAACCCTGCTGATTATGACCGGTATTCTCATTGAAACGCTGCGTCGGACTGAAAAAAACAGCAGTAATCAGTAACCGATAATGAACGGGTCAGTATCAGGGTTTTCGATTTTTACCGGGCTGGCCTTGCCAGGTGTAGCGGTGCTGCCGCGAGTCGTGTATTCAACCCCTGCAGGCGGTGGCTGGTCGGTAAACTGCCAGTTGCCCTGAGCGTCTTTCCATTTGTAGATGGTTCCAGGTTTGTGTGTAACTGCCTGGGTCTTTTCTTCCGGTTGTGAGGCGGGTGGAGCCTGATTGGCGACATTCCTGCCGGCGATGTATTTCTGCACGTCGGCGTTGCTGCCGAGAATCAGGCGAACATCTGCGTCAGAAAGCCGGCCGAACGTTTCACGATCGAGGGTCTGTGCCACAAATGCAGCGTGCTGCGGATAGTCTTTGATAAAGTTCTGAAGAAACCGGCTCATGCGGTTTTCCTGCTGGTTGTGTTTTTCGAATGAATCGAGAACCAGTTTTTGCCCGTCGGGCAGATCTGCGGCCAGGCGGGTAAAAATCAGGGCATTGATCGCTTCGATATCAAGAAAGCCTTCACCATTGATCTGAACACTGGCGATCGGGTATTCATCGTAACCACCCTGCGGCCTTTCAATTTTTACAGTCTTGAGGCTGTCACGAAATTCTTTCTCTTCTTCGGGAAAGAAGAGCATTTTTATGAAGTTTGCAAAGCCTTCGGCAAAAGATGCTTTTGGCTCGATTTTTTCGTTGACGTAGTGAGCGCCGTCGTGACCATAGGCATTGGCTTCGGTGAATGTTTTGTCGAGCGCATGCCCGAATTCGTGGGCGAAAGTGCTCTGCATGCTTCTGGCGGTGTCAGAACCGTAGCCAAGGCAGTCGGTGCCGCTGATGCGGATTTCTGAATGCAGCTCGAAACCATCGCTGGATCGGCGGTAAGTGCGCGAGTTCTGCGGCCAGAAATCATCAGTGATTTTTGTATATCGGCTCGTGTCTGTATAACCGGTGATGTCGACCAGGTTCAGGTCGATAGTCTTCGACTGGCCTGGAATTCTGGTTTTTAGAGAATCGAATTCGGCCTGTCGCGCAAAACGATAGGTTTCGAGAAGCCCTTTCTGCAGGTCGGTCAGCTCGTTTTCAGTTGCTGCTCCCATCAGACGAATCAGGTGCGCTTCGTCTGTCACTTTAATGGTTTTGACCCGGTAGGCATTCTGGCCGTCGGCAGAGATAATTACCTTTTCACCCTCGGGGACATTCTGCTGCAAGGTGTTGACTGGGCCAAATGCGGTTATTGCCGTATAGCTGGTAGTGACTGTCGTTTCGGCTGCCCAGATAGAAGGTGCGAAACAGGCCGAAAATATTGCCAGCAGGGTCAGCAGCAGAGAGCGTTTAAGCATAGATTCCCCTTATCGGTTGACGAAATGCCTTACGGCTTCGAGGTAGCGTGCGTTTTCAGACAGGTTTTTTTCTACCACGTTCAGCAGTTTCTGGCGCTCAAAATCATCGGGGTAGATCTGCTTATCGTTGACTGCAGCTTTTATTGCCTGATAGTCGGGGGTAAACCTGACCCCCATTTTCAGCCATGAACCCATCTCATCTGCTTTCTGGCCGGTTTTGACCGCGAGAATCTTTACCTTGCGCGGTGAGGCCTGGGGCACTGATTTGATGACACTCGCGTTGCTGAGAATCTGCAGGTCTTTTGAGCTTTCAAAGAAGATTTCAAGATCTTCAATGGTGCCGAGCCGGCTTTCAATTATGGCTGTCAGCCTGATTTTGCCTGCTTCTTCAATCTGGTCGACAATCTGTAGAGAGATATTCGGTGGAAACACGTAACTGAACTGATTGGCATACAGTCGCCCATGAATCAGCGACGTGAGAATCATAAGCATCATCAGCAGCTGCAGCCCGGCAACCTGTTTGATCATAAACAAACCCTCAGAATTTAGATTTCCCCAATTCTAATGATTTATCAGCAAACAGGCAATATCATATTACCATTCATAAGCGAGCAATTCGGCAATAGTGGATTGCGCTAACAGAGAAAAGGTTTAGCAGATTGTAGTATTTACTCGGTTACCATTCATAGTATTGAGTTTGCCCATCGAGGCTGGTTCCTTCTGAGGGTGAAATCAGTTTTCCCTTGTCGCCATAAGCGGTGGGTTTTGTCTGACCCGGAATTACAGCTTTTTCAAGCTGAATTCCGTCAAACAATACTGAATATGATGCGAGAGCGACAGCGGCATCAGGAGTGGCGTTTTTCAGAACAATGAAGGTGTGACTGGCGCTGTTTTCGACAAACTGATAATCGAATGTTACATACAGACGATACCAGGCATAATTATCCTGTCTGGCGATGTCGATAGCTCCTGCGTCAATTATGCCGGGGCCACTTTGCGACAACGTTTTATTCAGAAAATCGAAGCTTACCTCTCTGTAAGAGGCGGTTGATTTGTCTGGTAGGGTTTCGAGAAAGCCGATTGCTGCGGTGCCGGTTGCCGATACGAATGCCGAGAAGATCATGGTTTCTGGCGCAAGGGCAGGGAATGAGGTAGTGGCAATCTCCTGGTATAAGCTGCCAGACGCAAGATCGGGGCCGGTGGCTGCACTTAATACTGTGAGCTGAAGCTCGCAGTTCTGTCCTTTGAGGCTTTGAACTCCAGTATAAAGGCCAGCCGCCTGAGCCGTGTCAACAGGGCCGACCGTAACCTGGCAGATTGTGCTGGCAGCCACGATCAGCGGATCCGGAATCGCAGAAAAACTTATGAGCGAAGAATCTATGGTTCCGGGGCCACTGAGAGCTGCCTTGATCCATTGTGCATTGAGACCGGCAACGTCGACATTGCCGATATTGTTGATCGTCAGGTCAATAGGCAGTGTCGATTCTCCGGGCTTAACATCGCCAAGATCAGCTATTGATGGCAGAATCTCGATTTTTTCAAAGGTATTTACAGTGACAGACAAAACAAATGTGGCCGAGGCTTCGCCGCCGTCTACAGCTCCATCACCATCTTCGTCTTCAAAAACGGTTTGTGTGCCACTGTATGTTCCAGGAGGCTGATACATCGGAATCGTCATGCTGGCGGAAGTGGCTTTGGTTCCGTTGGAAGAAACATTGAAAGGCCCGGCAGGCAGAAAAGAAAATGCGCTGGTCGGCAATGTATTGGCACCTGAGGTCAGGGCGGTCTTTCCCCGCTTCAGTTTTGACAGCGGAATCGAGGTGAGATTTTTCACTTCGAAAGCTTTGCTCACAATTGTTGGCGTTCCGGGGATACTGGGATTACCGATGCCAAGATCGACAGGTGTGGTTACCGAAAGCTTCTTTTTACCTACGGTCAGCTTCAGAAGCAGGTTGTGGCTTTCTTCTTGCCCAGCATTGAAACCTGCAGGAGGCAGATAGTCGTCATAAATAATCTGATAGCCTTCATAGGGCCCGGCTGTCTGCCCGATCGGAACCGTAACACTTACGGTGATGGTTGCCGTATCACCAACGCCAAGACTGCCGGCCAGCGGACTGTTGAAGGTGATCTGGGCATCCGAAATACTGGGCGGCCCTGGAGCAATCGGGTTTAGCGGGAATGGCACCACCTTGATTATTTCTGCCGGGTTGTTGATTGGTATATTGCCTGAATTCTTAAGAGTCAGGTCGATACTGCCCGATTGCCCTGCCGGGATGAAAAACAGGTCTGCCGGATTGGGTGTAACGGTAAGAACCCTTTTGCCGGTAACTCTGATCTCTACGCTGACGGTGTCGCTGGCTTCGGTGGCGTCAGGAGCAAAATCGTTATCGGTGTCATCCCAGACTCTGATAGTGCCGGTATAAGTGCCGATATCTTGTCCGGCCGGAATCTGAACTGTAATCTGGCCGGTTTTGATCTGACCGGGGCTTAGATAGTCGAAGGTTGCCGGAGTAAAAATGCAGCTGGCAGCCGGCATTGAATAGGCACCGTCGGTCAGGTTGCCGGTGGCGATAGCTCTTGGCTTTGCCAGAATCAGAGAACCGGTATTTTTTATGCGATAAGAAACAGAAGTCGAGGTTGAATTTGGAGTTCCCGTAGCCAGAAGAGGCCCGGCTTCAATTATATCCACGGCTTTGCTGCCAACCTGGCAGGTAATCGTGAATGTGTCGCTGGCACTGGTAATTGCATTGTCGTAAAGGCGCGCCGGACTCCCCGAGTATAGACCCGGGTTTTGAGTAGAGAGCAATTCTATGGTCAGTGTTGCATTGAAGGTTTGCCCGAATCCGGCAAAAAAAGCCGCCGGTGCAATTGAATAGCGGTCGTCGGTAATCTGCAGTGCGTTGTCGAAAAGGGTAGTTTCCTGCCAGCCAAGATCGTTAAGATCTGTGTTGCCCGCGTTTCGGCAGAGGAATCCGACTGATTTTGGCGGGTCGCCGGGGGTAACCCCGCCCAGGTCGACGGTCGAAGGTATGACCTGAACTGAGTAATACGGATTTATGTTTACTTTGAGTTCAAAGGTTTTGGCGACTTCATTGGCGGTTCCGTTGTTGATTCCGTCGTCATTTTCATCATCGTAGACTGTCTGAAGCCCGCTGAAAATACCTATGGGTGTGCCGGCCGGCACATAAAGGCTTATGGTTGCTATTTTTGCATTGGCTGCGCCCGGTAGAATCGGCCCTGACGGCATTTCGATTGTCAGAAAGTCTTTTGAAATGGTATAAGCCCCCTGCACCAGGTCAGCCATTTCAACCGCCGGGTTGACGATATCGAGAGTGCCGACATTGGTGATGGTGACGTTAAAATTGCTTAGAGTGAAGGTCGGGGTGGCATTGCCAAGGTCTTTAGGGTTGTCGGTTATGTTGAAGTCTTTTGTTCCGACAAAGAATCTTACTCTGAACGTGCATGATGCCTCTGCAACGCCGTCATTATCAGTGTCCTCCATTAATGTAAAAGTGGCGATGTGTTCGCCAACCGAGTCGGCTCCGACATACGCCGAGATGCTGGCAATTTCGATGCCATCGGCTGCAAGCGCCCCAAGCGGGTTTGGAGAGATGGTGATATCAGAGTGTACGAACGTTTCAGCTGTCGGCACAAATTTTAGGTTCGTCAGATTAAGATTACCGCCATTAAAAATGCTGATAGTAACGGTTGCAGTATTCGAATCGACCGGGTAACCGCCAAGCTCAATCAGGTCGGTGTCGGTATAAACAACCTTACATTCGCTGGCAACCGCTTCTACTGTGAATTCATAAAAGGGTTCGCCCAGATCTCTGGCGCTGTTGCCTGACAGATCGTCATACACCGCCATCAATGCCGTGTAAGTTCCGGCCGGCTGATTGTAGGGTATTGTCAGTCCGAAGTTGCAGGCGGTCGAAAGGGTGCCGGTTGCGACAGAAAAGCCTGAAGCCTGCGTAAAGTCAAAGTAGGCGTAGGGAATTTTTTCGCCGCTGGTGGAAGTAGGGTAGGCCTTCTGCCAGAAAACTCTTAAAAGGTGAGTGTTGCCTGTATTCTGCAGTTGAAATGGCCATGCGACTGTGCTGCCACAGAGTGTGGGAGCAATCTGTATCGGGTCAGGCTGTATTTCAAGGTCGCGAAAGAGAATCTGAATATTGTTGCTGGTTGTTGAAGCCAGCGATACAGTTCGTTGTGTTTCGGCATGGGTAGTGTTGAAGTCGATGCCGCTTGCCGCAACTTCCATCGCAAAACTGCTGCCAATGTCTGTAAAATCAGTAGTTTTAAAAACCCAGGTGAAGGTGGCCGGGTTGCCAAAACTGACGCTGACCGATGCCGGTGTTGGCCCCGGGTCAATGTCAGGGGTCGGTGTTCCGACTTCACCACTGTATATTGCCGGTCTTATCGGAAATACCGGAACGATCGGGTAAATAGTTGAACTGCTGGCAACATTGTTTGTCAGCGACAAGGTCAGTGTGATATTGTCGCCAAGCGGCACTGTCGCAGGGGATATGGTGAAAGAACCGGTCAGTGTGCCTGGCGCCTGAACGTCGAAATACTGGACGCCCTGCAGGCTCACATCTTTTCCCCCAG
This sequence comes from Candidatus Rifleibacteriota bacterium, assembly GCA_029560455.1. The sequence goes on from JAKQKW010000408.1 coordinate 11,543, forward strand.
GGCTGGTGACAATATGAACCTCGGCTCGCCACTTCCCAATTGGGGCGCCATCCGGGAGAGTGAACGAATAGTTGCTCACGCCAATGCCCGAGCCAGTGGGCGGTTCTTTATACCAGGCGTTGTTTGGGTCGATAATCCAGATCTGGTAGTCCTCTTTGTCGGCAGGGGCCGCCATTCCGGTAAATTTTACAAAAACTTTCTGCCCCTGATTGAATGTGTACTGTTCAGGGTTATAGTCTGAGTTAGCGGCGCACCGCCCTACTGCTGAAAAAATTGTCCAGAAATAGACCGGGGCACAGATGATCGTTGAAGTCGATGCCGGGTTGTTTGCCTCGAAGGCTGTGAATGAACCGGATGCGTTTACTTCCCCGGTAGAGGAGTTCTCATCAACTGAGACTGAGAAAACTATATCCGCAGTCGAGTTTCCGGCCAGCAGAAATGGCAGGGCGGGATTCGCGACTGCCTGATGATGCGTGCCATTGCTGAATGAAAGGCTCGCCGAGTCTACGTAAACAGCAGCCTCTCCCTGATTTCTTATCTGCATGGTAACGCTTAAACCTGTCTGGTTGCGATAAACATTGCCCAAAGTTTCTGACAGCGTGGCGATACTCAAAACTGGCGGATTCTGAATGGTACATAGATTGCTGATTTGTGTCGCTGCAGTCAGAGCGGTTGAATCATTTAAATCGTAACCATAACCGGCACCTTCAAATTGAAATGTGCCAACTGCTGTGGCAGCGAACTGCCAGTTGAAAGTCGCCTGCCCCAGGCCGGCTATTACTGAATTTTCAGGGCTTGGGCCGGAAAGCATTGCTGCATTGCCGGTCAGCAGCGTCAGAGTATCTGAAAAAGCATCTGTAACGGCCGCACCACCTGAATTAATTATGGTTGAAGTGGCTGTGAAAGTCTGACCCCGGGTCACGGTTGCCGGTAGCTGGTGCTGTATCGAGATGGCAGCGGGAGTAACCACATAAAACTGTTTTTCTGCAAGTGGGGTGCTGTCAATAACTCTTGTGGCGATTACCCGCCAGAGACCCAGCGGCGAGGTTGCGTCGAGACTTAGCTGATCGGTCATCACTCCGCTTTCGTCTGTTGTCGATGGCGGATCTGTGACTCTGACAGGGATGGTGGGAGAGTCAGGACTGTACCAGCGGAATCGCTGTTCGGCCAAAGGCTGCAGGTTCTCGGTTCTGGCATAAACAATAGTACTGCCCTGATTGAAGCTGCTTGATTCGATTATGTATGAAGGGAATTTGGGCGGTCCCTGGTAGGTTTTCATGACGCCGGCGACGACTATCCAGGTGCCGGGCTCGGCTGCACCATCGTAATTTGTCGACGGGGTTAAAAGATTGATATCTCTGAAGGTTATGTCTGCATCGACTACGCATGTTCCTGTTGCTGACAGGGGGCTGACATCGACGAGATAGTGAACGGTGACCGGCAGGCCGGGGTAAACTGCAACCGGCAGGGTATCTACCAGGCGTATATTTTCGTAACTGCCGAGAGTGAACTTTAATGAGGTTGAATCCCAGTAGGCGGCAGCGTTCTTGTTCCCGTCATTGATTACCTCGACCGCGACCGAAACGTCTTTCTGGGCCCGATAAACGGTTGCGGGTGTGGCTATTTTTTGAACCACGAGGTTTGCTGGTGAGCGGATCAGCCACGAATGGGTTGTAAGAGCTGAAGGTGCTGTGATAGTTTTTGGCGGATTCAGTTGAACGTTTGTGCCGGTTGCAGTGGCATTTATTGTGTCTGTATCCGGGGTGCTGCCCTCGAGAATATCGACCGCAAAAGTTATTGTGGTGCTGGCGCCACCAGCAAGGGTTATCGGCAATGCTGTCTGCAGAGTTTTGTTGTATGCCCCGACCGCCGGGTCGCTGAAATAAAGGTCGATTTCTGAAAGCTTTGCCGGCGAATAACCGGTGTTTGCAACATATACCTTAACCGGAATCCCGCTCTGACCTACGGTAACAGTTGTGGGAGCCGCTTCAACTTTGGTGATTACCAGTTTGGCTGTTTTGAAAACCGCCACCGGCGATAAGGGCGAGGCGATGCCTGCCGAATCGACGTCAGTAACCGCATAATAGACTGCATCGGGCGGGATAGCGCCGGTGTACGGAATAGCGTCGGTGTAACTGGAGACGAGCGTCGGAGCTGAAATTGTGGCAATCTGTGCCCATGGCCCATCTGCCGCCAGAGCGCTCGATAAACCCGGTAGGCTGACAGGGTTACAACCGGAGAACTGCTGTCATGCCAGTCGAGATGGCAACCGCCAGAGGTCGTTTCTGAAGCGGTAAGGCCCGAAGGGCTTATATTGCAGCGTATCGCGTCTGCATCGATAGTGAGATTTGTGTTTTTCTGGCCGCCAAGGTTCCAGTAAAGGTAGAGACGGTAGCGGTTTCCGCCAGGCAGAATTGCTGAAAGAGCTTTTTCTTCTACCCAGCCGTCGTCTTGTGGAGTGTTTCCGCTGTTCTGAAGGTTCAGAAATGTGTTGATGATCGTATCGGGAGAATCCTGCCGGCGAATCGTGCCGCTAATGTTAGTTGCCCAGGCTTTTCCGCCATTAACGGTATAGATTTCATGTAAAGCATAAGAAATATGTGCATTGGTATCTGAAGCTTTTGCAACCGGCGGAAAATCCTGCCAGATGGCGCCATCAGCATAGTAATACAGATTGTCAGAGCCACCTGCAGGCTCAAATCCGGCGCTAAAATAACCATTTCCAGCGTCATAACCGGGGTCATTTATTCTGCCCCATGGATTCATGAGGACAGGTTGAGATATCTTGTTGTCTTCTGACCAGTTGGTGGTGGCATTGAGGTCGGCGCTGAAATTGCCGTTGGCGAGCTGTTCGAGAGCGAAGGCAGCCGGATTCCAGAGCGTGGCCAGAAAAATAAATGACAAAAAGATTACGATACTTTTTTGTCTATGGTTAAGCATGTTTACCTCCGGTTGCCGTTGCGGATTTCTCTTATCGCTATTGCTGCCTGCCAGATCGTCAGCGAAAGAATCACAAGGAGCAGCAGATACTTAAGGTTTAAAAAATCGGACGATTCAGTCTGGGATGCCTGAGGTGAAAAATCTTTAAGAAGCCCGGAAAGTCGAGCTTTTGCGAGATACTGTTCCTGGATGGATGTTTCGTCGGGGTATTTTTTTAGATAAACTTCAAGAAGTCGCTGCTTTTGTACCGTCGGGCTGGCGAGAAAGTTGAACAGCAGTTCATTGCCGGAATCTCTGGTAATAAGGCTCGATGAGATTCTTTTTTGTCCAGCCTCGTTATGCGACGATAGCGACCAGCCCGGGTCAGGTAGGTCTTTCCAGATAAACTTAGCTTTTAGCAGCAGATTCTGGGCTTTTTCATGGTCTCCACCATCATGTGCAGCCCGCGCCTGTCTGAGAAGCGACATTGCCATATTACGCTTTTTATCTTTGGCCGTAGACGGAATTATTGCCAGAATGACCAGAAAAAAAGCAGCAAAACCCCGATTTTTTATATCTCATATCCCCATAATATCAGATTATGGCTATTTCTGTAAAAAAATATTACAAGGCCTCCTGTTCGTGGGC
>JAKQKW010000267.1 GCA_029560455.1 Candidatus Rifleibacteriota bacterium
CTCTGGCAGCTGAACAACCCCTGGAAAACCACTTTCGGCCTGTTTGCCGGCAACCTGCTCAGTTCGGATTTTTCAGAAGAAGCCGGCAACCTCAAACGCCAGTTTGCCGTCGGCGCATCGATCAGGCCGCTGACCGGCCCCGCAGAGCGCAACGAAAAGCTGCTGCTCGCCGCCGATTACTGGGAAACAGGCGAAGACAGCGCCGGCCTCGCCAAACTCAGACTCGGCATGCAATTGCGCCTGACACGGCACCTGCATCTCCTCGCGGGCCTGCGCGGCGGCTACCCTACCGGCGGCATCGCCTTCGCGTTTCATGACCTTAAAATTCAGGCCGCCAGCTACGGCGAAGAAATCGGCCAGCGCCCCGGCGAACGCGAAGACCGCCGCACTTCGGTATCAGCCAACCTCGAATTTTAACCACGTTGCATCGATAAACCTCTGCTCTTTCCCTGTGTTACTAATCACCCTGTTTATCTGTGGTTGCGGAAATGCCGAGGTTGTTATACCCTTGCATCGCCATGACTCAACCCTTTATCGACACCGATGAACGACTCGATTCAATTCCGGGCACCAATTTCAGCCTGATTCAGAAAATCGACGGCACCGCCTTTGCCATCGACACGCTGCTGCTCGCTAACTTCGTCAAGTTCCGCCCCGACATGCAGACCGCCGCTGATCTCGGCTCAGGCAGCGGCATACTGTCTTTTCTGGTTAAGTATCGCAACCCGGCCCTCGCAATTACCGGCTTCGAACTGCAGGAAGAGTTCGTCGATCTGGCCAATCGCAATCTGCAGATGAACCGCCAGTTTTCTGATCTCTGCTTTGAACAGATGGATGTCAGAGACATACCGGCACGCATTCTGCCGGAGTCATTCGACCTGGTGATCTCAAACCCGCCATATTTTCAGATGGGCAGCGGCCGCCTGCCAACCCGCCCCGGGCGGGCCATGGCCCGGCACGAACTGAACGGAACCGTAAAAGATTTTGTCGAGGCTGCAACCTACATGCTGCCTTACGGCGGGCGCTTCTGCCTGATAATTCCAACCAGCCGCTT
>JAKQKW010000278.1 GCA_029560455.1 Candidatus Rifleibacteriota bacterium
TATTTCCGGCTCAATATTCGTTTCTGTCTGGATTGGCAAGCCCTTGCGGTCTTTCATTCCGGCCCTTGAAAAAATAGGAACTGGTTATGATTCAGCTGGTGCCGTGTCTGTTCGAGAAGATGAGATTGCTGCCACTGCCGATTCGATTCGAAGAATGTCTGACTGGATAGGGGAACGTGAAAAAATCAAGAGATTTGTTGCCCCACAGGCTGTTAATCATGTTCTTGCGAACAACTTCATCAAGGCCGGGGCCGGAACAATAAGAAAAGCAATTGTTCTTGTTTCTGATATCCGCTCTTTCACAACTATTTCAGAAGAATTTCGGCCAGAAGATGTTTTTGACATGGTTAACCATCATTTGAGTGCCATGGCAGCAATAATAGAAAAAAATGGTGGAGTTATCGACCGCTTTGTGGGCGACGCGGTCTGGGCAATCTTTTATGAAGATGCCGGGTCGATGTGTAATAAGGCTCTGAATGCTGCGGTCGAGATGAAGAAAATACACGGACTTATTCAGGAAGAGCGCGAGGCAGCAGGCTTATTCAAAGTTGACATCGGCATAGGGCTTTCCCGCGGTGAAATTCTTGCCGGAATAATGGGAAATTCAGGCGTAAGACTTGACTACACTATTGCCGGTGATACCCTGCACTTGGCTGAAGATGCCGAAACAGCTTCAAAATTGGGGTCCTTTACCGGGATTGTTGTAACTGAAGATCTGAAAAATTCTGTTATGGGGTTCGAATACGCACAGATCGCCAGTGATTCCAGATTTTTTGAGGTGAAAAACCTTGCAGAAAACTGAGAAAAATACATCCGAATTCATGCTGGCTGCAGCTGTAGTTCTTGCAGCCATGTTGATATCGCTTGCGGTCTGGGCAAGTTTTAATCGTTATGCTTCGGCAGGTTCTGAACAGGGCGAGTCGGTTGTAAGAAGGCATTTGCTGAATGACCTGAAGTTCGCTCAAAGAGCAACTCTCAGAAAGCTCCATATCGGTTTCGACATCGCCTCGGATCTGACCGAAGACTTTAAAGATATTATCGGGAAAGTTGGCTGCAGTGAGGCTATGTTTTCAGAGTTTGCAGCCATGTTAAATTCGGACTCAACCTCTTTACCCGGCAGGTATCGCTGGAGTCTGATGGCGGTAGCTTCACAGACGGGCGATGGACTTGTTCACGGAAATGAGTTATTTGAAAGGTTTTCATCGGGGGAAAATACAGAGATTGAAGCTGAAATTTTACGGCTTCTGACTTACAGAGGGTTGTCGTATCTGGCAGATCTGAATATTTCTCACGAATTAAGAGAAGAGAGCAGCAGAAAATTCAAAAGTTATCTTGATGATAAAGCAGATGCAGAGTTGGCAAGATTTATCTGTGCTTCTGCCAGGTGTTTCCAGCCTTGTTTTATCAATAATCGCCAGTTCCATTTCATGTGGTTTCCGGTTATGAAAGATGGCAAGTTTTCAGAGGCTGAAACTCTTGTGGCGACAATTAAGACTGATGCCTCCCCCGGTGGCCCTTCTCAGGATTTGGAAAAGATTGCTGCTCTTGTTGTTGTTGTCTTTGATGAAGACAATTATCGGCGGGCTTGCAAAGAGCGTTTTGAAAAGGGGCTTGTCGATAATTTTGGTCGTCTTGGTGCCAGTATAGCACTTTCGCCATCTGATGAAAATAAAGGTCATGCGATCTGGGTTCAGGGCGATGATTTTGAGAATGATCCGGAGCTGGTTGAAGCGAGAAAACTTCTTGCCAGGGGCATTGTGCGCACAAAAAAATGGCTCTGCACGCAGACAGCTCTACCAGATCTTGGCAATCGCAGTGTTGTCATTGCCAGGCCCGTACCGGCAGAGATATCTTCAATCAGGTTATTGCGAAAAACTGTTTTCAGCCTTCTGGTGGCATGGTTCGCCCTGATAGTTTACCTCTGTGGCAATCACCTGATTATGAGAAAAAAGATCAGGGCTGGCCTGAGAGAGCAGCTTGCAGTTCTTGTTTCCATTTTTCTTCTTCCACCATTTCTTCTGGCAACGATAAGTCTTGAGCGCTATCTTGATTCGACCATGAATTCTTCGCTGCAGAGGATAAGATCTGAAAGTGAAGAGGCTCTTGATGCTTTCGACAAGTCGATCAAACTTTTCAGAACCCGCATTTGTTCTTTGGCAGACAATCTTATTCACCAGACAGAAAGCTCTGATGTTGAAATAAAGCTTGGCGAAATGTCTGACCACGAAAAGAAAGAGTGGCTTGGCACTTTTCTCGACACATTTATCGATAATGGGGTAGTTATGAAAAATGTGCTGCTGGTAAGTGGCAGAGGCCGGATGGTGTCTCGGTTTGTCGGAAGTAACAGTTCTGAAGAAAAATTTTTCCAGAATCTTGGCGCCAGCATTTTTTTGCCGACCCTTCAGGCGATGAATCCATCTCTTGATACAGGTGGTGAGAAGGATGTGCTGTTGAAAGCCCAGGCAGAAGAAGTTCTGGGGATAATGAGCAGTGTTCTGCTGCCTGAAATATTCCCTGGGATGGCACACACCTATACGCATCTGACTAAATTAAGCGGCTTTGGTGATCAGGCATTTCTCTATCACCGTTTTCTAGGCGAAGAGTCGTCGGTGAACGGTGCGTTACTGGTTGCTGTTTACCCGCCTTCGCTTGAGTGTGTGGCCTTTAATCGCTGGGTGGCCAATTTTGATCAAAGCTCATTCCGGCCGATCTGGCTTATCAAGAAAAAGAATGCTCCTGGCTGGTATCTGAAAGCTCCTTTTGGCCGCGTGGCTTCCGGGGGCAAATTCGGACTGATGCGTTTTGTTTATGGATTGCTGCCTGATAAAATTGCTCTGATGGCTCACTTGAGCAGCTATGCGGCCGAATCTCTGGTTCTTGAAATTGACTGGGAGAAGCAGAAATGGTTTTTTGCCACTTTTCCAGGCTATGATCTTATTGATTATCAGCTTTCAGCGATGATACCGGTTTCGGCTGACATTCTAAATTACCGGCGTTTCCAGTCAGAATTGCGACTGTCTATGGTTCTGATATTTATTCTCTGTGGTTACATCGGCTGGAAAATGGCAGCCGGTTTTGTGGCGCCAGTCAGATGTTTTGCCGAAACGGCCGAAAAGCTTATTGATGGTGATCTTTCGGCAAGAATGAATGAAGGCTGGGCTGATGAAGAATTCTGCCAGATCGCCAGGAGTTTCAATCAGGTTGCTGGTGATGTGGAAACCGGGCGAATTCTGCGAAAATTCGTTTCTGACGGGGCTCTTCAGACGATTACCGCTTCCGAAAAAATCGACAGAAAGATGTCTTTACAGTCGCGAAGAGCGGTAATCATGTTTATCAGAGCGGCGGGGATCACAGACGCTTTTAAGGAAAATGCGGCAACTCAGATGGTCGCCGAGTTAAATCGATTTTTTTCCGCAGTTTGCAGCAGTGTCAGGCAGAATGGCGGCGAAGTCAGCAAGTTTATTGCCGAGAAGGCAATGGTAACCTTCTTTGTCGGTTCTGATGAAGAAATCGGTACAAAGGTTCTGGCTTCGGTAAGGTCTGCAATGACTGTTGTGGAGCGGCTGCGTCGCCATAAGTTTCTCGACGGTGTCATTAAAATCAGAGCCGGTATTACAGCCGGAGTTGTAAGAGCCGGCATTATCGGTTCAGAAACAACCAGGCTTGAGCAGGCTGTTATCGGCGATGTGGTCAATCTGGCGGCTCGTCTTTGTTCACTGGATACCGACAAAGAAATTCTTCTTTGTTCTTACGCCTGGTCAGAGCTGCAGAAGGCATCTCCAGGCAACGAAGAGTATGCCAGAAATGCTATCCGACTGCCAGATCAGGCAATAAAAGGAAAAAAACAGACAGTAGAGGTCGTTGCGCTGGGTTCATAGATATACCGGGAATGACAGAGGTGTACAGCGTGTTGCGTACATACTGATAAATGCTCTTAGAAGTTGCTTTGTCCGGCGGTTGACAAACTTCTGTTTATGGTATATAGTGGTAACCTCTATTCAGATTTTAATCTCAGGAGATAAACCATGAGCTTTACTTATAATCCTAACAAACGCAAACGTGCCAAAACCCACGGCTTCAGAAAAAGAATGGCCACCGTCAGCGGTCGCAATGTTCTCAAGAGACGCAGACGCCACGGTCGCAAAAGTCTCTGTCTCTGATTCACGCATGTGGGGGTCCCGCACGCCATTGGTCGGTTAACGTTGCGTGCCCATTCCGAGTTTCAGCGGGTCTTTGCTGCAAAGACCAGGCTGTTTCGGAATGGGCTGGGTTTGTGTTACCGGAAAGCTTCCGGAGTTGAGTTCCGATTTGGGGTTTCAATTCCGAAACGCTTTGGCAAAGCTGTTGAAAGAAACAAGGTGCGTCGTCGTCTGAAGGAAATTGTCAGAATCAGTTCGACGCTGCCTGACTCTGCTGAAATAGTTTTTTGCGTCAGCAAGCCCTGCTGTGAACTGACTTATGAGATTTTGAAAGAGACCTGCGACTGGGCTTTTGCCCGCATTTCGCGAGTCAAATTGCCGGATCCGGCAGTTTCTGCATGCTGATGAAAATTGACCAGATAGCTGCGCTACCCGCTAGATCGGGTTTGATGCTGATACGACTTTATCAGCGTTTTTTGTCGCCGATTATCGGAGCTGCGTGCAGATTTAACCCCAGTTGTTCGAGATACACCTATGAGGCCATTGAAAAATACGGCCTTATTAAAGGGTCTTTAATGGGAGCCTGGCGGATATGCCGTTGCAACCCATTCTGTCGCGGTGGCGACGATCCTGTCAGATAACAGACAGAAATATAATCCCGGTTCCGGAGAAGCGATTACATAATGACTAGAACAGGCCTGACCAGAAAACTGAATTTTGGCTTTAATTTTTTGACGGGCAGGCTTTTCTGCTCGTTTCTGTTATTGGCTCTTTTCTGTTGCCATATGACCACGCTGTATGCTCAGCCGACTCAGGCCCCCGGGGCTGCTTCGGGTGCTGCACCAATGACGGTTAAGATCGAAGATGTCGATGGTGACGGACTTAAAGACGCTTCAATCGAAACTCGCCTGCTTCGTGTAATTCTTTCGAGTCGAACCGGGAGTCCAAGCGTTTATTACCTAAAAGGCGCAAGCTTTGAGGAAAATCTTTATCCGCCGGTTGTTCAGGATCTCGGCTACAGCGTTCCGGCAGAAAATCTTCGGCCGTTTCTGAGTGAACTGGTCAACCAGTCTTTTAATGCCTCTGGATACACGGTTGAAGTCGAAGAACAGACTGTTGAAACTATTGTTGTCAGGGCTACTGCCAATGTGTCTCTTGCTGAAGCCAATGCTTCAGCTGGCCCGGGGCTGTCTCTGACAAAACGCTTCACTTTTCGGGAAAATGCTTACCATTTCAATGTTGAACACGTTGTAAGCAATCTTAGAGAACAGCTTACCAGCGTCGGGAATGATGAGAATGGTTCGTTGGCAATGAGCTTCGGGCCAGGTGTTTTTCTTGATCCTTATGGTCCGATGAGTCTGCTTGGTCTCAAACCCGGAGTTGTCGAAACATTTTCAGATGTTAAGGATTTTAATGGCAAAGGCGCCGTTGCAGGAGCCTACAACGGCGTTGGAGTCCGCGATCAGTATTTTTGTGTTCTGCTCGAAGCCGATGAATCAGCCAGAGTTGCGGCTACTGCCTATGAAATTACCTCTGCTGACCAGCGCCGCAAACCTCACAAAGGTTTCAGTATCAGTTGCGTCATGCCAAAATTCAATCTTGGCGCGAGAGAGTCGAGAACCTTCAAGTTTCGCGTTTATGCCGGGCCAATGATTCTTGACCAGCTTACCGGTATCAACCGCGGTCAGGTTTCTGAATATGGCTTTCTCAGCACCATTCTTTTGAGAGTACTGCAGTTCTTTTATGGTCTTTTTCCGAACTATGGTCTGGCGATTATTCTGATGACGATTCTGGTTCGGGCGGTTCTTTATCCACTGACTCTCAAACAGACCAAGTCGATGGCACAGATGCAGAAAATGCAGCCGAAAGTGCAGGATCTCAAAGATCGCTACAAAGACAACCCGCAGAAGTTCAATGAAGAAGTTCTCAAACTTTATCAGAAAAACAATGTAAACCCACTTGGCGGCTGTCTGCCGCTGCTGCTTCAGCTGCCGATTCTGATCGCTCTTTATAACACAATCAGAATCGCGGTTGAACTTAGAAAAACACCTTTTCTCTGGATCGCCGACCTTTCAAAGGGCGACCCGTTACTTATTCTGCCGATTGCGATCGCTCTTCTGATGTATTATCAGCAGGGCAAAATGACCGACCCTCAACAGCAGCAGATGATGGCCTTCATGCCAATGTTCATGTTTGTCATTACCTGGTCTCTGCCGGCCGGTCTGCTGGTATACTGGTTTGCCAGCAGCGTTCTCGGATTACTTCAGCAGTTACAGGCTAACCGCATCGCGGCTGCCATTAAGGAGGAATAATTGTGTCTACAAGAGCTATCGAGATTATTGCAAAAACTGAAGAGGAAGCCAAAGGCATCGCCAACGGTGAACTTAATGGCGATGAAATGATTGTGGCTACTGAAGTTCTGTCTGCTCCGGCCCGTGGCATTTTTGGTTTTGTCGGTAAGCAGGAATACAAGATTCGCTTTACCATTGGTGAAAAGCCTGCTCCGGCACCCAAAGTCGAAAGAGTTGAGAAAATAGCCGAACGCCGACCGCATGATGAGCCACGAGCTGAAAGACCCGCCAGACCTGCAAGAACTGACGATTTTGAGGGCGAAGAAAATAACGACGAGCGTGATGCAATGCCTCCACGTCGCCAGTCAAGGCCGCCCAGACGGCAGAGTCGCAATCGCCCGCCGCGCCGCAATTATTCTGAATCCGGCGAAGGCGTTGAAGAAGCTGAAATTCATCTTCCTGAACGCCCAAGAGAGCCTGTGTCAGCGGAAGTTAAAGCGCATCCAGAATATAACGAGATTTTCTCGCTGATTCGCGATGTGGCTGCAAATGTTGGCATCGAGCAACTCGATCTGGTTGATTTTATGCGTGACGGCGCCTGGGTTATCGAAGCCAGCGGTGAGAATGTTTCGCAGCTTATTGGCAAACGCGGCCGTACTCTTGATTCACTTCAGTATCTCATGAACATTATTCTTAACAAGGGCAATGATGATCGCATTAAACTGGTTCTCGATGCACAGGGTTATCGCGAGAAACGTTACCGCAATCTCATATTGCTGGCACAGCGCATGTGCAAAAAGGCGGTTTCAAGCCGTCGTCAGGTCGAACTTGAACCTATGTCGACCCTTGATCGCCGCACCATTCACATGGCCCTGAAAGATCGCACCGATATCGAAACTTTCTCAAAGGGAACCGAACCAATGCGTCGCGTCGTCATTTCGCCGATGCGCAAGAAAAAAGGTGGCATGAATGCCGAGTGGCAGCCGGTTGCAGATGAGGGCGATTCTGATTTTTCAGAAAAGCTTGAAACTTCAAGCGCTGTGCCGATGTTCATGGAGGAAGATGTCTAAACTGAAGATTGACACGATCGCCGCAGTTTCAACACCTGCCGGCAGGTCGGCGATCAGCCTGATCAGGGTTTCCGGGCCGGATACCTTCAAAATCCTGAAAAAAATGTTTATCACAGGGGGAAAGAAAACTTTCCCCCTGCCTTATTCTGTTTATTTCGGTTCAGTAATTGAACCGGAGACCGGACTGGTGGCAGATAAATGTCTGGTCACGACATTTCCGGCACCAAGGTCATACACCGGTGAAGACCTGGCTGAGGTGTCTACCCATGGCAATCCACTGGTGGTAAGCCGGGTCATGCAGCTGCTTCTAAAGCATGGCGCCAGGGCCGCCGAGGCCGGCGAATTCACCAGAAGAGCCTTTCTGAACGGAAAAATGGATCTGCTCGAAGTTGAGGCGGTTTCTCAGCTTCTTTCTGCCAATACCTCTTCGCAGGCCCGACTGGCACTGAACCAGCTCGATGGCCTGCCTTCGCAGTTTGTTGCCAGAATTCGTGACCGGATTATGCATCATCTGGTACAGCTTGAAGCAAGTCTTAATTTTCCTGAAGACGCGATTGAGGCTATAGACGAACATCTGTTGGCTCGTGAAATTAAAAAGATTCTTGCTGAACTTGAAATTTTTGCCATAAATGCGAGAAGCGGCGCACTGGTTGCCGACGGACTGAAGATTGCTCTGCTCGGGCGGCCGAATTCTGGCAAATCAAGCCTGATGAACTATATGCTTGGTCGCGACCGGGCCATTGTTACAGAAATCGCCGGCACCACAAGAGACACCCTTGAAGAAACGCTGATGGTCGGAGAATACCCGGTTAAAATCATTGACACGGCCGGAATGCGACAACCCGGTGACCGTATTGAGGCAATCGGCATCGAGAGAACCTCAAAGGCAGCCGACGAAGCTTTTGCGCTGATTGGCGTTTTTGACGGTTCACAGCCTGTGAAAGCAGAAGACGAGATTGTTCTGGACCGTTTGAGGCAGTCAGGAAAGCCTGTCATAGCCGTTCTCAATAAGTCTGATCTGCCGCAGCAGATCAACCCGGAAATTTTTGCCGGACTCAGACAACTGAGTGTTTCAGCCCTGAAAGGGCAGGGGCTCCCTGAGTTGCAGAAAGCGATTTCCCAGATTATCGCCGAAAGTGGTCTTTCTGGCTATGAAGAGATGATACTGCTTGGCGCCCAGCAGTCAGTCGCTCTTGACAAGGCTCTTGCTGCTCTTGAGAGAGCTGATCGCGGCATTGGTAATATTTACCAGGATATGCTGGCAATCGACCTTGAAGAGGCCGTCAGGGAGCTTGGGCGGGTTAATGGCGAGACGGTCGACGTAAACACGCTTGACCTGATTTTTGAACGGTTCTGTATCGGAAAATAACAATGAGTCAGAAAAAAGAATATGCAGTAATCGTAATCGGAGCCGGCCATGCCGGTTGTGAAGCTGCTCTGGCTGCTGCCAGACTTGGAGCAGAGACTCTGTTGATAACGATGAACATTTCTACGGTCGCTCTGATGCCCTGTAACCCAAGTATCGGTGGGCCGGGCAAAGGCCACCTGGTCAGAGAAATTGGTGCTCTTGGCGGAGAAATGCCAAGATGTATCGACGAAACCTGTGTGCAGATGAAATGGCTCAATACTTCGAAGGGGCCGGCAGTTCGTTCGCGAAGAGCTCAGGCCGACAAATATCTCTATCGGCAGAGAATGTTGCAGACTTTGTTTGCTGCGCCGAATCTGACTCTTCGCCAGGGGCATGTTACCGGTCTGCTTGTTGAATCAGGCCGTGTAAAGGGCGTCAGGCTCGAAACCGGTCTGGTTTTTGGCTGTGAAAAACTTATTCTGACTTCTGGCACTTACCTTAACAGTCGCATTATTCTCGGGCGTGCAACCTGGCCTGGTGGGCCTCAAAATCAGAGTCCGGCTGTCGGGTTGTCTGATTCTCTTCTTGCAGCCGGGGTTAAACTTCGTCGCCTGCAGACAGCCACACCGCCACGTATCCTTAAAAGCTCTGTCGATCTCAGCCTGATGACCGAGTTGCCTGGAGATGTCGATGCCGGTGGTTTCCTCTGGGAGAACCGTCTCAGACGCTATGAGAAGCAGATCTCCTGTTATCTGACTTTTACCGACGAGCGTTCGGTTGAGGCTGTCAGAAGAAATTTGAGTGAGAGCCCGCTGGTTCTTGAGAATATAACCGATGATGGCCCGAAACATTGCCCTTCAATTGACCGCAAAATTATCAAATTTCCTGATATGGTGAAACACCAGATTTTTGTAGAGCCAGAGGGCTGGGAATCGCAGGAACTTTATCTGCAGGGGCTTACCACCGGAATGCCGCCGGCAGCCCAGCATGACATCGTTGGCAGTGTTGCCGGGCTTGAAAATGCCGTAATTCTCAGGTATGGCTACGCAATAGAGTATGATGCCCTGGCGCCTGGTCAGATAAGAAAAACGATGGAAAGCAGAGTTGTTGAAGGGCTTTATACCGCCGGGCAGCTTAATGGCACGTCAGGGTATGAAGAAGCCGCCGGGCAAGGCCTCATTGCTGGTATTAACGCGGTCCTCTCTCTGAGAAAACAGGCCCCATACTGGCCTTCCCGAACGCGCAGCTATCTGGGGGTTCTTGTCGACGACCTCTCAACCTGGGAAAAGCCCGAACCTTACCGCATTACGCCAGGCCATGCCGAATTCAGACTGACTTTGCGTGATGATTCGGCAGAACGCAGACTGGCAGCAGATGGTTTTCGCATCGGACTTGTCGATCAGGAGAGGTTCTCAACCATTTTTGCATGGTCGGCCAGAATCGAAGGCGAAATTACCCGACTTTCTGCATTGAGCCTTCTGCCGAGTGGTGAGGCGCGTGAACGGCTTGCCAGGCTGGCGACCGGTGATCTCAAAAAGCCTGCTTCAGGGGCAGAATTGCTGCAGCGTCCGGGGGTCACCTATAAGGATGTGATGGATCTTCTGCAGCAGCCAGAAAGCTCAAGGTTGAGTGCGGTCGATGAGGTTTATGCTCTCGAAACCGAGATAAAATACCGGGGATATGCAGATCGCGAAGCAGAAAAGATTGTGCAGACAAGTTTTCTGGAAAAGGTCAGACTGCCAATGGAAATCTCAGATCATCGATTACACGCATTGTCAGAACAGGCCCGTCAGATTCTGAGTTCTTCCAGATTCGACGATCTGAGTCAGATGGTAAGAAAACATTGCCTTACAAGGTCAGAAATTGCTATTCTTTTATCGGTTCTTTCAGAAGAAGGCGACAGACAAGAAAGGCATGAGGAAACCAGATGATTAACAAGAAACGCCAGGAATTGATTATTCAGAATCTTCGCTCAATTTCTGCTGAGGTTCGCTGTATGTCCATCGAGCAGCTGGTTAATCTACCCGCCATGCCTGTTAACGAAAAAATTGCCTGTATTCAAAAGGTTCTTGGTGATTCAGACGAGAGCGTTCGCGCCGCCGCTCAGGCTGCACTGGCAAAGCTCAGTGGCGATGGCGAGTCGAAGCCGGTGACTCCGGAGCCTGTTTTTACGCCAGAACCGGAGCCAGCACTGCCATTACCAGACGAACAGCCTTCTGTCAGCTCCCCTGTGGCGCCGGTTTTGCCGCCAAAACCATCGGCCGGGCAGCTTCCAGGCCAGCCTCAGGCAATGCCTCCCGCAGCGAAGCCTTTTCAGTCGCCTGCTTCTGTCGGTGCGCCGGCAGCCACTTTGCCCCGACCATCTCAGCCTTTGCCTTCAGTTTCTTCACCTGCCGCAGCAACTGGCAGCTTTTCTCATGGTTCTGCCCAGCCTTCAGCAACCTCTACGGTTGTGCCCGCAGCTCCTCCGGAACTTGATGACCCGGTCGATCCGTCATTGCCGGATCTCAAGAAAATCACCGATATCTCGGCTCTTCTGCAGCACATTAAAACTCTCGGAGTCAAAAAGCCCTCGGGACATGTTACTCAGCTTCTGCAGCTGGCGCGCAGCATGCTCGAAGAGGTGGCTTTGACGGCTCTGCAGACTCTGTTCAATTTGAAAGACCGCCGGGTTCCGCCGCAGATACCATTCATGCTCGCAGACGAGCAGTTTTCTTCGCAGCGTCGCTTTCTCATGTTGAAAATTATCATGGAAACCGATGTCGACCTCAATCCGGCAATGCTCGAAAGCATTCTTCTCAAAGAAAAAGATGTTATCGTTAAATCTGGCCTGGTGAAGGTTTTTGCCAGAAGCAGCCGCGAAGGCGGTCTTGAAACCCTTGTTCGCTGCCTGCAGGACGAGGACCCAAGAGTTCGGGCCAATACGGTTGAAGTTATCGAGGAACAGAACATCAGGGGTTGTGAACAGCACATTGTTCAGCTGCTTGAAGACCCTGAAAATCGCGTTAAGGTTAATGCTGCCAAATATCTGGTTAAAAACGGCTTTCAGCAGGCATTTCTCACTCTTCGTTCAATGCTGGTTTCTCAAGAAGTCTGGTTGCGCGACAGCGTTATTTTTGCGCTCGGAGAAATTGGCGACCAGCCATCTCTGACTCTGCTCAAAGCCGCACTTAAAGACCCGAACCAGGGCATCAGGCTGAGTGTTCTAAAAGCTCTTGCCAGAATCAATAATAATACCTCGCGTCAGGTTCTCAAAGCCGCATGTGGTGACCCCGACCCGGTTGTCGCACAGGTTGCCGCATCACTTTTCGAAAAAATCAAAGATACGCCGATGCGTGAAGAGATGAAGCAGGTAACACCACCTCAGGCAGTGCCGCCAAGACCGGTTCAGCCACCTGTGGCCACTGCTCAACCGCGACCAGCAGCGCCAGTTCAAGTCGCATCGCCGGTTGAACCGGTCCGGCCATCAGTTCCGGCTGAAACAAAGCCAGTGTTGCCTGAAATTTCACCTGACACATCTGAACCTTCGCTGCCTTCTGACAGCAGCCTGGAGATACCAGATCTTGCAATGGCTGAACCATCTTCGCTACCTGCAGAAGAGCCGCCTGCTCCGCCATCATCGCCAGTTGCGCCGAGGCCGCCGATTGCTCCTGCCAGACCCGTTGCTCCCATGTCTCCGGTTGCTCCATCTGCTCCCGCAGCTCCCGCAGCGCCGTCGTCTTCTGCTGTTCAGCCGAAACCTTTGAATATTCCTGATCGCAGGTTGCCGTCTGCCGGTATGCCATCTTCGGGTTTGCAGAAGCCGGCTGCTCCTGCCCGGCCGGTATCTTCTCCACCTGCAGCAAATATTCCCGGCATGCCTGCTTTTGCCAAACCAAGATCAGCAGAAATTTATGCCAGACTATGTTCTTCCAGTGTCGACGATCAGAGAGCTGGCGCCAGAGATCTTGCATTTGTCATGGGTGATGACCAGATGCTTCTCATCAACAAGGCAGCCGAACTGGCTGACGAAAGCTGCAGGATTGCTGCAGTCAAACTCCTGTCACGAAAAAGAACCCCGGATGCACTACAGCTTCTTCAGCGCCTGACCACCGACCCGAATGAAACGGTCAGATCACTGGCTGAAAAAGCACTGCAATTGCAAAAGTGAAAGCAAACAACGAATTTCAGGTTATTGTTGTCGGCGCCGGTCACGCCGGTTGTGAAGCTGCTCTTGCCGCAGCCCGTATCGGGCTGCAGACTCTGCTGCTGACCATCAATCTAGACACGGTTGCCGCTCTGCCATGTAACCCGTCTATTGGTGGTCAGGGTAAAGGCCAGCTGGTTCGTGAAGTCGACGCTCTCGGCGGAGAAATGGGTGTCGTTGCCGATGAAACCAGCATTCAGAGAAGACGTTTGAATACCAGAAAAGGGATTGCGGTGCAGGCCAACCGTTTTCAGTCAGACAAAGAGGCTTATAGCCGGCGCATGTTGCAGTCGCTGATGTTGCAGCCAAACTTAAAACTTCTGCAGGCAATGGTCTCTGATCTGTATTTTGAGAATGGCAGACTTGCGGGTGTTAAAGCCATCTCTGGCCAGGTGTGGTCTGCTCCGGCGGTAATTCTGACAACCGGAACTTTTTTGCGCGGAAAAATCCATATTGGCGATGTCAGTTTTTCTGCCGGCAGGGCAGGGGAACCTGCCGCAAACGATCTTGGGGCAGCCCTAGAACGCATCGGGCTCCCGGTAATGCGTTTTAAGACCGGCACTCCACCAAGGGTTGATATTGCCACAGTCAATTTTACCGGTCTCGAAATGCAGGAAGAAGACCCGGAAACTCCACCATTTTCGTTGTGGTCAAATACTGAAAGACGTTTTCCCAGTCGGGCATGCTTTATTACCCGCACTACTGAAGAAACGCATCGGGTGATCAAAGAAAATTTCGGACGTTCGGCTTTGATTGCTGGCCTGATAACAGGCACCGGTGCCAGATATTGTCCATCGATTGAAGATAAACTGAATAAATTTCCAGACAAGGAGACCCACAAGGTTTTTCTTGAGCCCGAAGGAGCATTCAGCAATGAAATTTATCTGCAGGGGCTTTCGACCAGCCTGCCGGAAGATGTTCAGGAAGCTTATGTTGCGACTCTGCCGGGCCTTGAAAAGGCACGCATTACCAGACCGGGCTATGGTATCGAGTATGATATCGTTGACCCGATCGATCTGCACCCGACGCTTATGTCCAGGTCGATTCCGAATCTTTTTCTGGCTGGGCAGATAAATGGCACATCGGGTTACGAAGAAGCTGCTGCGCAGGGAGTTCTTGCCGGCATTAATGCGGCTGCCGCCGTTCTTGGCCGCACTCCGCTGGTGCTTGATGCCGATCAGTCTTATCTGGGGCTTATGGTCGAAGAGATTACCACCCTCGGAATCCGCGAACCCTACAGGGTGTTTACTTCGCGTTCGCCCTTCAGATTGAATCTGCGCATGACAAATGCCGAAGAAAGACTTTCGCACAAAGCTTTCGACTGTGGTTCTCTTACATCAGACAAAATGAACGGTATCAGCGCCCGTCACAACCTGCTTGCTGAAATTCAGAGGCGTTTTGAAGAAATTCGTCTGACGCCCGCTCAGCTAAAAGAGCAACTCCCGGGATTTGCAGAGCCAATGCCGGCCTCGAGTGTTTCTCTGGCCCAGCTTCTGCGGCGGCCAGATGCTTCTCCAGCCAGTTTTTCCCGTTATATCCCGGAAATTTCAGGTCTCGATCACCTTGGTATTCTGGAGATTGAGGCGCGCATCAAGTATTCTGGTTACATTGAACAGCAGGAACGTGAATTTTCGCTGCGTGAAAGCATGCAGGCTGAAGAGCTCGACGAAGAGTTTTTTGTCGCTATACCTGCGGCTGTCAGCCGTGAAGCCAGAATGAAAATTCTGGCAGTCCGGCCGTCTACGGTTGGGGCATTGGCACGAATTCCTGGGGTCAGGGCATCAGACCTGGCTGTTATTCTGATGAATCTTCGCAAACGCCAGATAAATAGGGGTAGAAGCAATGAATGAGGTAAAAATCAGAGAATTTCTTTTTCCCTGTCTCGAAAAACTTAAGATCAAGCTGTCTGAAGAACAGTATGGACAGCTTGACAGTCTTGCGTCCGCCATGTTGTCAGACCCAATGTATAAAAGTGTTTCAAAGATATTTGATCCGCATGAAATGGCGATGAAGCATTTTCTCGACAGTCTGGCGCCGGTCTGTTTCAATCTCCCGCTCTGGAAATCAGCGACAATTGTTGATCTTGGTACTGGCGGCGGGTTTCCATCATTGCCACTGGCGGTGGCTCTGCCGCAGAGCAGAATTATTGCAATTGATTCCAGGCAGAAGTCTGTCGAGTTTGTGGCAAGAATGGCTGCTGCTGCTGGCTTGACTAATGTTGAGACTTTTCATGGGCGCATAGAAGATGTGGGCCGCGATGTTAAATTCAGGGAAAAGGCTGACCTTGTTGTCTGCCGGGCACTGTCGGCTGTCAGAACGCTTGTTGAATATACGATGCCGCTGACGCGCACCGGTGGTTGTGCATTGTATTATAAAGGCCCGAAACTTGACGAAGAACTTGCTGAATCGGCCAATGCTTTTGCGGTTTTTTCGGTAGCCGTTGAGAATGTCGAAATTTTAAGGCTTGCTCCACCGGAGTTGCCGTTCGAAAGAAATTTTCTGATTCTTCGCAAAACCTGCGCTGTGCCTGAACGTTACCCGCGAAAATGTGGCCTTGCAGTAGAAAAGCCCCTTTAGGTCTTTTCATGGGCTAAGGGTACACCCGTAAACGCTTTTGCTTATTGTGATTGACTCTGATTGCATTATCTGCTATACTCACCAAACTTATTTCAATCCCGGAGGAAGTCAAAATGGGTGCATGTCCAAAAAATAGAGTTTCAAAACTCAGAGGCCGCAAACGCAGAACTCACTACAAAGCAGCTCCTGTTGCTCTGGCAAAATGCGCACAGTGCTTTGAGCTGAAACAGCCGCACAGAGTATGCCCGGCATGTGGTTACTACGGCAAAAAAGTTAAGGTTCTCGAAGTCGAAAAAGAATAATACCGGTAAAATAGCGAATGAAAATCGCCGTTGATGTCATGGGTGGGGACTACGCCCCCCAGGAACTGGTATCGGGAGCTCGAACTTATCTGACTTCAGGCGGGACCGCCAGTCTGATACTCGTCGGAAAAGAATCGGCCATTCGCGAGATCATGCCAGAACTACCGGCCGGATGTGAAATTTACGACACCTCCGAAGTGGTAGAGATGGGTGAGGCGCCGCTGCAGGCTCTTCGTAAAAAGAAGAATGCTTCTATAGCAGTGGCGGCTCGTCTTGTACGCGAAGGCAAGGCCGATGCTCTTCTTTCTGCAGGCAGTACCGGCGCCCAGATGGCCGCTTCGCTGCTTGAAATCGGGCGTATTCCTGGTGTCGAGCGTCCTGCAATTGCGGTAATGCTTCCGACTTCAGAAAATTATGGGGTTCTGTTGCTTGATGTTGGTGCCAATGTAGACAGTCGTGCGCCGCACCTTCTGCAGTTCGCTCTTATGGGCGCCGCTTACTACGAAAAGGTGTGTGGTATCAAAAGTCCGAAAGTAGGGGTTTTGAGCATCGGCGAAGAAGAGTCGAAGGGCAATGAACTGACTAAAAGTGTGTTTGAATCTCTTAAACAGAGTTCGCTGAACTTTATCGGTAATGTTGAAGCAGACCATCTTTACTATGGCAAGGCCCATGTAGTGGTTTGTGATGGTTTTGTCGGCAATGTGCTGCTCAAAGCCAGTGAGAGTATTTCAGAACTGATTCAGGGCGCCCTTTTTAAGGCCGCAAAAGGGGCAGAAATCGCCCCCGAAAAATTGATGGCTCTTAAGGCCGGACTGAAAAAATTCAGCCCAGATGCTCCTGAATACAGCGCCGCCCCATTACTGGGTATTAACGGCGTCTCAATTGTCTGTCACGGCAAATCAAAAGCTCCGGTGATTGCGAATGCTTTGACTCTGGCAGCCAATTGTGCCTCAACCGGTGTAATCAATCTGATTCACAGTCAGGTCGAAAAAGAAGGCCAGATGAATGAATCGGGGGCACCAGCATAGGCAGGAGAGCCATTCAGTCGGGGCCTGCTGATTTTTTCAAGGGAGATCCTCTGTAATTATGATAGAAACCAGAATTACCAAACTTCTTGGCATCAAATATCCCATCTTTCAGGGTGGCATGGCCTGGGTCAGCTCGGCCAATCTTGTCGCTGCCGTAAGTAATGCCGGTGGCCTCGGTGTTTTCGGCTCAGGTTCACTTGATCCAGAACTTGTTCGCCAGGAAATACACAAGATCAAAAGCCTTACTGACAAGCCATTCGGTGTCAATATAATGCTGATGATGCCCACCGCCCCTGGTGTGGTAGAAGTCTGTATTCAGGAAAAGGTTCCGGTCGTCACTACTGGTGCCGGTAACCCCGGGCCTCTGGTTAAGCGTTTTAAAGACGAAGGCATCAAGGTAATTCCGGTCGTTTCATCTGTAGCTCTGGCAAAACGTCTAGAGCGTTCCGGTGTCGATGCTCTGATTGCGGAAGGTCACGAGTCAGGTGGTCATGTTGGCGAAATTACCACCATGGTTCTGATTCCGCAGATCGTTGACGCAGTTTCGATTCCGGTGATTGCTGCCGGCGGTATTGCAGATGGCCGTGGTGTTGCCGCTGCCTTTGCCCTTGGCGCCGAAGCAGTTCAAATGGGCACCAGGTTCATTCTTGCCAAAGAATGCCATGCTCATCCGAATTACAAAGAGTCGGTTCTTAAGGCTAAAGATCGTGATACAGTTACAACCGGTGTGACTCTCGGGCACCCGGTACGTGTTATCCGCAATCGTTTGACCAAAGAATATCTTGAAAAAGAATATAAGGGCGCTTCAGCTGAAGAACTCGAAGAGCTCGGTCGTGGCCGTCTGAAAATGTCGGTTGTCGACGGAAATACCGAAGAGGGGTCGGTCATGGCCGGCCAGATCAGCGGTATGCTGAATCGTGAAGAAACAGCGGCCGAGATCATTCAGAGCGTTGAAGCTGATTATTATAAAGTTTTTGAGCGTCTGGAAAAGTTCCGGCCTGTTAAAAAAAGCTGACGCGGAGAACGGAGAGCAGAAGCATGAAGGCATTGATTTTTCCCGGTCAGGGCTCTCAGAAGATTGGCATGGCCAAGGCCATGGTCGAAGCTTTTTCATGGGCTGCTGAAATGGCTGCCCGTGCGGACTCTCTTCTTGGCCGTCGCCTCAGTGAGATCTGTTATAACGGGCCAGAAGAAGAGCTCAAAAAAACAGTTAACACGCAGCCCGCGATTTTTCTGACTTCGGCCATTCTTACCGAGTGGCTGAGAAGAAATGGCTGGAAATACGGTGCAACTGCCGGCCACAGTCTCGGTGAATATAATGCTCTTTTTGCTGCCGATGTCGCTTCGTTTGAAGATCTGATGAAGCTCGTCGACATTCGTGCCCGCGCCATGGAAGAAGCCTGCCCAGCAGGGACCGGCGCCATGAGTGCTGTCATGATGCTTGGTCGCGAAGAGCTTGAGCAGGTTTGCCGCGAGGCTTCGGCTGAAGGCGTCTGCCAGATTGCCAATTACAATTGCCCGGGGCAGCTGGTTATTTCAGGCCTGGCTGCCGCGGTCAAAAAGGCTGGCGAACTTGCGGTTGCCAGAGGTGCACGCAAAGTCGTTCCACTTGAAGTTTCGGGGCCATTTCATTCGCCCCTGATGCAGAGAGCCCGCGACCAGGTTGCCACTGAGCTTGAAAAGATCAACTTCAGCAATGCCAGAGTTCCTGTTTTTTGTAATGTTGATGCGCAGCCAACCATTTCTGCTGCTGAGCTGAAAAGAAAGCTGCTTGACCAGATTACCGGCTCGGTGCGTTATGAAGACATAGTCAATAATATGCTTACTCAGGGTATATCTGAGTTTGTTGAAGTCGGCCCCGGAAAGGTTCTTGCCGGGCTGAACAAGAAGATTGCGCCTTCGGTGAATACCACTTTTGCTACCGACCCGCAGACCCTTGAGCAGCTGTTGCAGGTAAATCAGGCTTCCTGAAAATCAGGCTTGACAAACTCACACTAAAAGCTGTAATAACAGCCACCTGTTATTTTATTACAATAGTTTATACGAGGTAAGCATGAACAGTTCAGAAAACACTGCAGCAGAACGGCCGGTTGCGATTATAACCGGTTCTGCCCGCGGGATCGGTCTCGAAATTGCCCGTGCCATGGGCGAAGCCGGTTACCGTGTAGTTCTCTCTGACATTAACGAAGAGGGACTTGCCAAAGCGAAAGCCGAGCTTGAAACTGCAAAGATGACCGTTGCAACATGCAAAGCTGACGTTTCCAAAGCCGAAGATGCCGAAAAGCTTACCGAAGCTGCCGTTGCAGCTTTTGGTCGCATCGATGTGCTGGTGAATAACGCTGGTATTACCAGAGACGGCCTGCTGATGCGCATGGACGAAGATGCCTGGGATCTGGTTCTCAAAATCAATCTCAAGGGCACTTTTCTGATGTCAAAGGCAGTTGTCAGAACCATGCTGAAGCAGAAGGGTGGCTCGGTTATCAACATTGCATCTGTAATTGGCCTTATGGGTAACGCCGGTCAGGCAAACTATGCAGCCAGCAAGGCCGGTATCATAGGCTTCACCAAGAGCTTCGCCAAAGAATTTGGTCGGAAGGGCATTCGCTCGAATGCAATCGCTCCTGGCTTTATCAATTCTGACATGACTGCTGTTCTCTCTGACAAGGTTAAAGAACAGATGCTGGCCCAGATTCCGTTAAACAGTTTTGGAAATCCCCGCGACGTCGCCAACGCCGTGGTTTTTCTCGCCTCAGACAAGGCATCGTATATTACGGGACAGGTGCTGACCGTTGATGGCGGCATGGTAATGTCCTAACCGGTTTTTAAATTCTCAGGAGGAATTTTATAATGAGTAACTATTTTGAAGAAATCAAAAGAATCGTAGTAGACAAGCTCCAGGTCGATGAAAAACAGGTTGTTCTCGAAGCCAGCTTTATCGAAGATCTCGGCGCTGACAGCCTTGACACCGTTGAACTGGTCATGGATCTCGAAGAACATTTCGAAATCGAAATTCCCGATGAAGATGCCGAAAAGCTCAGAACTGTAAAGGACGCAGTCGACTACATTACCGCTAAAAAAGGCGCTTGATAACAGTTTGAGAAACCTGTTTGGTCTGACCAGACAGGTTTTGTTCGCTTTTGGAGCCTTCTGGTGAAAATACTCCCACACCTAAAAATTGGCCATCTCCAGCCTAAATATCCTCTGATCCAAGGGGGCATGGCCATCAGGGTTTCTACCGGCAAACTGGCAGGATCTGTTGCCCGCGAAGGTGGCATAGGTCTGATCGCCGGCTCCGGTATGGAACTCGATGAATTACGCAACGAGATAGCAATCGCCAGAAGTATTGCCAACGGCGGTATTGTCGGCATCAATACCATGGTGGCGGCCTCGAAGTTTCGTGATGTCATGGAGACTGCTGCCAAAGCTGGCATAGACATGCTGGTCGCCGGTGCCGGATTTTCGCGAGATATCTTCGATATCGGCAAGGATTATGGTATTCCCGTCGTTCCCATTGTATCAGGCGATCGTGTCGCTGTTCTGGCCGAAAAGCTGGGCGCCTCGGCTGTTGTCGTTGAAGGTTGCGAAGCCGGCGGTCACCTTGGAACTGACCGCCTGGCCAGAGACATCTACCCGGAAGTTAAGGCTGCAGTAAAGATTCCGGTTCTGCTTGCTGGTGGTGTGATAGACCGGCAGGATATCGTCGAGGCCTTTACCACGATGAATGCCGATGGCGTGCAGGTCGGAACCAGGTTTGCAGCCAGTTTTGAGGCGAATGTCGCTAAAGCTTTTCATGATACTTATCTGAAAGCTGAAAAAGGCGATGTTTTCAGAATCATGAGTCCGGTTGGTCTCTGGGGAAATGCCCTTGCTACGCCTTTCAGCGACAAGGTTCAACGCGACGAGATGAAACCGCCAGGCTGTATTAACTGTCTTAAAAAGTGCTCACGGCGTTTCTGCATTATTCAGGCATTGATCGAGGCCCGCGTCGGCAACCTCGAACAAGGTCTGGTTTTTGCCGGTGAACATGTTTATCGAATAAAGGAAATAATGTCGGTAAAAGATATTTTTGCGATGTTTTTTTCCGGTCTCGATTATCGCGACTAACAGCGGGTTGTTGCCAGGATTCGCCGCCAGGTGAATTTTCTATTGACCTTGGGCAGCAAATACTGGTACAACCCTTATAATTTATCAGATCACTTTTCACAGTCTCAGGAGGACCATATAAATGAAACGCGTTTTTGTCACAGGGCTGGGGGTTGTTTCCCCGATCGGAATCGGTGTTGACAACTTCACAGAAGGCCTCAGGCAGGGTAAAAACGGAATAGGTCCAATTGCAGGGTTCGATGCTTCGAAACACAGCGTGCAGATTGCCGGCGAAATCAAGAATTTTGATCCCGAGGTCTACATGCAGAACAAAAAAGAGATCCGCCGCCACGATCGTTATTCGCAGTTTGCCATGTCGGCAGCAGCCATGGCAGTCGAGCAGGCCGGCCTCAAAGAAAAGAACTACGATCCTTTCCGGGTTGGCGTGACCGTTTCGACTGGTATTGGTGGCATTCACACCTTCGAGGGTGAATATGATACCTGTCTGGCAAATGGTCCGGGGCGGGTAAGTCCGTTCCTTGTACCAATGATGATTTGCAACATTTCAGCCGGTTGCATCGCCATGGAATATGGCTTCAACGGTCCGAATTACTGCGTCGTGTCGGCCTGCGCCTCTGGTCTGCATGGAATCGGCGAAGCATTTCTCAAAATAGTTCATGACGAGTGCGACATCATGGTTTGTGGCGGCGCCGAATCGGCGATTACTCCGCTCACAGTAGCCGGCTTTGCTAAAATGAAAGCGCTGTCTACCCGAAATGATGCGCCAGAAAAGGCTTCGCGACCGTTCGACAAAGATCGCGACGGGTTCGTCATGGGCGAAGGCGCCGGCGTTCTCGTTATCGAGAGCGAAGAGAGTGCCCGCCGCCGTGGCGCCACTGTTCTCGCCGAAATCAGGGGTTATGGCGCAACTGCAGATGCGCACCATCTTACCGCCCCACATCCAGAAGGTGAAGGCGGGTTCCGCGCCATGACGAAAGCAATCAATTTCAGCAATTTCCCGCTCGCAAGGGTTAATTATGTCAATGCCCATGGCACAAGTACCCCCATTGGTGACGGCGCAGAAATGAAGGCAGTAAGGCGGGTTTTTGGCGACAAGATCGGTAATGTAACCATCAATGCAACAAAATCGATGATAGGCCATCTGCTTGGCGCAGCCGGGGCGGTCGGTTCGGTCGCTACAATAGTGCAGATGCGCAACGGCTTCATTCACCCGACCCTGAATCTTGACAATCCCGATGATGAATTGAAAGATCTCGATTTTGCACCGCTGGTCGCCAAGAACAAGCAGATCGACGGCGGCCTCGTTAATACATTTGGATTTGGTGGACAGAACGCCAGCGTGCTGTTCTGCCAGCCAGAATAGAACTGAGTGTACAAAAGAGACTGCCGAACCGGATGGCGGTCTTTTTTTTTTTTGAGTGCCTTTGTGATATTTGAATATTTTCTTACTCTGATTGTTAAAGCGTTTGCATAAACCAGTTCATTACTAGTATAATTTTAGTGTGAAGGGGTTGTGGGTTATTTCAGGTTAAAGGAGAGGCTCAAAATGGAAATACTAAGAGTCGCATCATCGTCGAATCCCAAATCAGTAGCAGGAGCCATCGCCGCGGTCCTTGAACAGGACAAGCAGGTTGAACTGCTCGCAGTCGGAGCGGGCGCGGTAAACCAGGCGGTAAAATCGATAGCTGTCACCAGAGGGTACGTAGCCCCCAAAGGAATTGAGCTGCTGACGATGATAGCTTTTGCAAAAATCGAGATTGATGGAAACGAAAAAACCGCTATCAAATTTCTTGTCGAAGCCCGCTGAATATGACTTCGCCCTGAACTGGAGATCTTTTCGATGCACTGTTGGCAGTATTCTGCTGGCGGTGGCTTTTTTGCTGGCGGTTGCTGGCCCGTCACTCCGGGCAGAAGACGCTGCTGCTGCAAGAATTTACAAGCTGCAGCAGCGTCTGATCAACAGCCCGCGCGATGTTGAGGCACACCTGCAACTGGCCATGGAATACAGCTTGGCCAATAATTTTGTCAAGGCGGTCGAAGCCTACTTTGTGCTTTTGCGTATCGATCCCGACAATTTTCATGCCTACAACAACCTTGGCATTCTTTATCGCAAGAGCGGCCAGTTTCGCGACAGTATTCACTGTTATCAGCAGGCGGCCAGGATAAACCCGGATTCTTACTGGGTACCTTATAACATGGGGCTTTGTTACGAAGCCATGGGGCGAATGCAGGAAGCCCGCGAGAGCTATGGGCGTGCCCTTTCGTTGAATCCGTCTTTTACTCAGGCGCTTGAACGACTTCGAGTGCTTTCAGGCAGCCCGACCGAAGCTGCTGTTCCGGCGTTGCCCGGCCTGGCCGACTCGCAGATATATCTTGTCGACTCAGAGACCGGTCAACCACGCGTTTATTCGCAGACCGAACCACAGAGTGCGCCAGTTGCAAAACCGGAACCAACCAGACCGGCTGCTACGAAGATACCTGACGCCGAGCCCGAAAAAATATCTGAGAAAGTGGTTGAGCGCATCAAAAAGGAAAAAGAGTCGCGCCGGCAATATCGCACTACACGAAAAGGCCCTGCGGCAGCTATTTTTAACCAGGCAATGGACGCCCTCGATGCAGGCAAGATCGAGAAGGCGATCGAGTATTATGTCAGCTGCATCATCAGCGAACGCGATCTTCTGTCTGAGCCTGACAACGGGTTGATCCGCAGCGGGCTCGAATATCTCAAAGAACGCCCGAACCGTATGTCTGACGGCATTTTTTACAGGGGCCTGCTGATATTTATTTCAGGAAATCTTGAACTCGCCGTGCCCGACATGCAGACTTTTCTCGAATCGAGTCGCAATCGTAAAGATGCCAATCAGCTCTACGTCGCTGAAGCGACCAGAATTATCGAGCGTCATGACGCTGAAAAAGCTGAACGAGAAGCCAGAGAAAAAGAACGTGAAGAAATGCTGCTGGCCGCGCAGACCGCTTCTGCCAGTGCTGTCTCAGAACCTGAACAGCCGAGGGCCAGCGATTTTGTGCTCAAGCGCATGAATGTAGATCAGATTATCGATGAGGCAGACAGGCTCAGCCGTGAAAGCAGGGTCCAGGATGCCATTGCGGTTCTCGAAACAGGTCTGCAGAATGAGCCTGATGATCTGCGACTGCTGATGAAGAGCGCCAACGCTTACACGGATATGTTACTGCTGAAGGGCGATCAGGACGCGGGCAAAATGGCATTGCAGCGTTTTGAGTCTGTTCGCCAGAGGGCACCGGAGAACTCGCGCGAGTGGGCTATCGCCGGAGAAATGATTCAGGAACTGAAGGGGCGTATTCGCTGATTACCAGCGCAGGGTGTAGCCTGCCTGCAGTTGTTCGTCCCAGCCGTAATCCCGATAGGTGCGCAGGTTCTTGTAATAGGCAAATTCAAGTGTCCATGTTGTGGTTGGCTGTACCCTGATTCCAAGTACCATATCCATGGTATCTTTGTCATCGCCACCCAGGACTTCGCCGACAACCTCTCCGATCAGAGAAACATGCTCGAGCGCTTCATAACTCATGCCCATACGATAAAGAAATCTGTTGTCATCGCTTTCTGAATCGATAATCGCTCCCAGTTCAAGGTTGGCGGTGGCGCGATCGGTTTCGCTGGTAGTGACGCAGCCGAAAAGTTTGAGCTCGTCACTGCTTTTTGAGCCGGCAGGCAGCATGTTGGCTGGATTACCCGTGGTAATGGTGGTCATGGCTCCGTAAGCAAAACGGTAATAGCTTTTATCGGGCAGATAGGTAGCTTTCCAGCCAAGGCGCATGTTGCCGATTCCTGTATTGCTGCGCGCGTAGCCGCCAAAGGTTCTGGTCGCGTTGAGATCCCAGTCGTGTATAGGCACAGTAACCGCCCATTCAGCCCATTTGCCGATCCAGGTGAGAGATGTCTCGAATGTCGATACAGAGCCGCTTTCGTTTGAGTGCATGCTGATGCCGCGACTGGAAGTCAGCTCATGATGCTTGTAGCGCGAACTCAAGATTATCTGCTCTGGTTCAAAAAGATCAGCGGTATTGGCTACGAAAAAACCACCCATTCCCTCGCTGTTGATTGCATTGCGCGGAGAAGGCTTCAGAAGCGTTCGTGCTCTGGTAATTGCGGGTGGGGTGTAGTCGGCCATCGAGTAGATCTCGTAGCCGGATGAATCGAAAGCCTGCGCCGCGCCGGTCGTTGGCTGCAGGATCAGCACCAGCAGCAGAGCAATTGCACGTTGTGTTATCACTGCCATAATATTTTTAGAGACTCTTAACAAAGGTGTTCAACCTCTCGGCATGCGGAAATGGTTCTGATCCTTCGCTCAGGCTGGCAAGAATTCTGTTGGCTTCGCTTCGATGACTTCTGTTGCTCCGATTCAGATAAAGCAGAACCAGAACCTGGGCATGATAAAACTCATGCTCGCGGCGATTGGCATCGATCTGAGTAACCGCCTGAAATTCGGCAAGAGCCTTGTTAAGCTCGCCCGAAAAGAGATATACGAGACCGAGATTCGAGTGGGCATCGGCATCTACCGGGTCTATTTCCAGCATTCTCTGCCAGATCAACTCTGCCCGGGGCAGTATGTTAAGTTCGGAGTCAGGTTTGAACCGACCTCTGATCAGTTTCCATTGTTCGACAGCTTTTTCGGCCTGGCCACCAAGCCAGTAGAGGTTGCCGAGAGCAAGATGCGCCAGCGGTTCGCGCGGGTTCTGCACGGTTACCTGGGCGTAGGCATCGAAAGCCGATTTAAAATTGCCCTGAATGGTATGGATAAAACCAAGATTCAAAAGAACTTCGAGATTTTCGGGCGACATGCTGCGGGCTTTTTCAAGTTCGGCAATCGCCTCTTTGATAAAGCCTTTTTCGGCAAGCGTCAGAGCCGATCTGATCATGTCGTCGGCCTTGTCTGCAGGTCGTCCGGGAGCTTTTTCAGTAGCTTTCAGAGAGTATTTCTGTATTTTCATTTCGGGGGGCAGCGAGTATTTGTTGCTGTGCTCGCCAAAGCCCTGCAGCCTTCTGACCATCCACTGCTTTTCGCGACTGGTCATGGTCTGTGCGGTAACCTCCCGGCGCAGAGGAGCTACTGGAGTCGGGGTCGAAATCTTGCCGAATTTTTCGAGCTGGTTAAGCACCCAGGCCTTGTCATCGATAGTCATGGTGTTTTTGCCATACTCTGCAGCCGCACCCGCATCGACAGAAACAGGTCTGATATCCTGCGCTTCATCATTGCCACGTGCTTTTTTAACCATCTGCTCTTTCACTTCAAGTGCATCTTCTACAGATGGAAACTGTGCCGGAGCCATCATTCTGGTGATTTCCCAGATTTTTTTGCGGGCATGGCGGCGAATAGATGAATCGGCCGGAGCTTTTGCATAAAGAGTCTCATAAATGTCGCGTGCTGGTCTGAGCCGGTTCAGCCTTATTCTGGCCATACCCAGTAATGCCATGCTTTTGTAATAGTCAGGCTTCAGGCGCAATGCGGCGAGAGCATGGCTTTCAGCCGATTCGAATTTCTGTTCTTCATAGGCTATGAGCCCTAGATAATAGCGAGGTTCAGCATCTTTTTCTCTCAAGGCCTGTGCCCTGGTAAAATATTCGCGTGCTCTGGCAGGTCGGCCGAGCTTGTGGTGCATTTTGCCGATATTCAACTGCAAAGGAAAATAATCGGGGTTCAGTTTTTCTGCACGCTCCCACGAACTGAGCGCCGGAACATTCAGGCCGGATGCGGCATACATTTCTCCAAGTTCAAAATGTGGCTCAAAGCGCTCGGGAGCGAGGCGCTGGCATTCAAGGTATTTTTCTTTGGCGCGGGTAACCAGGCCTTTGGCCCTGAATTCAGCCGCTTCAGCCATCAGGCGCTCGATCGGGGCGGGAGATTTGATCTGCGGAACCGGCAGCTCGTCATTGCGTTCATGTGCAAGCTTCAGCCTGGCGTGCAGGTCGGTTACGACTCTTCCCAGAACTGACTTGCCGTCAAGTTTGCCGCGCAGAACCTCCAGAGTAGTAATAGCTTCTTCAGCCTGATTGATTCTGGTCAGGCTGATTGCCTTGAACAGCATTGCCTTGTGGTGTGAGGGATCGATTGCAAGAACGCTGTTGAACGAGTCCAGGGCCGCGCTGAAATTTTGCGTTATGTAGCTGGCAAGACCATGGTTGTATCGGGCCAGTGTGTATTCCGGCTTGAGTTCGAGAGCTTTGCTGAACGCAGTTATTGACTGTGCTACTTCGCCGGTTTTGAAAAGCACCCAGCCCCGGGTGTGATGAAATTCAGCGCGCATGTTGTCTTCTGCCAGCGCCCGGTTGGAATAATCAAGCGCCTTGTCGAGTTTTTCCACCTTGCTGGCCAGAACGTATGCCAGATTGTTGAGAGCCTCGGCATGCCGTGGATTCAGCATTATTGCCTGCTCAAAGCAGGGTTCTGCATCGTTGATACGTCCCATTTCCATGTAACAATGCCCAAGAATGGCATGTATGTCGGCTATGTCAGGATGCTGTGTGCGCAGATACAGCAGACGGCGCACCGCCTCGGCGTAGTTGCGAACATTGACCAGCCTTTTTACTTCGCGCATGCGCTCAAATACCTGCTCGAGACTGACTTCGGCTTCTTTTCCGCCAAGACCGGGCATATCTTTGACATATTGCTCGACTTCTACCGATCTGGCAGGTGTTCGCGCTTCCGCGAATTCCTGTGGATTATCGCGTTTTGCTATCAGATCCATGAACAGCGTGATTGTACTGATGGCTTTTTTTGCCTGTGCGCTTTTTGGCGGACTGTCTTTGAGAACACGTCGCATCTGTTCGAGCGCTTCTTCGAGATGATTCTTTTCTGCGAGAAGAATTGCTCTGGTATAGCGGCCTTCGAGAAAATCAGGCTTCAGCTCAAGCGCTCGATCAATATTACTGATTGCTTCGTTGGTCTCTTTCTTTTTGCCATTGGCGAGTGCCAGTAAATAAAGCATTCTGGCGATGTCTTCCTTGAGTTTGCGAGTTTCAAGTTCTGCTGCAACTGCTTCGTCACTTTTTCCGGCATCGAGCAGCTTACCCGCGTTGGTGGCCAGATCGCGCAATCTGGTTTCTTTCATCAACACCGCCTGCTCCAGCGCCAGAGTGGCCTGATGAAAGACTTTAAGATGCAGAAAGCTGCTGCCGAGATAAAACCAGTTTTCCGCAAGAGCTGGGTTAAGCTTTGTCGCATTCTCAAATGATCTGGCGGCGCTTCGGTAATCCTTGCGTTTATGAGTCAGTACTCCGTGCATGTGATAAGCCTGCGCAAGATTGTTGCGCAATGCCGCAGTGCGTCTGGCAGTAGCCATGGCTTTATCGTTAAGACCTTCGCTGCGCTGTGCGATGAATACTTCTTTGAGCTCTTCCAGTTTCTTTTCGATAGTATCGATAAGCTTTGCCGAATATCCTTCGGCCTCTTCGCCCTGGTTCAGCTCGTAACTCAGCCCGGCAATATGAAACAAAGCTCTCTCATGACCGGGATTGAGTGCCAGACATTTTTGCAGGGCACCGTAGGCTTCGCGTTTTTTGCCGTTTTTGAGGCTGGCATAACCGAAAAGGAAGTGCGCCTGGGCATCGCCACCATTGAGCTGGGCAGCTCTTCCAAGTTTTGAAGCAGCTCCCGAATAGTCTTTGTCAGCAAGCAGTTTGCTGCCTTCACTTATCATCTGCTGGGCTGCGTCGATCTTCTTTTTCTGCTTCTCACGCTGTTCTCCGGCAAGCATTTCCTTATTCCTGCCGTCTATCGACAGAATGATCAGATCCTGCGCCCTGCGGGCGGCGGGGTGTTCTTTGGGCGCATCTTTGATTATGCCGCGCCCGACATGCATTGCCTCGTCCCATTTACCCGATGAATAAAGTAATTCCATGCGGGCAAGAGACTGCGACAGACTTTCCTCAAAGATAAAGTCCATCGTCGCCGACAGCGATGCCGGCAATAGCAGGATGAGCAGAATTGTTGCCTGTAGTATTCTCTTTAACATAATTCAGAAAATACATCGGCAGATGAGTTAGCTTAGCTGAGCATAAAAAAACGGCGCTTTTCAGCGCCGTCAGATTCTCTATCAGAGAAGAATTATCAGCCCTGCGTGGAATTTTCCAGGTCGATAACAGGCGCCGACCCTGATGCGGGAGCTGAGTCTGAAGCTGGGGTGGCATCCGGTGCTGAGTCAGGCAATGTTTCCGGCACGGGCAGGCTGTCGCTTGCAGTGGCGGGGGCAGCAGGCTCTTTTTTCGGTTCAGTTTTTTCCAGAATTATCCATTGATTGGCAAGTTCGCTCATGGTCAGAATGCACTGGCGATAATTCTGATAGTCAGCGTCGGTAATGAATTCATCGGTGTAAATTGTGAAACGGTCGGCATATATCAGCTTGTTGTCGTTCTGATGTAAACTCGAGAAGAATAATATGTCAGGTGATGTGTGCTGATACTGGCGTCCCCAGTTCACCCAGTTAAAATTATCAGGCAGTTCGAAGACAATGATCTGCTGATTTTCTTCGCTGGCCCAGTATTGCATCGGAAAAGTGCGGCTGGCAAGGCTTGCCGAGCTAGATTGATAGTTAACCCAGAAGTTGGTGAAGGTCATGATTCTGTCTGACGCCAGCTGGGCTGCCTCGGGAATTGTATAATTAAGAGTCATGACCGCCGGACCGTTGAGATCGTTAAGGTCTGAAAGCCCGAAGCCGGTAAGCAGCGCCCGTGGATGTACCTTCTTGACACGACGTTCCGCGTAAATCCGTTTTTCCTTTTCCTTGATCGATTTAAGCTCTCTTATTCCTGCTTCATAAGGACCGCGAAAGAGCAGAGATTCTTTGACTTCCATCGAACCATCGAGCAGAATCTTCACAAATACCGAACGGTCGAATCTGTTCCAGTCAAGGGTCTGCCGCGGCATTTCCTCGAAGGTGAAGCTGTTTTTG
Source organism: Candidatus Rifleibacteriota bacterium (assembly GCA_029560455.1). The sequence continues at coordinate 29,971 of JAKQKW010000278.1, forward strand.
TCACTGTCAAGAAAGGCCGCTACAGCACCCTGAAATCCGGTCGAATAGGTCGAAAAAGGCAGATAGACCGAGCCTCCGTCTGTATAAAAAGTTTTACCATCGATGACTACCTTGAGAACCGAGAAATTAGCCAGGCCAAGATTCGGGTGATCTCTGGTAATCAATGTTTCCCGGCGGTTAGAGACGAACCCCGGGTATGATTTGATGCCGATTTTTTCGAGTGCAAAGTGCATCAGTGCCAGGTTGGACTGAGCGTTGCCGTATTTTTTGGTGAGAGTGATATCGGCAGAAACAGGAATGTGCGAGCCCATCTGGGCCGCCCCGATACCCAGATCACGAATGTCTTTGTTGATGGTCTCATAAAGACGTGCAACCTTTGCGTAGTTTCCGGCAGCTTCATCGATCTTTGCTTTGGCAATAAGCTCCTGCAGCAGAGGTTCGGAAGGTCTTGCCTTCCGGTATTCTTCGCTCATCCTGGCAGCGACAACGCTCCAGTCGTAAGGCTGATAGATCACACAGCGCGGGAAAATGCGACCG
>JAKQKW010000282.1 GCA_029560455.1 Candidatus Rifleibacteriota bacterium
ATCGAGCCGACGCAGAGAGTGCCGAACAGGTCGAATTTCGAGCCATAAGCCAGCTCGGCACCAGGAGCTATCAGATTAACATGATTCGGCTGAGTTGAAGCAAAAGAAACCGAACCGGTACCACCAAGCACAATCGTCAGCATCTGCCCGGCATCGGCACAGGTCACCCCGCGCAGCACCAGATTACCAGAATCAAGAATTATCATGCCGCCACCGCGCACAATCATCGGCTGCGGCCGCCCGGCCGCCGGAATCTGCATATCGAGCCCGCGCGGGTTTCTGATTCTGACTATCGCATTCAGCTCAAGCTCACCCTGCTCGTTAAGAAAGCGCTCCCAGAATTCGCTGATACTGCCAACTTCGACCTGAATTCTCCCGGAGAGGAGTTGTGCGACAGAGTCTGCCGACGGCTGACCCTTGAAAAAAACGTGACCATTGCGCTGCAAAGTGACCTGATTACCACTTTCGCCCGCAAAAACGCCTGCCGACGACGGAAAAGTGCGCCCAACCCTGGCGTCATAAACATCCTGCATGCTGTTGTATGATTCCATGTAGGGCAGTTCGACGACCCGGCTCATCAGCTGCGCGTATTCGCTGTAAGATTTAAAAAGCATGCCGGCCTTGAGAAGCGGGCCACCAACACTGCGCCGGCCGACTTCGAGAATATCGACCGAACCGCTGTAAGTATCTTCAGATACCGACTTCAGCAGATACAGAGGCGGCGGATTCGCGGCAGCAAACAGCGCTGCTGCATCAGATTCTTCGGGTTTCACTTCAAGATTGGCAAACCTGATGAAAGCCGCATTGACCTGCCCAAAAACGCGCGTGCGCGACTGAAAACCCTTGCGGGCATCGCCAAACAGATGCAGAATCGAAGACTTCGAACTGTAATGGTTCTTTTCGCCTGAAGACAGAATATTGCCTTCGTACATTGCCTCGGTTTCGCGGCGACTGCTACGATCATGAAAGCCATCGAGCACGAAGCTGTGGCCAAAACTGTAGCTCACCTGGCGTATCGATTCGTTGCTTTTATCCCAGGGCAGGCTCAAAGGGCCGGAAAAAGCCGAAGGCAGGGCAGATTGCGGCGTTGCAAACTTTATCGGCGAAAAAACATTAGGGTTGCTGACATCATAAAAATGAAAAATTTCGCCAAGGTCACCGGCACCAGAACAAAGATTAAGCCTGACGCGACGGCCGCCAAGCCAGACCCAGCCGCGCCGCTGCCAGCAGTCGGGCATTTTTTCCTCTTTAAGAATATCCGCGATATTACCCGGTTCGAGCGGGGCGTCTGTGGTAGCGTGATTATAAACGATCAGCGGGCGCGGCCCGTCAGTGATCATACCGCGATAGTCATTACGGATCAGGTTGAAGGCATCTTCGTTCCGCCGGGCCGCATCGCCGACATACAGCGTAAACTTACCCAGCGGGCCAGGAGCGATACTTGCCACCCTGACCTGGCGTTTAACGGCAATGCGCCGCTGCGAGCTTTTGTAGCTGCCGACCGCTTCGATTACCAGAAAACCCTGCCGTGCAACCGGGTCGGCCCAGTTCGAAACCTCGGTTTCGGTCGGGGTAAAGTCGCGCAGCCAGACATCGACGCGAATCGACGCATCTTTGTCGACTTCGCGGGCGAACGCTTCCAGGTCGCGGTTCCAGACCGGGTCTAGCAGATCGTTGATGCAGATATCGCTGAACTCACCTGGTTTAAGCAGCAGCTCTGAGAGCTTTTTCCCGGCACCGCCTTCGAGGTTGCGCGCAATGGCGGCCCGAACTGAACCGATACTGCTGTTGATACCTGCCTCAGCGAGAAAATGTGCAACTTCGCCGTTGACGATTGTCTGCATGCCGCTGTGCTGGTGCCCGACGAACGAATAAAGCGACACCGCAAGAATGAGCAGCACAGTGCCGATGATCAGGGCGATCATTATGGCGAAACCGCGCTGGCGGCGAGGCATAGGTAAAGTAATCTGACTGGCGGGCATAATAAAATAATCTCAACCCGGGCTCTGCTTGTCAACGTGTTTGCAAAACTTTACCGACCGGCTGAAAAACTGCTACAATTTACCTGTGACAATTTTGCGGGCGACGGAGGAAAAGATGAAAAGAGCGATTATTACCCTGCTGATGCTGCTTTTAACCCTTGGAGGATACGCCATGATCGAAACCCTGACTCTCGAAGACCTGGCACAGGGAGCCGACCTGATTGTCAAAGGCACGATCAAAGGTATCAAATCTGCCGGCAAGATTCCGGAAGGCCCGGAAGTTCTTGCCTGCCTGTTTGAGGCCAGCGAATTATTCAAAGGCAACGGCAAGGCCGGCGACAATCTCAAGATAAAAAATTACCGCGGCATCGAAGACGCGCCTGAATTTAAAGAAGGCAGCCAGTATCTGCTGTTTCTCAAAAAAGTCGAAAGCCATTTCGAAATCGTTAACGGCGTGCAGGGCAGCTGGCCCATCGACGAAAACGGCAGGTTTCTCGGCATGGGCACCGATATAACCGTCGAACGCCTCAAAACCGCCATTGCTGCACCGCCAACCCCGAAAACCCTGGTTGATCCGGTCGAGTTCTGATAAGTCACTCGCTCGCCGGTACATTACAAAACCTCAGTTGATAAATTCCGGCGTAATCCCGACCGCTAATGGTGGTTTTTTCACAATAGATTTTATTGTGTTTTTACTGTCAGCAGTTATTAGCAGTCACAGCCGATTTCCACGTTTTAAAGAAAGGCAAAACAAATCGGGCCCTGAGACAACACCTGAAAAAGCGATGAAAAAAGGGGCTGTTTCATATTTTTATGAGACAGCCCCTTCTGTATTGGCTTATTTTGCTTCTGTCTTCACGTGCCTCTCATGGCATCAATTTTCTCTCAGTCATTCGCCGAGCAGATTGAGAATGGTCAGACGGTTTTCATCCTGAATTTTAAAAGTCTGCAGAGCAAACTTCGACTGCAGTTCATTAAGACTCATATTGATGATTTCAGCGGCCATATCGACATCTTCGATTCTTGACTGGGCAGCGGTCACGTTGACAAGCTCATTCTGCAGACCGGCAACCTGACTTTCGATACCGTTAACGGCAGCACCGAGAGAACCGCGCTGAGTATTCAGTGTCGCCAGAGCCTGAGCGGACTGGCCGATCGCCTGACTGGCACCCTGAAGAGTATTTACGGCAACACCATTCAGCCCCAGAGCCTGTGCATTCACTGCCGGCTGGGCGAAGGTTTCGCCACTCTGCAGAGACACCTGAAGCGAGCCATCAAGCAAGGCTTTATCGTTATAAGTAGTGCTGTTCGCTGTCTGATTGATCTGAGCGGTAAGCTGATCGACTTCGAACTGGATGTTGCCACGGTCGGCATCGGTCAGTGTGCCATTCGAGGCCTGAACTGCAAGCTCGTTGATCCGCTGGATCATTTCGTTCATCGAAGAAAGCGCACCATCAGCAGTCTGCAGCATCGAAATTTCATCCTGGCGGCTGCCAATCTGCTGAATAAGGCCACGGGTCTGCGATTCGAACGCCATGACCATAGCAAGACCCGCGGGATCATCGCTGGCCCGGTTGATTCGTTTCCCCCCTGCAACACGCTCAAGATTCTTTTGACGGGTTTCTTCAGTGCGCAGCAGGTCTCTGTGTACCCTGTCTGGATTCGTTCTGCTAACCACGGCTATAGACCTCCTTGTCTATCTTCTTTTTTACCGTACTATAAATATATCTTATTTATTCAAGTTAGTCCAGTGCCCGAAAAATAGCGTTGCTATTTTTCGGAGGGCGGGTTTGGAAGTTTTCGGCCTGTTAAACGTCCCGAAAAATCTGAAAATTGGATTTTTTTGAACCAGGTCGAAAGAAAAGTCGGTCATTTTTTATTTTGCGCCGGAAATC
>JAKQKW010000314.1 GCA_029560455.1 Candidatus Rifleibacteriota bacterium
TATTCAATGTTTATCTCAGCGGCGTCGGTGGGCAGGGTATCGGCCTCATCAGTGAAGTCATGCAGCGCAGTGTTGATCATGCCGGAATCAAGGCCCTCGGTGTCGACACACACGGCCTGGCACAGCGCGGCGGCATCGTCGCTTCGCAGTTGCGAATCGGTGACAGCATTCATTCACCAATGGTTTCGCGGGGCAAGGCCGATCTTGTCGTTGCCCTTGAGCGCCACGAAGCGGTGCGCGCCGCCGGTGAATATCTCAAAAAGAACGGCACTCTGGTTTATTACAATACCTCATGGCAGCCCCTGCCGGTGCGCATGAACAAAGCTGAAGAAATACAGACCGCCCAGGTCGCAAAATTCTGTCAGAGCAATGGCTTCAGACTCATTGAGGTTTATCAGTCTGATCTGCCCGACCCGCGCATGCAGAATATGGCCCTGCTTGCCGCCATCTGTCGAAATAATCTGCTTGCCGGCGTCAGAAAAGAGCATTATATTGCCGCGATGCGCGATCTTATGAGCGGCAAAATGCTCGAAGCAAACCTCGGTCTGTTTGAACGGCTGCTGCTTGCCTGAACCCGAAACGGAGAAAATAATGCTTACGAGAAAAATTGCTTTAACCGCCGCTTTTTCTTTGGCCATGACAGTTGGCCTCATTGCTGAGCCTGCATCGGCTCCGGCCAGCGTTGCTGTGCCAGCGGCGATCGATGAAACCGTCGAGCCTTCAGACAATTTCAGACTGGTTATTGACGGCCAGGAAACCCGTCTGGTTCCTGAAAAGCCATTTGAAATAACCGTAAAAGGCGAAAAAATGCAGGGACTGTTGCAGGTCGAGCCGCTTAAAACCTTTAACTACGGCGGCATTTCGTTGCAATACCCCCGGCATTTTACCTTTGAAGCCGACCTTTCTGACAAGGATGTCAGTCTGTGGAACCTGTCGGGCAGCAACTGCGTTCTCATGATTCAGCTCTACCCGGCCGAAATGGATCACAAAATCATGGCGCAGATGCTGCAGCCTCGGTTTGGCGAAAAAAATTCGACCGTTTCAGATTGCACTCTGTCTCTCAAAGGCAACGAAACAAAGGGCTCGAAGCTGACCACAACCATTGGCGACAGCTCGATTACCCAGGAAATCTATTCTTTCAAGGTTCAGGGTGGTTCTCTACTGCTGATTTTGCAGGACACTCTTAACCTCGATGGGAAATCCTCTGAAGAAGGCCGTAAATTCAGGCAGCTGCTGATCGAGACTCTCAGTTTTTCAGCTTCAGGTTGATGCGGGATACTGTTAAAACACCAGACACACCTTTGTACAAATCCAAAGTTTGAATAAGCCCGGTGCAGCAGATTGTTTATCAAACCCGGGCGGCACCCACGGAGCACCTGAATGGAAAACTTGCACGAAATACAGGCACTGACAAAAGACCTCAGCATTCTCTATGTCGAAGACAGCGAGTTTGTGCGCATTCCGACCATGCATCTTCTTACCCAGCTGTTCAAGGAAATTCATGTCGCCAATGATGGTCACGAGGGGCTTGAATTCTATAAAAACAGCCATAAGCCGATCGACCTTGTCCTTACCGATATTCAAACGCCTAGACTTACAGGTCTGCAGATGGCGAAAGAGATTAAGCAGCTGAACGATCAGCAGCACATTCTTATATTTTCGGGTTACAACAGCCCCGAAAACTATGCTGAGGCTATAGAAATCGGCGTAGAAGGTTTTATTCTCAAACCAATGGAACGGCAAAAGTTTCTCAAGGTCATTGCCAAGGCTGCAAGGGCGATAAAGAACCAGAAATTTCAGGAAAACTACCAGCTTGAGATTGAAAAGCTGCTTTCAGAAAGAACCAGTGAGCTCGACAAGCTTCTCGGAACCGACGAAATTACCGGTCTGCCAAATAAAACCCGTTTGTATTTTGAGCTGGGAAAATGTGACAGCTGCTCTCTGGTGCTGGTTAACATCGATAATTTCGACCACATCAATTCTACCTACGGTTTTGAGATCGGCGACAAAGTGCTTTACGGAGTCGCCAGGTATCTCGAAAAACTGGTTCCAGAGAGGAGCACCCTTTACCGGCTGCCGTCTGATGAAATGGCTTTTCTGGTTCCTGGCAGCGACCAGCAGAAGGTCGAAGAATTTGCCAGCCAGATTCTCAGGGGCATCAGCCACCATCGGGTTGCGGTCGACGACATCGAAATGCACAT
>JAKQKW010000411.1 GCA_029560455.1 Candidatus Rifleibacteriota bacterium
ACGAATGCAAACACCAGAGCCCGGGCAAACGGTCAAACGGAAACCTCTCGTCGAATTGATGCCGGCGTCAAATGCTTATCAATTTGCGCTCTCATCGGCATTCTCTAGCCAAAAAGTTCTGAGTGAGAGCCAGTGCGAAGCAAATACAAAGTTTTGTCCTCGATTTTGTAAATGAGAAGCCAGTCTGGTTCGATATGAAGTTCCCGGCAACCTTTCCAGTTGCTGCCAAGAGAGTGGTCGCGATATTTCTGGTCGAGAGGTTGCTGGTTTACAAGTGCCACAAGGACTGCTCTGATTTTCTCGTAAGCCTTGCCCTGAGACATAACACGCCGCATATCTTTTTTGAACTGATTGGCTTCCTGCGGATTAAGGCTCATTTATTGCCATAGTCCTTATCTAACTTTTTGAAGAATTCTTCAGAGGAAAGCGGTTCAGAAAGCCCGATACCACGATCGGCATTCTCGATCACACTGCGTGTTAAATCGTTTGGTTCATGGCCATACTGGCGACAAAGCTTGCATTCTTCAGTTTCCTCATTCTGGCTTCTCCAGAACGAAACCATTTTTTCAAGCATTTCAGACATGGTTAAGCCATTCAAACCTGCCAACCCTTTCAACAGCCGGTGTGTCTGTTCGCTCACCCGAATCATACTAGTTTTCGCATCAGACTTCATTTTTAGTTCACCTCTAGATAAGTATATGCAAAAATGCTACTTTTGTAAACAATGTTGCTTTTATTGTATTTGTGACTCTTATCATAGTAACGCCCCAATTTTCTGTTGAAACCGCTTCAGATACCGCCCGCGCTCAAGTAACATATCGCCCAGTCGCGCTTATCAGACTTGATGACATTACAATTTTGTAATATAATTAGTGGCCAAACCAGAATTTCGTCAAAGATCTGGAAAAACAGACGGGAGTGAAGCTGTTATGAGTTTTGAATTTCCTTTCAACATCAAAAAATCGGAAGATGGCAGCTACTTTGTAAAATTTATCGATATCGAAGAAGCTATTACCTGCGGCTCGTCTATTGAAGAGTGCATTTACAACGCCGGCGAAGTTTTGAGCGCAATGCTCGAATGCCGCCTCGAAGATAATGACGAAATCCCGTTACCATCTAAAGGCAATCATAAATACCGGGTTGCTCCATCAGCGGCGATCCAGGCCGCACTGTTGATCAGAGCGAACAGGCAGGGCAAAACTCTGGCAGATCTCGCACGCACTCTCGGAGTAACCTGGCCGGTTGCGCAACGACTCGAAAATCCCAGACACTCACCATCGCTCAAGCAGCTTGAACGCGCGGCCGCAGCTTTGGGCAAACGTCTTGTCATCGACTTTAAATAGTCTGAAGCAGTTTTGACTTTATGGCAGATAAATCTCTGCCTTTGGGCATGATGATTACTTTTTCGGCTTCTTTTTGCTGCTGTAAGCAGCCCTTGGCGAGCAGACGCGGTTTGATGTGGCAAGAATTTCGGTTATGGCCGCGGCGCTCAGGCCGGTTATCTCGCTGATTTCTGCGCTGGCATGACCGGCACGGGCAAGGTTTTGCACGGTGCGTATCAATTGCTGATCCTTGTCAGCCAGAGCCTTGTCTCTTTCGGCGATGGCGCTGTCTTTCTCGGCGATGATTGCCAGGGCCCGATCGCGTTCTTCGGCAGCCCGCTCGCCGGCGGCAAGTTCTTCGAAAACTTCATCCTCGACGTGCATGATTTCGCGCATTTCTTCGCTTTCGGCAGCCTTACGCAGCCTTCTGATGATTTCCCGATACTTTTCGGGAAATTCGGTTTCATCAACATTCAGAATATGTTCGCTGCCGTGAATGTTGTCGGGATCGAACACCGCCAGAATGCTTTCTAATTCTGTGCGGCGCCGGCTTTTCAACCGCGCGGTCTGAATGATGTAGCTGTCGTGGGTCAGGCCCTCGATGAAATCGTTTTTTACGGTAAATACTTTTTTAGTAGTCAGATCAGTGTAAGTTCTGGCGATTTTAAGTACCGAGGCATCGATGTTGTCGAGCGGATAGCCAAGAAAATAAATGCTGATTATCGGCGTGCCTCGACGATGTAACCCAATATTCTCAGTATTTTCGGGGTTGGCATACTGCCTGCCGAGATAGCGCCTGAAT
>JAKQKW010000359.1 GCA_029560455.1 Candidatus Rifleibacteriota bacterium
ATCGTAAAACTGCGCCAGAACATCGAAACCGCAGTTATAATCTAACCCATTAATCTGCATTGTTATATAAGAGCCATTGAATTCTTTTCACCGGTTCGGCGGCGCAGCCTATCAGCCGGGTTACTTTTTTGCTGACAGGAGGTCAGCAATACTCGGCAGCATCAGGATGGATGCTGCCGGGTGCTCCAGCAGGAAATGTTTTTGTCAAGTTTTCGCTCAGCAGAACCGCTCTATCCTGCGCGGTTCTGCATAAGCACATCCTGTGCTAAACAAGCTTACGAAAAAGTAATCCCGGCTTCTCTCTGCGCCTGGCTCAGGAAATTTTCAAATAAGCTCTTGAACAGATATGACCTTATAAAGCCAGCTCATAATAAACCTGACAAAATTAATATTCGATGCCGGGGCGGGCTTTTATGCCCTTGTCGAAATAGTGCTTCTGTTTGACCATGCTGGTCACCAGATCGGCTTTTTCGAGTAGTTCTTCGTCGTCGCAGCGACCGGTCAGCACAAGCTCCAGCTCTTCTGGCGTATTTTCGATCAGCTGCAGAAGACTCTGTTTTTTCAGCATACCGTAGGTCATGGTGCTGAGAGCTTCATCGAGGACGAGAAGGTCGTATTTGCCCGACCTGACCATGTCGAGGGCCAGCTGAATGCCACGATCGGCCTCGGTAATATCGCTGTCGATAACGCCGAAGCGAAAGCTGCCGTCTGGTTTCATGCGCTCATTGCCGGTGATATGGTATTCAATGCCCAGGCGATCGAGCACCACCAGTTCGTTATGCCGGTAGGTTTCGCTGCCCTTGTCGAAAAAAATAACCCCCACTCTGCGGCCAGAACCGTAAGCTCTGATCATCAGACCAATCGCCGCAGTGGTTTTGCCTTTTCCATCACCGATATAAGCATGAATCATTTATTTGCCTCTATTTTCAGAAGGTTATGTCGAATTCAGTTCCGAATAACGGGTCTTCATCGATCTTTGGAGTCGAGGGTGCAGTAGTAACAGGTTTTGAGCCGGTCGTTGCAGCAGCTGCCGGCGTTGCGAACGGATTATCATCTTCAGGGAAAATGGCGTTCGTGCCTGTCTGAGCCGGTTTCGCCGGTTGCGCGGCAGGTGCGGCAGCAGGCACCGTTGCTGGAGTTGTGCTCACAGAAGAATTGCCAGAAGAGGCAGCAGTTGCGGCGGCTGAGGTGGCCGGAGTTTCTGCAAACGGATTTTCTGGTTCAGTTTTTTGAGGAACAGCGGCAACCATGGTCTCTGTTTTTTTACCAGCCGGCTCTGGTGCATGCGCAATGAATTCGGCTTTTGTCGGAGCCTTGTCAAGACTGGCAATTTCTAATGGTCTTTTTCGCTCGCCGATCATGTCCCAGATTGTGTAGACCGGTTTCCAGTCGATGTCGTGCGCGCCGCGCACGACTTTGCGCATGATAAAGAAATCGCCTTCGGTCACCAGCGGCAGCATGGTTGCCATAAAGGGGCGGCGCCAGTAACCACCGGTGTCTTTGCGCTGAAAGTCCATGAGAACGAAGTAGTTGCCTTCTTTATAGAGCAACCGCTCGATGCGCACCGGCACATGATCAAACAGTGAGGCACCCGGGCACCAGACCAGCAGCATATACTTCGCAAAGTCGATCATTGGCGCCGGTTCGTCTGAACCCGATTTTTCCCAGAAGCGAAGCAGATCGTGAATATCGCGAATCAGAAAAAACGGCCTTTCGGCATTATAGGTGCTGTTGCGACCCTGCCACTCGTTATAGACCGGCAGTTCTTTAACCTGCGCGGGCAGACTGCCGGCGCAGGCAAGCAGCAGAGCAAAAGCCAGAAGCGGCCGCCACATTTTTCTGATGGCTGACGTCATTTATCTGATCTCCAGACCTTCTTTGGTCGGCACAATTTCGAGACCGTTGAAAATCACTATCGCTTCAAGAATTTCGTGCCAGGGGCGGTCACGAAGAGAACAATAGAGCGGCATAAGAACCGGCTTTTGCCAGATTATTCTGACGCCGGTGTCAAAGGCGAGTTTCTGCAGAACCTGGTCGATCGGCTTGCCTTCACTGATGACGCTCCCGGTTCCGTTCAGGGCCGGAAACCACTCTGCCAGAGTTTTGCTGCGATATTTGTGAATGCGTTCCATGAGGATTTTCCAGCCAGTGCCCTGCACGTGCACAGGAGCGACGAAAATCAGGCCACGGCGCGGGTAAAAGCGGTGATGCGGGGTTACCACGTGCTCCATCATCGCTTCAAGAGTTCGCACATGCTGCTTGACTGCGTTCTGCGAACCGGTCGAACTGTGGCAGACATAGTCTTTACGGTGTGCCATGGCCACCATGCGGGTCATCTTTGAGATCGGCATCGGCAGAGTCCAGATTACGTCGGTTCTGTCCTTGTTCGGCAGGCTGGTTTCGGGAACAAGAGCGTGGTATTGCTTTGCCTGCGGGCGATAAAGCACAACGCTGTCGTGGCGCACTGCAACCACGCGCAGATCGGTTCCGATCATAAAACCGGCGGTTACCAGCATTTCGTGGCCCTGCCAGTTAAGCCAGGCAGCGCCGTCTTCGCCGAAGCTGACGAGGCCCTGCACTTTTATTTCGTCGGGGTTCTTGATCATCAAGGCATCAGACTGAACGGGGAAAAGCGTAATCAGCACCAGTAGCACGATAATGCTGCGAATAAGCGAAAGTTTTTTCATGAACGATTCCTTTCACACAAAGCAATAAACAATTTTAGCATACTGCACTAATTTATTATAGAATACCTGATCAGGCAATAGCCACGGAAAACCGACAAAACTTTGCCGGGTCGAAGGGAATTACACCCAGTACCCGGTGCTGCCTGTCGGTGCCGTCGCTGCCTGTAGATCTAAATCAGTGAGGCCAATGATGAAGCTTTATCTGCTGCTTGCGATTCTGACCGCGATGTCTGCGGTGACCGTTGTCAGTGCCGGAACCGACACCCCCCCTACCCCACCGGTGGCCAAAAAAGAGCCAAAAATCACCGAAAAACACGGACACAAGCTCGTAGACCCCTATGCCTGGCTGCGCAATCGCGAAAGCCCGGAAGTCATGAAGTATCTGAAGGCCGAAAACCTTTATACCGAAGAAATGATGAAAGATACCGAAGAGCTGCAGAACCAGCTTTTCGAGGAAATGAAAAGCCGCATCAAGGAAACCGACCTTTCGGTGCCGCAGCGCATCGACACCTACATGTATTACAGCCGCACCGAAGAGGGCAAGCAGTATAAAATTCACTGCCGACGCGGCGTTGAAGAAGGCGCTCCAGAAGAGATCATCTTCGACGAAAACAAATATGCTGCAAACAAACCATATTTTGCAGTCGGCACCCTGAAGGTAAGCCCTGATCACAA
>JAKQKW010000417.1 GCA_029560455.1 Candidatus Rifleibacteriota bacterium
GGTCTTCTCAGAGCCCAAAGACTTTGAAAGCGACATGTTTATCGAAACCGCTCTCTACCCGGTTGAGCCTCTGGCGATTCTGCATGCCAGCGCCGACGGAAAATGGCTGTTTGCACAGTCATACAATTATCTGGCCTGGCTGCCGGCGGAAGCGGTGGCTTTTTCCGACCGCAAACCACTGTTCGATTATCTCGATGCAAAAAATTTTCTGGTTGTTACCGGCAAAGGCATTTTTACCGGCTACAACCCGCTTCGCCCTGAAATATCAGAACTGCAGCTCGACATGGGCGCCAGAATTCCGCTGGCTGAAGCCGCTGAAATACCCATGGATATCGACGGCCAGCACCCGGCCGGCAATTACGTGGTTAAACTTCCGGCCCGCGGCGCCGAGGGGCAGCTTGAGTTCAGAATCGGCCTGATCGCCCGTTCCGAAGATGTGCGGGTCGGCTATCTGCCACTTACAAGACGCAACATCATCACCCAGGCCTTTAAATTTCTCGGCCAGCGCTACGGCTGGGGCGGCATGTTCAATACCCGTGACTGCAGCGCTTTTATTATGGACAACTATCGCAGCATGGGCGTTCTGCTGCCGCGCAATGCCGGCGAGCAGGGCAAACAGGCAGTAGGTATCACCCACACTCTTACCAAAGAAATGACCCTTGAAGAACGCCAGGCGGTTTTCGACCGGCTGCCAGCCGGCACGCCGATTTACATGGCCGGCCACGCCATGCTCTATCTGGGCAAACGCGACGGTGATTACTACATAATTCATGATTTTGCCGGTTTCAGGGTTCCTGACGCTGACGGCAAGCTCAAGAGTTCGACCGCCAGATGCGTCTTCGTAACCCCATTGCTGGCGACTTTCCTCTCTGACGGAAAAAAATACCTCGAAGGCATCTATGCCGCGCGTGAATTCGTGCTTGGCGACAGCCCGAAACAGTAAAACCGGAGAAAACAACATGCATATAACCAATATCAAGACAGGCCTGATTTCTGTGCCGCTGCGCACCCCCTTCAAGACTTCGCTGCGCACCATCGACAGTATCAAGTCAGTTGTTGTCGCAGTCGAAACCGACGCCGGCATTACCGGAATCGGTGAAGCACACCCGACCGGCCCGATTACCGGCGAATCGATCGGCAGCGTACGCGGTGCCATTCACGAATTCATGCTGCCAAAGCTGAAGGGCAAAGAAATCGCCAATCTCGAAGACACTCTCAATACTCTTGATGGCTCGATGGTTAAAAACACCAGCGCCAAAGCTGCCGTCGAAATGGCAATTTATGACCTGTTCGGCAAAAAATATCAGATTCCGCTTTATCGCCTGCTTGGCGGTTACCGGAACCAGGTCGAAACCGATCTGACCATCAGCGTTAACAGCCCCGAAGAAATGGCGCGCGACAGCAGAATCGCCATCGACAGAGGCTTCAGAATTCTCAAGCTCAAAGTCGGCCTCAACCCGGCTCTCGATATCGAAAGAATCATGGCGGTTAAAGAGGCCTGCGGCCCGATGACAGTGCTGCGCCTCGATGCCAACCAGGGCTGGACCGCACGCGACGCCGTAAAAATCATGCACGAGATCGAGTCAGAAATCAGCGGCATCGAACTGCTCGAACAGCCCGTTCTAGCCCATGACCTCGAAGGCCTGCGTATGGTCAAGGAAAGCATCGAAACCCCGGTATTGGCTGACGAAGCGGTTTTTTCAGCCATCGACGCCGAGAAGATCATCTCGATGGGTGCCGCTGACTACATCAACATCAAGCTGATGAAGACCGGTGGTCTGCGCGGCGCCATGCGTATCTGCGCTCTCGCCGAAATGCACAACGTCGAGTGTTTCCTGGGCTGCATGATGGAAACCAAAATCAGCGTCACCGCCGCCGCCCACCTCGCCTGCGCCAGAAGTATCATAACCAGATGCGACCTGGACAGCCCGGCCCTCTGCTCTACCGACCCGGTACATGGCGGCATCGAAATTGAAGGCCCATGGCTGAAAGTCTCAGAAGCTCCCGGTCTCGGCATCGACCACGTCGACGGCATCATCTGGGACTGACCCTGCCCCCAATTTTATCCTTTGAAGATTGCTGTAAAATGGTCTATAAATAAACTTACCATTAAACAGGCTACGATCAAATCATTGAGGATGAACCATGGCAAAGAGCACTAACAGCAAAAACCAGAAAAGTTTCGAAGAAACCCTCTGGGATTCAGCCAACAAACTCCGGGGAAGCGTCGAACCTTCAGAATACAAGCACGTCGTGCTCAGTCTGATTTTTCTTAAATTTGCCTCTGATAAATTCGAAGAACGCCGCCAGGAGCTGAT
>JAKQKW010000387.1 GCA_029560455.1 Candidatus Rifleibacteriota bacterium
TGAGACCTGGCCACCCGGACAGATCGTCGAACTGCTCAATCGTCATCTCGAAACGATGAGCGAGAATATCACCAGCAACCATGGAGAAATCGATAAATTCATCGGTGACGCGATAATCGCAGTGTTCTTTGGCGATAATCCCGAACAGGCCGCGCAAAATGCAGTGAACGCTGGCAAAGCCATGATGAACAGTCACCGTAATCTCGTCAGCGAGCGCTGCAAGAATGGCATGTTCGCTTATGCCATGGGTATTGGAATCGCGGGCGGCGAACTTCTGGCAGGCTCTTATGGCGCTGCCGACAGGCATGAATTCAGTCTTACCGGCCAGGCACGCCACCTTGCCGAAATTCTCGAGGCAGAATCGAAACAGGGAAAATTCTCGCATATAGTGATCAGTCCTGACATACGCGATCTGTTGCCAGAACTGTCGCTTGCACCGGTAGGAGAAAATGGCAGTTACGAGGTTATCGAAATATGAAAAGGCATGGGCATTTTTCTACGCTTTCGGTAATTGCGGCCTGGCTGTTTCTTGCCATTCCCTTTCTGCTGGTGATGTTTGACTGGCAGTCATCGCGCCGGCGCGAATTTGACAAGATAATAAAAGAATCTGATCAGAACATCACCAATCTGCTCGAAAAAATGCAGGTAAGCAATAACTCTGAATACCAGGTTCTGCTGCAGCTGAATGCTTTTCACCGCAAGTTACGTAACGAAATCGCCAGTAACAGCTCACAGATCAGCGAATTCATCAATGCTATCTATCAACAGCATCTTGCCGACAATCTGCCACCGCATCACCTGGTGGTAGCTTATAAAAATTCCTCGCAAAACCGCCTGAACAATGTATTTCAGCGTTCCACTCTCACGGCGACCAGTCAGCTGGACACTTTTGCTCTGTTGATGCAGAGCAGTCCCAGCCTTGAAGACCGCGAGACAGTCGCCGGCGATCTTACTTCAATGTGCGGTTTTTCAGTGAACGTCAACAGCATTGTCGAGCGCCAGGAGCGTATCAAAGAAAAAGAAGAGGGCATAATACTGCCTTTCACATCGGTCAACGGCAGCACCTGGCTCTACTGGTTCTATCCGTCAATCATCGACGACAGACTGATGGTATGTGCAATATTCGACACCGCGAAAATTCCGTCAGACTATGCCTATAAAGCCATGGCGAAGGCAGTCGACTCATCTGACAGCGGATTTGCGGTAATTCCTTATGCGGGAAACAGCAAACCATTCTGGTCACCGTTTCTGCGCCAATATCCGAAATTACAGCGCTTCATTCACGATAAAGCGGGAGAACTGCCATTGAAACAGGTGCAGACCTGGTATGACCAGTTCAATATCTATGCGGCGCCAGTTCTGGTCGGTGAACCGTCGCTGCTTTTTCTGGTCGGCAGACGTCTGACCAGCCCGCCATTATCGGCTGGTGAAGCTGTTTTTGTCATTATCGTCTTTGTACTTTTCGCCGGGCTTTCGCTGATGCTGCTGCAACGCCGGGTATTTCGACGAGGCTGGCGCATTTCTATCGCACTTGTTCTGTTGACAGCTTTCATTACCATATTCTACCTTCCGGCCAGCATTGGCCGCATCGCAGTGAGAAACTATCTCGACAGTCACTTTTCGGCCCGCCGACAGAAAGCAGAAAACGATCTCGAACGCAATCTGCAACGTCTGGAAGATCGCTACGACCTTGCGCATGCTGATCTGTTCTATCGTTTGCAGCACCTCGAGATATACCCGGACATCATGCAGCAATTCATCGACCAGAAGCCTGAAAATGCTCTCAAAAGCATAGATAGTCAGGTAAAAGCTCAGTATCCGGTAGCCCTGGGGAACAGTCTGCTGTTAATGACCTTGCAGCAGGACGACGGAAAAAACACAGTCTGGCTGCGCAAAAGCGAAGATACTCGTGCTGCCAGCGAGATGTTCGCAACTCTGTTAAAATCAGTTTTACAGAAATTCCGGCCTGAACTGGCTGTTTCAGCTGAAACAGACAATAATAAACTGTCACTGAATGAAGTAAAAGACGAAATGATAAGTGACTTTCTCATCAAGTTCTTTCAGGGCGTTCTGGGCGAAGAGATGTTCTATCGTCTGCTGGCCAGTCCGACCGATCTGGTAGAAGCTGATACGAGTTTTCTCAAGATATTGACAACCGGTGTTCCGATAAGGCTCTCAGGCGTAGTCAAAGGCCTTCTGCTGATCATGTGGAGTGAATTCTTCGAAGCTGAGCATTATCTGGGCTTTCTCGAAAAAAACCAGGCAGAACGGGCAGAGAATTTTGAGCTTATTGCAGTTCGCAAAGGCTCGTTTCAGGGATACCAGCGCAGCACCACTCCGATAACGCCGCCGGCCTGGGATCTGATCGAACGCACCCGGCGAGTCGGAATTCAGTTGACTTCGCGCGAACAGATGACAAGCGAAGATCGGCTGCTGATCAAAACCAGACCAGGCAAGTCTCTTGCCATGTACATTCTGGCCGGAATAACCTCTTTGCGTAACATCTTCAGTGAGCAGGAAGAACTCGAAAACCTGACCGGAAATCTGCTGGTATTTGTCATGCTGCTGCTTGCGGCACTGGTAGCCGCTCTCTACTGGTATTTCATGAACCCGCTCAAACAACTGCAAAAGGGCCTGGATAACATCAAAAACGGCGATTACCAGAGCCGAATTGACTTAGCCGGCCGCAACGATGAGTTCGGCAGCATCGGCAGATCTTTCAATGCCATGGCCAAAGGCCTTGAGGAAGGCTCACTGCTCGGCAAGTTCGTATCTTCAGCTGTCATAAAAGTGGTTAAAGATAAAGATGCATTCGAAAAGGCCGTAAGAGGCGAAAAACGCGAAATGACGATACTTTTCGCTTCACTTAAAACCGGCGATTTAAACGAAGCTGAAGCATTCATCGGGCAGCTGGCATTTCATCTCAAGGCCTGTCAGGAGGCTGTCAGGCCCACTGCCGGCGTTATCGACAAAGTCATGGAAAACAAGATACTTGTGTTTTTCGATCACGAAGCCTGCAACGGTGCCGATCATGCAGTCAGACAGGCCATCGATATGATTTTTGCCCTCAAGCACAAACTGACTGCCGACAATAAAAGAGGATACTACGGGCTCGCCACCGGACAGGTTGTTGCCGGCATTCTCGGTGCCCGTAATCTGCGCCTTGACTACACAGTCATCGGCGATGCGGTAAACCTGGCTGCCCGTCTCAACGCTCTGGCCGCCGACGACTCCGGCTCACAGATCATCGCCGACGAAACGACACGCTCGCTGTTACCCGCAATCGCTGCTTCAGAAAATCTCGGAGAAATCAAAATCAAGGGCAAAACCGCACCGGTCAGTATTCATCGGTTGTCTATGCGCGCCTGACTGAACTAAAACGGCCGCAGTTACAATATCTGCGGCCATCTGTGCAATCTGCGGAAAAACGTCTTTGGTCTCTTGGGTGAGGCTCTTTCAAAAATCGATCAGGCGCTCCTGCACCTTGACCTGAGCGGCTGCCAGCGCTTCTTTAGCGGTCTTCTGCCCCGACAGCACCGCTTCGACCTCCGGATTGATCAGATCTTCGAGCAGGCTGTAGTCTTTAACCACCGGGTTGGGGCCGGCGTGCTTCATCTGCTCCATGAACATCATCAGATGCGGGTCTTCGAAGCTGACCAGATCGTAGGCGCCAAGGTTGATCGGCAGCTGGTTGAGCTCGCTGCACCAGCGCTTCTGGTTTTCGGCATTGGTAAAGAACGAGAGAAAATTATAACACTCGGCTGCATACTTTGTGCCCTTGAAAATCACGACATCGGTGCCACCAACGTTGGTCGAGGTGCCTTTAGTGCCGCCGGGAATCAGGCCGACACCGTAGTCCATTTTAGTGTTGGCGAATTTGGCGAGGTTCCAGGGGCCCATGAAGATCATCGCGTATTTGCCGTTGACAAAGCCCTGTTCAGGGGAAATTGCGCCCGGCCGCCACGCGCCTGCTTCGATTTTGTGCTCGTTGACGAGTGAGGCCATCATTTCGAGCGTCTGCACGGCTGCTTCAGAATCGATGACGCATTTTTTGCCGTCTTCTGAGATGATGCGGGCGCCATAACTGTTGAAGAATGGCAGGTTCCACCACAGCGTGTTGGTCATGGCGAAGGCATACTGGTCTTTAGATTTGTCGGTGAGTTTCTTGCCAACTTCGATGAATTCTTCCCAGGTCTGCGGAACCACCGGCGCTGACGGGTCTTCTGGAAGCAGACCAGCATCTCTGAACATCTGACGGTTGTAGAACATCGCCACACAAGTGCTCTGATCGGGAATACCATAATATTTGCCGTCGATATAGGCAGTTTCGAGTGGTGCGGCCAGATACTGGTCGCGAATCTTTGCAAAACCGAGAGTGTCGAGATCGACGACCGAGTTTTTGCGCGCAAGTTCACAGACGAACGACCAGTCGACACGGGCCATATCGGGGCCCTGACCAACGGTCAGCGCAGTGCGCAGCTTGGCCTTGTGCCCATCGAAGGGTATGCGAACCGGGCGCACGGTGAACTTCGGGTTGGCGCCTTCCCAGTCTTTGATTATGGCACGCAGAACCTGCTCTTCCTGGTCGTTATAGGTGTGCCAGAAGGTCAGAATGGTGCGGCCATCAGGGCTGGTCGCGATCGAGTCGTCCCAGCACACGAAAACCAGCGCGATATAGGCGATAACCGCAACGATCATTATTTTCTTTTCGCTCATGGTTTATCTCCTATTCTTTAACCGCGCCCTGGGTCATGCCTTCGATAAAGTAGCGCTGCGCAAAGAGAAACAGCACGGCGATCGGCACGATCGAGAAACACGAAGCCGACATGATCAGGCCAAGTTCAGAGGTATACTGGCCTTTGAACAGCGCGAGACCAACCGGCAAGGTTATGCTCAGCGGGTTTTCAAAGTTGGTGACGATCAGCTGCCACAGAAAATTCGACCAGTGAAACAGAAAAGTCAGCAGGAAAAGAGTTAGAATGATAGGCAGTGCCAGCGGCACGATGACCACTGTAAACACCTGCCACTCGGAGGCGCCGTCGATCTGCGCAGCTTCGAGCAGCGAATCGGGAATGGTATCCATGAACTGTTTGAGCATGAATATACCGAACACCGAGGCCAGATGCGGCAGAAACATTGCCCATTTGGTGCCGAACAGGCCCATTTTGCAGACCATGAAGAACTGTGGCACCATGAACATCATGCCCGGTATCATCATGGTGGCAAGCAGCAGCATGAAGATCTGCTGCTTGTAGGGCAGCTGCTTTTTCGAGAACACATAAGCACCCATGGCCGCGAAAAAAGTCACGAGAAATGCGGCAGTAGTTGCTACCAGCAGGCTGTTGAGGAAGTAGGTGCCAAAGTTTTTCTTCTGCTCGATCTCGTCGACCGCGGCCATTCCCTTCGATGCAGCATCAATCTTGAGTACGCGCTTG
>JAKQKW010000398.1 GCA_029560455.1 Candidatus Rifleibacteriota bacterium
TCTGCCCGATGCTCTGGCCTGCTTGCATCGGGCGGCGGTCTGGCATATATTCACAAAAAACGAAAGTTGAGTTTTTATGGCAGCAGCAAAAAAAGAACGCATCGTCGACATTCTCGAAGAAATTTCGGCCATTCACTCGCCAACCGGCTTCACTCACAATGTTCTCACCCACATCGAAAAAATGCTCAAAAAAGCTGGCATTAAAACCCGCTACACCAACAAAGGCGCCCTGATCGCCGGCAATCACGCAAAACCAGAAATTGCCGTAGCCGGGCATATCGACACTCTCGGTCTCATGGTCAGAGAAATACGTGGCGACGGGCAGCTCGGTTTTACAAAGCTGGGTGGGCCTCTGCTGCCCGCTTTCGAAGGCAAAACCGTGCGCATCTTCACCGCTGCCGGCAAAAAGTTCTCGGGCAGCCTGATTCTCAACAACCCGGCGGCGCATGTCAACAACAAGGCCGGTGAAGAAACCCGCACCGATCAGAACATGCACATCAGGCTCGACGCCGAGGTCAACAGCGCCGAAGACACATGCAGGCTCGGCATTCAGGTCGGTGATTTCATCGCTTTCGATGCCGGTTTCGAATACACTGACACCGGCTTTGTCAAAAGCCATTTTCTCGATGACAAGGCCGGTTGCGCCGCCATGCTCGATGCGATGCTGACCCTGGGCAGCAAGACTCTCGACCGCCTGCCGGTGATGTTTTTCTTTTCAAACTATGAAGAGGTCGGGCACGGTGCCTGCGCCGGCATTCCTGAGACAGTCAAAGAGCTGCTGGTCGTCGACATGGGCGTGGTTGGTTCAGGCGTCACCGGCAACGAAACCTCTGTTTCGATCTGTGTAAAAGATTCCAGTGGTCCGTATGATTACGAACTTCGATGTAGACTGGCACAGATGGCCGCGAAAAAGAAAATTCCTTATAAGCTCGATGTTTTCCCATTTTACGGCTCAGATGGTTCAGCAGCACTTAGAGCCGGGCATGACCTGCGCGTTGGTCTGATTGGCCCCGGGGTTTCGGCTTCGCATGGCAATGAACGCACCCACCTCAAAGGCCTGCTGGCTACCCGCGACCTGGTTCTTGCGTATCTGAAAGCTTAAAGCTTTTACGTCATACCCGCGTTTGTGCCAGAAACGGGTAAAAGCGGGTATCCTGCAGACTTTCTGAGTTTTCGGAAGTATGACAGCAGGTCACACATGCAAATGTGACAATTGGCTTGTTTACCAGTTCAGTTACAGATTTTACCTGTTTTTTGAGAAAAAAAGGGCTGCCCTTGCGGGCAGCCCTTCTGCATAGAAACAGTTTTACTGGTTTCTGATGGTCTTGTCGAGGGTTCTGATGATCAGGTTTGAACCATAGACAGGCACTGAAGTCTTGTAGGTTCTGGTCTTGAAAGTGTTGCCACCAAGTGTAGGTGCGCCCCACTTCCAGGTGCTCCAGGGATTGTTGATATCGGTAAGATTACCGGTTGTATAGAAATCCCAGTCACGGGCATTGTCAGTAGCGACGATCTTGACCGGAATCGCCATCGGGAACTGAGTCTCGGCGCCACGGAACACCGCGGTTGCCTGACTGGTTGTACTGGCGATCTTACCCGAGGCAATCGATGTGCTCTGCCAGCCTGAAGTTATACTGCGTGATTTTTCGGCACCGGTTGAATCGAAGTAATTGAAGGTCAGAGTTGCGGTGGCAATACCGGCGTTGTCGCTGACACCGACCTGGAAAACAGCTTCAACGTTGTCTTCAAGGAAACGCGGCGGCAGGAACGACACACCGTTACCGGTGACGTTGTCGATCTGCTTGGTGTAGGCGGCATCGTTGAACGGGGCCACGATCTTGTCACCCATTGATTTGAGCGACTGATAATAACCGACTTTGCCGTTGATATAACCGTCGGCAGTGGCATCGGCAGACCATGTCGAGCTCAAATCACTGAAGTTTTCATCAAATGTGGTTTTGGTAAGGTTTTTGAATGAATAATCACTGTATTTGCTGACCGGAGCATTTACAGCTCTTGCAGATTTGAGCATCAACGGGAAGTAAGATACGGTATTGTCTTTGAGTTCGGTCATAATACCGTAGGGGTTCGGGGGCATGTTGTCGCGAACGTGCAGAACCATGTTGAGGGGAGTTTCAGCCAGTTTGTTGCCTGATGAGTCAATAACTTCAACGTAGAATTCATAAGGCTTGATTGTCTTGGTAACAGCATCATAATAACCCGGAGTGTTATTGGCATAACCGGCCGGAATCTTGAGTGAACCACCATTGCCAACACAGATGAAATTAAGCGGAACTTTGTAGAATACCTTGGCAAAATATGACGTATTGCCGTTGGCAGCAGTTTCGCTGAAAGTCTGTGAATCTTTCTGCAGGCGCTGATTGTTTTCAATAATCGCACCAGCAGCGTTTTTCGTATAATAGTGGCTGTAGAGAGTATCAAAATTCAGACCAGCCCGGCTCTTCAGATATCTGCCGGCGGCATCACGCGAAGAGGTTTCGAAAGCCAGACGTATCTTGCGGTTCAACAGTTTGGCGAAAACCGGCTTAAGATTCAGGTGTGCGCTCGGCTTGCCAGAAACAATCAGACTGTTGATCTGAGCCTGAGTTGACACATTGTGCTGGCGGTTCGCATCATAGGTAGCCTGGTTGGTGATACCAAGCTCGCTATCAACCGCTTCCCAGGGGTTATTGTCAGAGAAAGCCAGACGCACCTGCGACGGATTGGCTTTTCCGGAGGGGCCAACACCAACCGTCAGATTGTTGCCGGTTTCACCGAACAGGTTGTTGGGGCTGGTTTCAGAGTAAAGAATGCGGGGCTGCTGCATATCGATGATCTTAACCGTGGTCTTGGATTCAAGAACCATGTCTTTCGGCAGAGTGATGAAAGTACTGACGATCCATTCGGTTCCGTTCCAGATCTTGATGTACATGTCATACTCAAACATGCGGCGCATGGTGATTACCAGGGTGGCATCGGTCGGATCGGTCGGTGGCAGGTCACCACCGGTCTGAGTAACGATGGGTGAGTTGTTGGAAAAAACCGTCGTTTCGGGTTTGACAGTTACTTCCATGGGTTCGCCAGGCTTGCTGTTGTCCTGAATCAGAAACTTCTTCTGAACTTCGTAGCCGCCACCAGCTTTGGGAACCTTGTATTCAAGGTGTGCGGTAACGCGAATCTTGCTGTTTGCAGCCCAGCGCACGTCGCCAACCTTGTTCATAAACTGGAATTCAGGTTTGCGGTTGACGTAGAACGGATTTTTCTCGGTACCGTCAGGATTCAGACCCTTGTTTTCGAGCAGCTTGGCGGCAACATAGTTGTAGTTATTCGAAGCAGGATTGGTGTCGTTAGATTTTGAAATATCGAAGAACAGGTTTGTCTGCGAAGCAACGTCCATTCTCCAGTAATAGGCTTTGCCGGCTTCGAGACCATGGAAACCGCCGGTTGGCTGAGCGCCGGTCTGCGGGTGCCAGTATGTGTTATTTTTCAGATATGCCTTGGCACCTGATTCAAGAGATGGAACAACATCGCAGCGCTGAATTCTTGCGGTTTCAAGAGTATTCGACTGCGGCGGCACACTGCCCGAAACCACGATCGGAACCATGGCAAAAGTCGTATCGCCGCCTTCAAGAATCTGGTTGAGATAGCTCGAAGCAGAAGCAACCATGAACTTGAATTCGGGCTTCAGCATGATGGCATTGAGGGCGTCAACGCTGGAATACTGTTCATAGCTGCCTGCTTTGACCGGCAGGGCCTTTTCGCCTTTTCTGAGAACCGAAGGCAGATCGTCGATGGTACTGCCGAAGGCGAGCAGATCGTAGTCATACCAGTCGTAGAGGACCTGACAGGTCAGGATATATTTACCGGGCACCGGTGAATAGAAATAATGATAGTTGTACATGCCGGTACTGGTATTGGTCGGTGGTTTGGGCTCGAGGGCCTTACATACCGGGTTGCCATAGAGGTCTTCGACGAGCCAGGTTCTCCAGCGATAGAAAACCTTACCACCCTTGGTCGAAGTCTCAGGATTGACGAGCGAAGTGATGAAACCGCCGTGCTTGCCATCTTTATCCCAGTCTGGCGACGCTTCGAGGTCTGTCGGGTCCTGGGTGCCATTTGCCAGCGGGTAGTTTTCAACCATGAAGAAGTAAAGCTGGTCAGGAGCGAGCGAAGAGGGCATCGGGTTAATCAGACCGACATTCTGAGCAGTCGACCGGGCCAGCTCATTGTGCGGCGGAATCATGTTGAGATAGGGGCCGACGATATCGAGAAACGACTTCTTACCGGCAAGACTGATAACCTGATCGGGGGTAGGCACGTTAATAACCGAGAGTCGGCACATGCCGGGGTCAGAGTATGTATATTCATAGAAACCGGGAGCACCGGCGGTGCCGATGTTGTAGTCACCCGCATCCCATTTGTTGTTGTTGTTACCGATTACGGCTGACCAGCTGGCAAGAATCTTGGTTGCCTGGCTCAGGCCCTTGGCCATAAGCTCTTCAGTACCTTCAGCCCGCATATTGAACGGAACATTGTAATAACGAACAGCAAAGTCTTTGCGCCCAATCTCGCGGGTCTTACCGTAGCGGCTCTGAAAAACGACTTTGCCGTAACCCTGTTTAAATATAAGAAAACCGGGCCATTTCCATGTGCCATTATCATCATATTTCGAACCCTTATGCAGATAAATGGCTTCATTCGGGTCAAAGGTCGAGCGCGGGTCAAAATCACTCGGGCTTTTGGCCGGGTGACTCATGGCGAAATACATGTTACCAAAACCATCGGCCTTGATATCATCAATAACACTGTTGGGTTTGGCGCCGATAGCACTCAAAATGCCACTGACCGGAATCGCCTGGTAGCGTTCCTTGGAAATCGGTGAGCCTGATTTTTCCTTGCGCTCAAATTTGTAGACCATCTTACCGCCCTGGTCATAGGCAAAAACGATGCCGCCTTCCTGGTTCCACTGGTTTGACACGGCAACGGCAGAAATATTCATGGCCGGAGCATTTACGCCGGTGGCCTGTTTATACCAGTCTTTGATAACAGAAGTGCCAAGCGTATAAACATAATCAGAATTGACATTGCGCATCGAAACGCCGATCCAGAGGGTATCGGTATTGTCTGGCAAGCCGATGAGGGGGTTACCGGCGGCCGGAACATAATTTGCCCCGTTGAGAGTTATTTCGGCCCCTGATTGATATTTAGGGCGCGAATAAAAGTAAGTGCGCGATGGCTGAGCTTTAATCGGCGGCATGAAAGCCAGGTCGTTGGTCATTTCATCAGCGACGCCGCTGCCTGAACCGCTGGCACCACCGCAACCGTCCAGACAGCCGGCAAAGATCTGGCGGGTGATCTTTTTGTCGTAAGAAGTGGCGACGACTTTGCCCACTGTGTTGGCGTAAACAGGCGCATCGAGGTTCGGGTTGTTGGGAGTCCAGGTGAAAAGCTTCCAGTTGTGGGCTTTGCCTTCTTCCTTGTCGCCGAACACGACGTAGAAAGTGCTGAAGCCATGTACAGCGCCTGCGGTTTTCCAGCTTGAATACCAGGAACCGTTAGGAATCTCATACCAGTTCCGGCCATCGTATTTATTGAGGGTCAATGCACCGGAGAAGCTCGGAAGGGGGTTACCGGCCGGAGTTGAAATCGAGGTGCCGGGACCGGCAGACTTTGGTCTTGAACCACTGCCGCGAACTGTACGACCGGCAGGGCCGACGCGGTATACAGCAGAACCTGCACCCCAGCTGCGGTGATCATAATGAAAGTAAGCATGATAACCCCAGTCGGAGTGGTCAGCCGAAACGCCGTCGAGAACCTGTCTTTTCAGTTTCGAACTGAGCAGTGTAAAGCCTGATTCAACCTCTTCGGTAAAGGTATAAATATTGCGATTCAGGTCGACCGCGAACGAAAAGGTGTTGTTAGGTGTAAACAGATGCTTTGACGGGTCAAAGTATTTGTCTTTTTCGGGGTTATTCAGACGAAAAACCCCCTTCATGACCGTCGGCCCCTGGCCGATCAGCAGATAGCATTCACCGTTGCGCTCATATTCTGGTGCAAGCGCAAAGGTGGCCGGTGAAAGCAGCAGTATTACTGCCAGTATCAGCCCCGCCATTCTCAGGATCCTTGCGTAACTGTTAACCATAAACCCCTCCTGTTCTTGAGGAAAACCCGCTCAGTTAAGATTAACTGACTGAATTACCGCGTTACCAATGTTCGGATCGATTTTATAGGCCTTGAAGATCGCGGCCAGAACTTCGGCGGTCAGGTCGACACCACCGATAAATACGTCGTTATCGAGCATTACAGACTTAAAAGGTTCAAGAATCTTGTCTCCATGACTCAGCCAGTTGGCAGCCATACTGGTGACATTGCCATAATAGCCACCAACCGCTGCAGAATCGTTGGCAATCTCTCTCGGGAATGGGATGCTGAAAATTCTGCCATAATCGAGATCTGGAGGCACAATGTTTTCACGTGTTCTGGCGAGAACGCTGCTCAGGCTTGTGTTTAAAACCACCTGAACATTTTTCTGAGTTGCAATCTGCTGAGTATACTGGCGAATCTCGCCGATAATAGCGGCAAATTTTTTGCGGGTTTCATCGGGATCGGTAAAACCAACCGCATAAGCAATACGGCTCAGCCGGTCATATTTTTCTTCGGCAGTAGCAAGCTGGGCACCGATAGCTGTCAGCTTTGCATGATAGGCGGATTCTGCCTTGCCCTGATCAACCCTGAATTCCTGCTTTCTGATTGCTGCCGGGCCCGTTGCCAGCTGGTCGATACCATCGGTGTATCTGGCCGAAATTTCTTCCATCTGACGGTTATAATTCCGGTGGGTTTCCTGAATTCGCCCCTGAAGAGACTTTATCGTTGCGGTCAGCTCATCAAGAGCCGCCTGATGCTGGCTGGCTTTCTGCTGCATCTGCTGCTGCGGCACCTTGGTTGCGTCAACTTTAAATGCCTGACGCTCAACATCATATGAAGTCATGGCCGGGTGTAAGAGAACCACAGCCCTGAGATTGATTTTTCCGACATAGGCAATATCTCTGCTGCGCTGGGCCAAAACGACAGTTGAGGCAGCGAACAGCAGAACGGTTAATGCGACTGACAGGCGTAACTTTAGACCCGGATTCATTCTTTTCCCCCGTTATTTATTGAGCTTTCTTTCAAGTGATACAAGCCTGACGGCTTCTTTTGCAATATTACGACCATACTGGTCGGTATATGCCGCGCCAGCCTGGATAAAAAGAGCTTCTGTTTTCCATTTATCATTGGTCAGAATAGCCATACTGGCCAGCTGAATATTGATCGGAACTGCGTTGAACGACGAGTTGGACTCGCTGAAATTATTGATCGTAAATTCAGGAGCATTGATGGTGAACGATCTGAGATACTGGGGGCGACCCTTTTTTGCGGCTTCCCAGCAGGCGTAGAAATCGGCGGGATAAAGCTGAAACTTAAGCAGTGCCAGTTCTGTAAGACCATGTGCCAGATAATCAAGTTTTATTCTCTCATCGATCTGAACGGTCTGAGGCTTCGACCCACGGGTCATCGAGCTGTAGGCAATGGCCATCTGCAGCAGCACTACTGCAAAGACCAGAGCGAGAAGCAAAGCCATACCTCTTCGATTAACAGTGTTTTTCATGGGTTATCTCCGGATCTTTGCCTTATGAGAAGCAAGAGTGTAGAACTTGTCGGTCTTGCTTCCCTTGTCCTGCCAGGTGACGGTAAGAATATACTTGTGATAAACATTCGTAAATTTGATATTCTGAGTGCTCCAGCCCCAGTTTGCCGGGGTATTCGGTTGTTCTCCCTTGGCAAATGGGTCATAGGTAGGCACCTGGAAAGTAACCGGAACATCTGACACGTCGAGTTGAGAAGTAAACTGCACCCCATCGATCGTCTCCGGCCCAAGAACCAGATTGATCGAACCGGCAGCAGCGTTGCTGTTAAGAGTCTTTGCAGTAGCGCCACCATGTTTGCCGACTGAAATAGAGGTAAAAGGAAACTGTAGAGCGCGATTGAGCTTTTCCTGGCAGAGATTAACAGCCTTGATGGTTCTATCGTCCTTGTCGGTCGCTTTGATAGACGTGCCCATAACCCCGATGATCGGAATAAAAGCTGATGCCAGAAGTGCCATCGCCAGCATCACCTCGGTCAGTGTCATACCGGTACTTCTGTTAATGTGTTTCATCAGAAGCCTCCAAGAGCGAAAGACTGCATAGGAACAGCCATATCGAGTTTTGCCTGAACCCCGTGATCAACAATAGTCTCGGGATGTCTTGGGTTCTGCAGGCGGATTTTAATGCCAACCACCTTGTCGGTTTCGCCACCGGCAGCGGCGGCACCTGGATCGGCAAGCCCCCATGAAATTGTCGCTGAAGCGACATCAGAAAGTTTATAGGTGTAAGGCACGGTTCCGAGACCGAAGTTCTGAGGACTGTTGCCAAAACGGGTATTGAAATTGGGAAAAGTACCGGGATTTGGCTTAAAATTGGCTGTAGTGTTGAAATAATCAACACCGCCAAATGCGACATCCTGTGTATTGGCGTGCAGGTGCAGAGTGTAAAGATTTTTTTCTGCCGGAACTCCCATCAGACAATGGTAAACAACAACGCCCTTGTTGGCAGCATTCAGATATGTCGTGTCCGGCTTGGCAACTGTAAATACCATAATCCGGCGATTTGATGTGATATTGGCAATCTGCGTATTATTATTGAGAGTCAGAAAAGGGCATTTTGCAACTGTAATCTGGTTTGCTGCTGTCGGATTGATCGAAGTGGCATTCGCTGCCTGCTCTATACGCTCCTTGAGTATGGACAGAAATCTTTCGGCTTCCTTCTGTCGGGTCAGCTTCCAGCTGCCTGTCAGAAACATGTTGCTACCCATGCGATAAAAAGCAAAAAGCCCGGCCGTGAACAGCGAGAACACGGCACTGGCAACCATTATCTCGATGAGGGTAAAGCCTGCTACCCGTTTTTTAAGTATCTGAGAGTTCATAAACAGATAATCTCCCGGAAGGATATACGCAATTTAGATGCCAGCGGCAGAAAGCCGCTGTTTATTGACCGTTCTGCTTTTTTTCAGGCCGATCCATTTCGTCAATTTTGTGAATGACCGATTCAACAACCTTAAATACTTCAGGATCAACCTTGTGGTTTTCATAAACCATCTTCATAACCCGGGCTAAAATGCACTCCCCGCCCGAAAGAACCAGAGGGTAAGGCCTGATTGGCAAAAGATTAACCGCATCAGGGAAACGTGTCAGTTCAAGCCAGTTGATAAGTTCGCGTGAAGGCGGCGCAGAATCAGAAGGGTGAGCCAGATGTTCCTTCGCCAGAAAGGCGTAAAACAGAGAAAAATTAATACCAGGAATGCCCTGTCCGAACATTTCACCGGCCTGATAACGCACCGGATACCCGTAAGGCACCGGCACCGTTGTATTAAGAACCGCATCAAAACGTTCTTCAGCAGCGACCTTCCTGACTGCAGCAAGAATTTCGACTTCGATTTCAGCCAGATACTTACGGGTAGTTGCCGGGTCCGTGAGATCGGGGCAGGCGGCAGCATGTTCACTGTCAGCGATCAAACCACGCAGGCGGTCTTCTTCAGCAGAGATTATTTCCAGTTCTTTTTGAGCAGTTTCACGCTCAGCCGGAATCGCTGATGAAAAAAGTGCAATCTGAACTGATTTACGCCGGTCGAGTTCGGTAAGCTGTTGCTGAAGGTGCTGTAGACCCTCAAGAGCCGTTGCTGCCGCAGTCGAATTTTTCAGTCTGGCGACGGCCTCGTCGAAGGCCTCACGGGTCAGACCCGGCTCGACCTTGAAAAAACCCATGCGGTCAAAATCAAACAAAGACATGCGCGGGTGAAGGCTGACAGCCATACTAAGGTCTATGGTTGCAATTCCAGCCGGGGTGGCAGAGGTAGGCAAAGCAATTACTGCCACAAACAGCAGCATTAAAACATATAAATCAGTGTTTTTTCGCATCAGAAACCTCTCTGTCGGCAGAATACAGAATTGGCCGATCGGTTTTTTCAAACATCAGAGCAATTTTTCCGGCCTGTGTCAGGTAGCTTTCGAGAATTTCAGCTTTACGGCTGAAAAAGAACCGTCGCAGATCGTTGTCTGCTGGCCAAGGCAGTGCTGCAGCAAACCTGGGAAGCTTGTTGAGAAGCACACAACCGGTCGCAATCTCAGGCAGAACCGTTTCATGATAAATCTGACCGGCGATCTCAAGAAGCTTGTCATACCCGGGCACACCCTTGTCTTCAAGCAGCGACTGTTCTGCCTTAAGTCGTTCTTTAAGCTCTGAAAGCCTGCGATCAATCTGGCCGATCTTTTCCCAGGCCAGATTTTCAGCCGCAGACTCGTTTGAATTCATCGTTCTGAGCACCAGATCAGATTTTTCTCTCTCACTGGCGGCAATCTCGGCAGAAATCGATGCAACCCTTTCCTGCAATTTCTCAACAGGTATAATTTCGCTTTTCGTCTCTTTAAACCGCCCGGTTTCAGGATCATATTTCCGCATCAGTGGATGTTTCTGCAGAAGTCGTTCAAAATCAACCGCCCGGAAAGTTTCGCCCGTAACCAGCAGGGGTACGGCAAAGACAAAAAAACTTAACAGCCGCAAAATATTTTTACATCTTCTCATTCTGGCAACTCCGGAAAATCAAACCTGTAAGGATCAACGACCAGGTCCGGGCGACGTTTGAGAATTCTCTGGCTCAACAACGTTTCAACATAAGAGTGATCTTCATAAATGCTGTGCCGGTTTTTCTGAACCGGGTATGCGGAAAAAGAGAGGATTCTCCCCGGCACCGGCAGCTGATAAAAAATCAGCGAAATCCAGCTTGAACCATTGATTTCCTGTGCCCAGGGAGTTTTCATGTCAGGATGAACAGCTCTGATACGCCCGGTTTGCTGAACAACCAGCTGCATGCAGCCAGAAGAAGAATTCTGGTCGGCAAAAAGCGCGATTTTTATATAAGTGTTGTCTGAACCCACAATCAGCGGCCCCTCCCCGGGGCAATAGTTTTCACGGGCCATTGCCATCAATGATGGCCCCGAATCAAAGGCCGCCCATGGCAGTCTGGCTGCTTTATCAGTAAAAAGAGGTAAAAATGCCGGAGCTACGGCGCTGGCAAAATTATGTGAACCAACCCAGAAAACTTTGGCAAATGGGGCCTGCTCAAGCCGGGTTGCCGCGACATCGAGCTCTGACAGGGGGAAAAATGAAACAGGAGTCGGAATCTTGCGGTAAAAGATCAGTTTCCAGTCGTGCAGAGCAAGACTGCAAGCATGCAGAGACTGACCGCAACAAATGGCTGCCAGTATCAGAGCGAAGATTGTTACAAGCATTCTGTTATGTCGCATAAGTTGAGAATACCATGTATTCCCAGATTGCGACAACAATCTTTAATGCTCGACCTGAATCTCGACTTCTGCGGCAATCTCGCTTTCGGTAAGGGCTGTGATGCGAAACACCCCTTTGGCAAGTGGCCAGTATGCTTCATACGGCGGTGGAGTTCTGATAAACTCGATGCCGTTTATCAACCAGATAATTTCTGACACTGGCTCAGAAGGAATCGCACGCAACAGGGCATAATTTTCGTGGCTGGCAGACATGACATAACGGTCACCATCATGCGGAGACACAATTTTGATACCTATATCACGCACCACTCCCGTTTTTTTTGTCTGATTAATGCTTTCAGAGGCAACTTGCAATCTTTGTTCGAGTGATCCAAGTCCTTTAATCACCCATGGATCAGCTGTTTCTGCCTGATCAGCCAACCTGAAAGGGTCAACATCGAGAAATTGCCGACGATATCTGAGCCAGCTGGCATAATCAGCCGGCAGGTCATGTCCTTCACCGGCCGAACGATGAAACGCGCAGATTTCAGGCAGATTCCCATCTTCGGCAAAAATCTCGTAACCGGTCATAAAACAGTTTGGCCCTGGCAGCTGGCCCGAAATCGAGCATACAGCGCGCCGTATGATTCCATCGGGGGCCGAAACCGGCGATGGTTGATACCTGGTCTCGAGGTAGTCGTTGATATCGTGAAAAATCGGCCCACAGGCTGTCGCACCACTTAGCGCGCGGGTAGGTGCACCAGAAAAATTGCCGACCCATAAGGCCATGATAAATCTGGAATTAACCGCAACCAGCCAGCAGTCACGGTATTCTGTGCTGGTTCCGGTTTTAAGCCCTGTCATGCTGCGGGTTTTGAAAAATGCCGGATTACCGAAGGTGAACAGACGTGCTGAAGGGTCGGCCATGATGTCAAAAATCATATAGGCGGTGCGGGGCGAAATTATCGAAGAACTGCTCTGTGGCTGGTCTGGAAAGAACTTCAGACTTCTGAGATTGCCCTGATTTGCAAAAATTCCGTAAGCCCGCACCAGATCGAGCATACGCAGCTCCGGATTGCCAATCGCCAGCCCAAGGCCATAAAATTCGGCTGCACCGGGCTTATCGCTTACCAGGCCAAGCTCGACAAGCATCCGGCAAAAATTGCTGATACCGAGCAGATTGAGCATCTTGACCGCCGAGATATTGAGACTGTTGCCCAGAGCGGATCTGATTGTCACCGGGCCATACGATCTGCGGTCAGCATTGGCTGGCTGATATTCACCCTGTGGCGTTTTGAAAGTCTGCATTGTGTCAGGTATCACATAAGACGGGAAATAGCCGTTTTCTAGTGCCAGCGCATAAAGAAATGGTTTTAGAATCGAGCCGCCCGAACGACTGGCAACGCAGACGTTGTTAAAACCGGCGGCCAACGGTCCATATTCGCACGAACCAGCCATGGCAAGTATTTCGAGTGTTGCGCTGTCGACAATCATACCGCCAGCCTGTTGCGCTCCGCCTTTCATCAGCCGGGGCAGATGTGATTTGAGCGTGCTGACGAGAAAATTCTGGAGGGTCATGTCGATCGTTGTCTTCCGGGTTCCGCTTATCGAAATATTTTGTGCGAGCACCAGGTCGCAAAAATGCGGAGCATTGAACGGTCGCTGACGACGCCATGACGGGATTGCCAGTTTCCTTGCGCTGGTGAAGGAATTATCTTCAACAATCCCGATGCGCCGCATTTCACCGAGCACCCAGTTGCGGCGATTGAGCAATCTGGCATTACCTTTTGACGAAAATGGGTCGAGGCGACCTGGCGCCTGAATTGCCGCCGCCAGCGTCGCACTTTCTGCCAGGTTAAGCATCTCAGGACTTTTGCCAAACAACAGCAGGGCGGCCATATTGATGCCGCGCACATTACCAAACATCGAAACCGCATTCAGATAGCGCTCGAGTATCTGGGCTTTGCTTAAACTACCTTCGAGGCGAAGTGCCATTAAAAATTCACGGATTTTGGTCATCAGCGTGCGTGGGCGCGGGTCGACAACCCGAATCAGCTGCTGCGAAATTGTTGAAGCGCCGGAAATAACACGTTTGCTGGTCAGATTCTGCCAGGCAGCGCGCAGAATTGCAAAAAAATCAAAACCGGGATGCCGGTAGAAATTGCGGTCTTCAGCCGTCAGAACCGCCTGCACCAATTCAGACGAGTGGCTTGCCAGAGGCGTGTATACCGAAAAATCGCCTCGTCCATCGGCAAAAACCCTGAGAATTTTACCGTGACGGTCGGTGAAAGCGCCGCCGCGCGCAAAGTGGCGTTCGATCAGCGGCAAAGGATCGTCGCAGAAATATGGCAGCAGATTGCAGCGGAAATGCCAGAGAAGCCCTGCAATTATTGCCAGCAGAAACCCTGCCACCACAAGTCTTTTCGCAGGGATTTTTTTTATCAGACGTGCAAAGAAAGAACTCATAATCACTGAACGTTTAAGAAAACCGGCGCCATCGGTGTCGATGGCGCCGGCAGGTTGTTTTATTCAGCCGCCAGTATCTGAACCGTCGCCGGCGTGCTCATACCATTAATTTCAGGGTTATACATCAGACTCACCTGAGTCGGTTTCATTTTGAAACTGCCCTCACAGATGGCCCGCAGATAATAAACCAGCCTGAATCTGCCAGACCAGAAGTGGTTCTTGAAAGCCAGCAGACGATCTTTACGCAGCTCCTGATGATTGGCGTAGAAGGTGTAGGCATCGTCAACATAGTCACAGTAGTATTCGTCATCTTCACTGGTGGCATCACTCGGCAGCGCATCGTTCTTCAACGAACTGTTAACAGCGGTGAAACCGGCCGGAATCGGGTCTTCAAGGGCGAAGTTACGATAAGAGGCCCAGTCGCCATCTTTGCGAATCTGATCTTCGAAAACCACCGTGACTTTCACCAGGTCACCAACGCGAATTTCCTTTTTACCGTTGAGATTTTCAAAGGTCTTTTCAACCGTAAAACCGTTATTTACCGGTTCTGAACGAGACACAAGATCAGGATAGGCGTATTCGAAACTCCAGCTGATCAGAGAGTTGCCGCTCGAAACCATTTTCACACCGCTGCCAGCCAGCAGTTCATCTTTTGTCAGATCGAGAGAAACGCCGTTTTTGTCGACCCTGACAGCCTTTGAACCGGCACCGGTAGTCAGAGTCACTTCAAGCTCAGACTCATTGCCGGCTTTCAGGCTCTGGAAGTATTCTGACAGTGCAAACAGAGCAATACCGGTGTCGGCTGTAGAATTCCAGTAGCCCTTTTCTGAAAGCGAGGCCAGAATTCTGCCGGCGAAATCATCTGATTTCTTGCGGTCAGCGTTAACGGCCAGCAGCGCCAGAAGATTGAACGCGTCATGCCGGGTCGAAGTGTAATACCAGCCGCGGCTGATCGACCGCAGTGACGGTTTCAGCTGAGAAGCACGCCCAGCAAGCTCTTCAATGGGAGTATCGCCGCAGAGAGCTTCGGCCCAGAGCAACAGCGGACTGCTTTCTTCGGTCGTCTGACTGAATCTTTTCTTCAGTGTATCGAGGTCGGCAGATTTCAGTTTTTTATTCAGGGCAAGATTTACCGCTGACAGGGCCATGATGCCATGTTCGAAACGACTGTTATTGTTCGATGCGAACAGAGTGCGGCTAAGATAATCGAGACTCTTCTCCAGACTGTCACGATCGATCGGATAACCGGCCCGGTCAGCGACGGTCAGAGCAAGAACCGCATACTGACTGCCCCACCATGAATCTTCACGTTCTGAAGTCCAGTAGCTGAAACCGCCTGAGCTGCGCTGCATCTTGAGAAGATGCGAAAAGCCCTTGTCGAGGAATTTATCGACCTGCTCAAGACTGTAACCAGGCAGGCGACCATCTTTGATCAGACCACGCATGGCGGCAAGCGGAATGATCGCCGAACTGGTCTGTTCGAGACAACCGTATGGGTAATGCATCAGATACTTCAGCGCCGGCGACAACCGGGCAAACGGGCTGAGAGACAGATTCAGGCGGGCACTCAAAGCCCCCTCGGTTTCGCTGCTGGTCATCGATGCAACATATTCCGGAACATCGGGCCGGAAAGACTGTTCTTTGGTAAACGAACCCGACAACTGGCGGTTCAAAACCGTTGCCGCAGTATTCACCGGGAACTTTCTTTCAATCGCGTCGCTCAGGCCGTTCATCTGGCCGGCAAGCAGAATATTGGCTTCGCCGGCGCCGTTGTCGGCTTCAAGTTTCACTCTTGCCCTGCCGGTAATCATCGGTGGCAGATCAATTTTAGCCGATTCAACTGCAGCGAGGACATTTTTAGCTTCGGCGACTCTGAGTTCGGCAGAGCCTGCCTGAGCAGTCTTGTTGTGCATGGCAACCGGAAAAACTGCCTTGTCGCCAACGGTCAGGAAGAACGGCAGACCGGGTTCGATATAGAAATCGCGACTGACCTTGAGCTGTCGGTCTTTCGAGCCAAAGCCGGTAGTCTTATCGACTGCAACCGCATAAATGCGGTATGAAGTCATGCTGTCGGGCAATTTAAACTCAATGCTGATCCGGCCATTGGCATCAGGAGTCATTGCCGGATTCCAGAACGCAACCGGCCTGAAATCCTTGCGCGCGTCGAGATCTGTGGCTATGGTACCGGCGCCCTGGTCACCGCCGGTGAGAGCTCTGGTCGAAATAAGCTTGAACAGATCCTGGGTGATCAGCGAAGTGCGCAGGTCACCTGTAAAAACACACAACGGCAGAAGGAAATCGGTAAGGCCGCTCAAATCTGGAGTTCGATAGCCGGTCAGCGACAAAATCGCTTCATCGACGACGCAGATCGCCACTTCGGCCACAGCCGGTTTGCCGTCTTTATCGGTCACGACAAAGTCGAGCTTCTGCATGGCACCGGGGAGCGCAGTGAGTTCGTTCTGCTGTTCCGGGGCAATCGCAACATTGATTGCTGCGACCGTATTCTGAACCTTGATGCGGGTAAAGCCAAAGTAGGTTCTGGGATAATCAGAATCAACCTGGCTGGCATAGATCGGGAACCCGTTTCTGGAAGCCGGAGCCAGCAGCCCAATGTGAACGTTCGGGCGACAGTTTTCGGTCATGGTTTCGATGAATTCACCCTGCGGCCGGTCGAGTTTGACGACCCGGGCACTGAGGATTTCATCAGATTCAACAGTCATCAGAGCATATTCACAGGGCCGTGGCAGCGAATACCTGACCCGGACCTTTTGATTAACAGCCACATATGAACTGTCGGGCATCAGCAGCACTTCATTTTCGCTGCGGGTGCGGCTTTGCCCGTTATAATCGGCATAAGAATCGTATGAATAATCGACGACAAAGCTGTAGGCAGCAACCGACTCTTCACTGCCGGTGCCATAGGTTGCCCGCAGCATGTAATCGCCGCCTTCGGGCAGCACCAGATCGAAAGTGGCAATACCGTCTTTAAGACTCTGACGCGCCACATGGTGGCGTACCCAGCCGCTGCTCCAGTTATAGAAGATTCCACCCGAAGCATCACGCTTCTGGGTATAGATATAGCGTTTGCGCATTATCTCAAGCTGAACATCACCCTGAGTGATCTTGTTGGCATTTTTGTCGACCGCAATAACCTGCAGGGGGAGTTCCTGACCCTGAGTAAGACCGCTGGGAAGTTTCATAATGCCAACACGAACCACCGGCTCGGGCGAAAATGAATCGACACAGGTAGCCGGCCGGCCATCGATATCGAGAACGGTAGCCGTGATTTCGATTGAATTCAGGCCGCTCAGAACCGCGTTTGAAACCGGCAGCGAAACGGTAAGAAAACCGTCTTTATCGAGAACCGAATTACCAGCCTCGATTAGTTCTTTCTGACTGTCATTGCTGCCGAACTGAAACATCGGAAACTGCTTAACAACAGACCAGTTTTCGGTGAGATGCGCTGTCCACTGGACTTTTGCATGGCGCAGCGGGCCGCCGGTATAGTAGCGGCTGGCGACCTTGCAGTTAACGAAAAGCTGCTCGGCATCTTTACCGACGATCTGCCTGATCTTCCGCTTCTCAGTGCTCATTTTGAGTTCGACAAAATGGCGCGGCGGTTCGAATTCCTGAACCTGGAATCCGGTTGCCGCAAGCGTCGGAATCGACGGTTCATCCTGATTTTCTTCAGATGAGTTGTTGTTCTGAGACGCAGGGTTGGTGCCTGAACGGTTCATCAGGAAATTCCAGCGCGGATCAAGCTTTTCTTCGGGCTCGTCCTCGTCGCTGGTCTTCGGAATTATGGTCAGATTGTATTGTCCGAGCGGCATATGAGACTTGACTTCAAAGCTGCCCGAGCAGGTGCCGAATTCATTGAGGGTGAACTCGCCGGTAAAAATGTTTTCGCCACGGGGATTGACGATATTGGCTTCCACAAGCATTCCGGCGGGCGAAACGATGCTTTTATCGAGATATTCACGGGCGGTCGCTTTCCAGTAAACCGTTTCGCCGGGGCGGTAAACACCGCGTTCAGTAAATATGTGGCCAAGTTTTGAAAGCTTCAGCAGCCGGTCAGGAGCGCTCTGGTAAACCGCAGAAGACGAAAACCGGTTGCTGTTGAGTTTGATAAAACAGCTGTCATTACCACCGGCAGCGGCGGCAATAACCAGGTCGGAAATGAGAAATTTCGCTTTACCGGTTTCGGGGCCGGCATCCTTGCAGATAACGAAGGGATATTCGGTTTCTTCATTGACCTTGAGAATACCTTCGTGCGAAGTGCGACCTGAAAGATAGGAACGGCCGTCATTGGTGAGAAGCATGACCGGCACATCGGCAACCGGGCGGCCGGTTTCGATCGAGGTCAGCCACAGCAGCAGCTCGCGCCGGCTGAACTTATAAGTAATTGCATAATCGGTAATCTGAAAGAGACGAGCGGCGCTCTGGCCCTCTTCGGTTTTGGTTTCGCTGACCTTAACGATTACCGAACCACCTTTTTCTGGCTCAGGGCGGTAATCGAGGGGCAGTGAAAAGTGATATTCCATGTCAGGGTTGTCTGAACCCATGAAAGCCTGACTGTCAGAAGAAAAAACCGGTTCGAGAAAGTTACGCAGATCGGCCCAGGCATTGTCGGCAGACAAAGTCTTAAGCTGCTCATGCTGCTTAACGAACTTCACCATCAGATTGTCGATTTCGGCGGCATTTTTGCGAATTGCCGTTTCCTTGTCACCGGCAAGACGCATGGCCGAGGAATCGACCGGGCGTTTTTCTTCAACTTCGGCAAAAGCTGTCAATGAATCGAGAGCCGGACCGAAGAATGCCGGCACCCGCATCAACTGGGCCTTAAAATCGCCAACACTGGTAAAATTGAGCGGCACCATCTGGCGACTGCGCAGTTCAAGAACCGAACGGTCAGCAGTAAAGCTTATCTGCGGGCTTGGGCCACGGCTGACGAATTCGACTCTGCCGTTGTCGAGAAGCTGATTCTCACCTTCGACGGCTCCGCCGGCGAGTTTTACTTCATATTTGCGGCCGGTGACGAATTTACCGATGATTTTATAGCAGTGGCGGTTGCTGTAATACTGCCGGTCAACCTTGAAATAGCCAACTGAAGGAAACACCCGAATATGCTTTTTCAGCTGATAATCTTTGACATTTTCGGTCAGGTCGATCATGACCCCTTTGTCTTCGATGCTGTCAAAATATGCTTCGCCGCCAGTCATACGAATCGCCTTGCGGGTTTTTACGTTCAAAAGCGTGTCAGCAGCAAGATTGCTCTTTTTGTCAGCAGACTGCAGGCCTTTACCAATGGTAATTTCGACAGTTCCGGTCGCATCACCGGCCTTTTCAGGGGCGATGATAAAAACCTGACGTTCTGAAGGCAGCGGTTGCCCGGCTTCTTTTTCGTCAAGCTTCTGCGCATTGACAATGCGAAAATTCATTGCAGCATTGTTAAAGCGACATTTAACCTTCTTTGAAACTTCCAGTGATGATACCGGAGAACTGAATTCAAGCTGCAGGCGCCAGTCGGTGGGCTGCAGGTCACCGGTCACTGAAAAAGCGGTTGTCAGGTCAAGGTTTTCGGCGGCAGCAAGGCTGCCAAAAACCAGAAAAACCAGACAAAACACAGCGTAGAGCCTTAACGCAACTCTATTGAGCATTTGTTTACCTC
The DNA here is from genome assembly GCA_029560455.1 of Candidatus Rifleibacteriota bacterium. The sequence goes on from JAKQKW010000398.1 coordinate 19,491, forward strand.
TCGATTTTGATAAGAATCATTCTAGCGTACCGCCAAAAACTTTTCAGCAAATTGCCCTTTATTTTTGGCGCTTGCAGCAGAGATTTATTCTGAGCTAAGATAAGAGCGAAATAAAAACGGAGGACCCTGAATGCGACACATCCTTTCGGCGCTTCTGCTGGTGTTCACCCTTTTTCTGGTTCTGCCGGCCACCGGCCAGCAACTGAACCCGCCTCCCCCGGAAAGCAGTGAACTCATCACTCCGGTCAATGCCAGCCCCCTGTCAATAGAAACAGTCGCCAGACGCCGTGGCCTGCTCGTCGAAACGCCTGCCCGCAATCTCATCGTTTTCTGCACGTCCGGGTTTGCCGGGGCTTCCGCCTCTTTCAGAGAAGCTTTCACCAGTACCCGTGGTGACGGAATCAGATGGCAAGGCTTTCAGCTGGTTTTTCCAGTCTGGGCTGACCGGCAGAAGGGTATCCGCAACAGCCTGATCGGCAGCATGAGTCAGGTCGGGCGACGACTCAGTCTGCTAAGCGACAATGACTTCCGCATTCCTGGCGTTCTTGACGGCGCCGACAATTATTTTGCCCCTGATCTCGAAAGCTTCAGCCTCGCAATATCGCTCTCAGAAAAAACCGATGCGACGGCAAGAACAGAACTGGTTAAGGCTGCAACCCAAAGCCAGTCAACCGCAGTTGATTTTAACGGTCTGGAAAAGCTATTTACCAGTAAGAGTCCGAAAATAGTCGCCTGCCTTCACAATGACCCGGCAGCAAAACCGGGCTTCCCTGAACTGGTTTCTGCGGCTCTCAGCCGCATTTCACTTGCGCCAGAAGGCTTCTGCACCCTTATAAACCTTTCTGCCGTTGCAGAAAATCGCC